>JAKALR010000028.1 GCA_021824045.1 bacterium | reverse complement strand
TGTGTTTTGTGAGTTCGCGGGTGAGGAGCCCCGAGAGGCCGATGTCGGAAAAGATGGTGAAGAATCCCGCGAAGGAGAGGGCGTAGGCGTAGATGCCGTACCCCTCGGTTTGGAGGATCCTCGCGGCGAGAATAATGAGAACGGCGCGCATGAGTTTGCTCGCCAAGTTTCCCGCGATGAGCCAGAAAGAATTCTTAAAAAACGTCTGTTTTGCCGTCCTGTTTTCCAGGAGAAGAGATTTGATTTTATCCATACTATTTGGCCCTCGGGAGACCCCTTGGCCTCACGAGGGCTCGTTGTATTGACTTAATGATAGGGGAGATATATCCTTTAATCAAATGGAACCAGAGATTCCTCAGGCGGAGAAAAAGCAAAGAGATTGGCTTCTTCCCGCGAGTATTTTAATCGCAGCGCTTCTCGTCTCCGTTTCTTTGATTTATAACGCCGGCAAGAAGCCCGACACGGCGGCCGCCAATCAGGCGAACCTCGGCGCCGCGTCCGGCGACGCGGGGACCATCAATGTTCCGCCGGTCACGTCAGCCGATCACATCGACGGCAATCCGAATGCGCCGGTGAAGATCATCGAGTATTCCGATTTGGAATGCCCGTTCTGCAAAGAATTCCATGCGACATTGAATGCGGCCATGACAATCTACGGCGATCAGGTCGCGCTGGTCTATCGGCACTTCCCGCTGGCTCAGCTCCATTCCAAAGCGCCGGCGGAAGCGCAGGCCGCGGAGTGTGCATACAAGCTCGGCGGTAACACGGCGTTCTTTAAGTTTGTGAATCAAGTGTTCACGGTGACGCCGTCGAACAATGGCTTGGATCCGACCGAGCTTCCGAAAATCGCGGGCCAGATCGGTTTGGACGTGACGCAGTTTGAGGCTTGCCAGGCGAGCGACTACGGCAAGGCGCTGATCCAGCAGGAATACAACGATGCCATCAATGCCGGCGGCCAGGGAACGCCCTACACCATCGTGGTGAATAATGCCGGAAAGAAATACGTGATCGACGGTGCGCAATCTCTGACAAGTGTCGAGGCTACCATCAACCAGGCCATCAAGGAGTCCAATTCATAATTCATTCGATATTATTAGGAGTCATCAAAGTGAGTAGAGTAAGAAGTTACGATTCATTTTGTCTGATTCGCGTAGAAAAAGGTCGTTAGGAAGACTTATGCCCAAAAGAAAATAAACGAAAAAGTTTAGAACAGACCGGGCGTGGGTCAAACAAAATGGATTTTAACCAGAACAACGGCGGCGGTTTCCAGAAACAGATGTTCAAGGGAAACTGGAAGTGCGCGAAGTGCGGTGCAGATATCACCGAACTTCCGTTCGAGCCTGATCCGGCGAGAGCTGACAAGCTTCTTTGCAGGGATTGCCACCGGGAAAGAACGAGATCTTTCCGCAGATAAGCGACAAAAAAATCCGCCTGACTTCTCAGGCGGATTTTTGTTAGTCTTCTTCTCCGTTTTCAACTTCTACCATGGGGACATTGCACATCGGGCAATCGCCTGGTTCCGCGGAGGTATAACCGCATTCCGGACACTTGTACATAACAGTGAGCTTATGGCATTAAGAGACCTTTACCCCCACACCCAAGCAAAAGTGCGGGATGTTTTTGTAGATTAATTGAAAGTTTATGATTAGCATGAAATTATTAGGGGTAAGCCTTCAGGAGCTTCAAAAGAAATATGCTTTTGCTTGGGTGTGTGGGGGTTACTGCTCTTTGGCGGTTGATGCGTTCCAAAGGGTGAAGATGATGATGAGCGCGCCCATGAGGACGTTATTCCAGGAGGGGAGATTCAAAGCGGAATATCCGAGGATCCAGGGGGAAATGATGAGCCAAACGCCCAAAATCACCAAAACAACATGATTCCATTTCATAGGGATATTATAGCACACCTCCCGAGCACCCTGCCTGCGCAGGCAGACTTCGGCGCTCCAGGCGGGCGGGGCACCAGGGGCGCCCCGCCCGCCCAAATCTTCTGAATCATTGATGTTATTCTAATATTTGAGCTTTGGCATTGATGATTATATAATCATCGTATTATGTATGATTTAGTCATTGTGGGCGGAGGGCCCGGCGGCGTCGCGGCCGGCATCTATGCCGCGCGGAAAAAGATAAAAGCCGTCCTCGTGACAGATACGTTCGGCGGCCAGTCGCTCGTTTCGAATGAGATCGGCAATTGGATTGGCGACATCCAGATCTCCGGTTTCGACTTGGCGGAGCGGCTTGAGAAGCATTTGAAGTCACACCCCGATATCGAAATCGACGAAGGCGATCTTGTCGCGCAGATCCTCCCGAGCACCGAAGGCCGCTCGGGAGGTCAAGCGATCTCGACGTTCAAGGTTTCCACCAAGAACGGCAAAACATTCGAGACGAAGACCATTCTCCTCACGTGCGGCAGCTCGCGGAAGAAGCTCAATGTCATCGGCGAAAAGGAATATGAGGGACATGGCGTCGTCTACTGCTCGACCTGTGATGCCCCGCTTTTCAACGGGAAGGACATCGTGGTTGTGGGCGGCGGAAATTCCGCCCTGGAAGGAGTTGCCGACTCAATCCCATACGCCAATGCGATAACGCTCCTCGTGCGGAGCAATGTTTTGAAAGGCGATCCGGTGACACAGGATGAAATCACGGCGAACCCCAAAGTGAAAATTATTTTCAACGGCGAGGTACAGGAAGTTTTTGGCGACGGCAAGTTGGTGCAGGGCGTCAAATATTTAGACAAGACTTCGGGGGAAGTAAAGACGCTCCCGGTGCAAGGCGTGTTTGTTGAGATCGGGAATGTTCCGAACTCAGAACTCGTGCGGGGAATGGTCGACATCGACAACATGAATGAAATCGTCGTCGATCACAAGACCCAAAAGACGACCCTTCAGGGTATTTGGGCGTCGGGAGACGTGACCGACGTTCTCTACAAGCAGAACAACATTTCAGTCGGGGATTCGGTGAAGGCGGTTTTGAATATCTACGACTATTTGCGTGGAGTCGAGCGCAAATGATGATTCTCCCGAACACTCCCCATCCGGGGATAGACTCCGGCCGCTCGGGAGGTCTGTATGTTATAATGTAACTATGGACAACAAGAAACAAATCTACGCGTGGATTGTCGTCGGTATCATCGTGGCGCTCATCGTCATCTACTTTGCCGTGAGAGGTGGAGGACTGTCGTCCTTGACCGGCGGTGCGCCATCCACCCAAACTTCGGGGACGCAGACGGCGTCGGGGACCGTTGCCGCTCCGGGAACGAGCCCGGTGAATTCAAGCGGTGAGGTTTTGGCTCCGTCCGGCAAGACCGCGGACAATACAGCGGTTCCGGGCTCGGAAGCCGCACCTTCGCAATCGGCTCCGATTGCCGCAGCCAATATTCCGGCGAGCGCGATCAAGCTTGACGTCTCGACGGCTGGCGGATTCGTTCCCTCGACCTTCACGGTGAAGGCGGGCGCCGCGGTGACGCTTTCTCTGACGGCGACCGATGATCAGACGCACGTATTCCGCTTCGACGATTCATCGCTCCAGGCGGTCGCGATCGGTATCGGTCCGGGGATGACGAGGGTGATCACCTTCAACGCGCCGACCACTGCCGGTTCCTATTCATTCCACGACGATGTCCCGGGGCATACCGCCGCCGGTGTCGTCGGAAAGATGATTGTGCAGTAGTCGCTACGCGACGATAATGCGAAATTGCTAATTCGCGTATGCGAACGATGTCAATACTATAGAATCCCACCCTTACCGGGTGGGATTCCTTGTCTACTGATACCGACTTTTAATTTGAGAACCCTCCGGGGTAAATGAGTTCGAATTTGCACGTTTACGCGCCCCCACTTCTACGCGCCTTCACTTTTTCCCATATGGGAAAAAGTGAAGTGCCTCAAGATAATCCAAAATGTTTTTTCAGTTCCTCATCTCCCTCCAGAACCTCGATGAGCATTATCTTACAATATTTATGAAGTTCGTTGAGTACGACAAATTTCCAAAACTCTTTCGTCATTTTATAAGGCGCGATCCATACACTTTTGTGTAGTTGGTAGAAATTTAATTCTCGAAGAGAGTCTCTCAAGATTTTTCTCTTTTTATCGTCGCTGATCGGCACATCGAAACTTATTAAGCGCCACTTCCCGTCCCATCGAGTATCGTCTTTTGCCGATCGTTGATAGCTTCTCTTCCAGTATCTTGAAAGGAATACTTTACCCTTTCGGGTAACCCGGCAATGGGTTTTTCCTCTTTTGATAAGACCACGCTCCTCAAACCGCATTAGGGTTTGTTTGAAATATTTATTTAAGCGATAACCCTCGACGAACGCATCGACGAGGGAATTCGCGATCTCGCCTGTCCCCTCGAAAAATTTACTGATGGCGCGTGCGTTTCTATACGCTTCGCCAGCTGTTTTTGACATATCCCCCGATCCTCCTCTTTTTTTCCCTCATTTTGTTCGACTTTATTGCTTCACTTTTGACCATATGGTCAAAAGTGAAGAGGGAAGGGGATAAGATTTTCCCGTTACTATCATTGTAGCAAACCGGCGATCATTTACCCCATGATTATTCGGAAAGGGTTCTTCACTTT
>JAKALR010000027.1 GCA_021824045.1 bacterium | reverse complement strand
TATCGTAGCGTCCCTGTTGGGCACGCTCGTCGAACGGATCATCGACATGATTCAGTTAGATAAGCTCCTCGCTAATCTGGGACTGGGTGAGTACTTCGAGAGGGCCGGCATGACCTTGAAGAGCGGCAAGTTCTTCAAGAAGCTGGTGTATTGGTTCTTGGTCGTGGTCTTCTTGCTCGCGGCTTCGGACATTCTCGGCTTCTACTCGCTTTCCTCGTTCCTGAATAGCGTGCTGCTCTACGTGCCGAACGTTATTGTTGCCGTCCTCATCATGCTTGCTGCATTCGTCATTGCTCATTTCCTGCGGAATCTCGTTTCCGGTTCAGTCAGAGCTTCCAAGCTCCATGGCGCCGGATTCTTGGGATCCCTCACGTGGTGGGCCATCGTCGTTTTCGGCTTCTTGGCGTCTCTTTCCCAGCTTGGCATCGCGGTCGCGATCGTGAACGCGCTCGTGACCGGATTCATCGCCATGCTTGCCATTGCCTTCGGCTTGGCGTTCGGTTTGGGCGGGAAAGATTATGCAACACATCTGATCGGCAAACTCAGAGAACACACGGAACGGTAGTATCGATTGAGTGAAGAACATATAACCCCCGCCGGTCCATGGACCGGCGGGGTTGCTTTTTGGAGTGCCGGTATGATATTCTGAGGACACTGATAGAGCAAAAAATGCGGTCATAGAAACCCCGGCAATATCCGCCTGCGGCGGGACTGCGGAACAGACCGGCGGAAAAAAATATAAAATTATGGATTTTGCAATTATAGAGACAGGTGGGAAGCAGTACAAAGTCTCGGCCGGCCAAAAGCTCAAGGTGGAAAAGCTGGACGCGGAAGAGGGGAAAAGCGTTTCTTTCGATAATGTCCTCCTCGTTGCCGGCGAGAAGGTCGAGGTGGGAGCCCCCTATGTGAAGAATGCCTCCGTCGAGGCGACGGTTTCGTCACTCGGCCGCCATGAAAAGAAGATTATCTTTCGTTATCATTCCAAGACGAGATATCGAAAACTGAAGGGACATCGGCAGCACTATACCGAGGTTACTATCAGCAAAATAAACGCTTAAGAGGATCAGCGAGTCGAAAAAATGTGCGCTCCGGGCCGCTTGGCCAAGTCTTACCCATTTTTTCGTCTCCCTGATCCTCTGGCATGGAGAGAAGGGAAGTATTACGATCTCTTCTCGAATGAGTGGAGGAGCGTCGTTTCGTCGGCGAACTCGACTTCCCCTCCGGTCGGCAACCCGCGGCTCAAGCGGGTTATTTTTTTTGATAAGGTTTTAAATTCTTCCCGGATGATATCGGCCGTGAAGTCGCCGATGGAAGTTGCGTTCAGGGCGATGACGATCTCGTCGGCGGAACCGCCGAGTTCCCCTATAATCCGCTCCTTCAGTTTCTCCAGGCGCGTTTTTTGGTTCTGTTCCCAAATACCCCGCTCGGCGAGTTTCCCCAGGACCAGGTAGTGCCCGTTCCACTTGTTCATTTTTTCAAACGTCAGGAGATCAGTCTCTTTCTCGACGATGGCGATATTCCGGGAATTCCTCTTGGGATCGGAGCAGAGGCCGCAGTACTTTTGCCCTCCGACTTTCACAAAAAAGCAACGTTCGCAGACGCCGAGACTCGCGAGGTTTTTCAGCGCCGAAGAAAGATCCTGGAGGGAGGTCTTGTCGAGCCCGAGGAGGTAAAACGCGAGCCGCGTGGCTTGCCGCGGCCCCAAGAGGGGAAGCCGGGAAAACGCATCGATGAATTGCTTTATTTCGTCGGGTATCATGGCGATCGCTCCGTTACTGCAGTTCTTCCTGCGGGGCGTGAGCTGTATCCATATTTTTGAAACTCACCTTCTCCTTGTCGAAAATGAGCTTGACGGAGCCCGTCGGGCCGTTCCGGTGTTTGGCGATAATCACCTCAACAATGTTATCCTCGATATCCTCTTCCATGGGAGACATCGCCTTGTCCTTCCGGTAAATGAAGAGCACGACGTCGGCGTCTTGTTCCAGGCTGCCCGATTCGCGGAGGTCGGAGAGCCGCGGAATTTTCACGTCGCGCTTGTCGACGTCCCGGGAGAGCTGCGAGACGGCGACGACGGGGACATTGAGTTCCCGGGCCAGTGATTTCAAGCCCCGCGATATTTCGGTCACCTGCTGGACGACATTGTCGTTGCCGGTCCTCGGCTGGATGAGCTGGAGATAGTCGACGATGATCATGTCGATGCCGTATTCGAGCTGCAGGCGCCGCGCCATGGATCGCATCTGAAGGATGGTGGGGGAGGGGGTGTCGTCGATGAAGATTTTTGCGTCCGAAAGCTCATTCAGCGCCTCCTGGACCAGAGAAAATTCCATGCCGTCGGCGAGTTTCCCGGTCCGGAGTCGCCAGAGCGGAATTTGGGCCTGTCCCGCGATCAAGCGGTCGATAATCTGCTCCTTTGACATTTCTATGGAAAAGAGGCCGATTGATTTCTTCCCCATGACGGCGGCTTGCCGCGCAATGTCGAGAACGAGCGATGTTTTTCCGTAGGAAGGCCGGGCCCCGACGATGATGAGGTCGGACGGCTGGAAGCCGGAGAGGAATTTATCGAGATCGTAGAAGAACGTCGGCACGCCCCGGAGGCTGTCCTTTTCGCCGCGGTGCAATTTTTCGATCCGTTCGTACGCGGCGGGAAGTTCGTCCTTGATGGCGATGAATTTTTGCGGCCTCGATTTCTGCGAGATGCCGAATATCTTCTGTTCGACAATATCGAGAAGGTCCTCGAAGCTCTGAAATCCGAATGCCTTTTCGCTGATTTCGGATGCGGCGGCGATCAAGTCTCGTCGTACGCGCTGCTCCTTCACGATCTCGGCATAGTGGACGACGTGCGCCGACGTCGGCACGCTGTCTGCGAGTTCCGTGAGATAATCGATGCCGCCGACGTCGGAAAGTTGTTTCTTGCCCTTGAGTTCATGGGAGACCGTGAGGAGATCCACCGGTTCCCCCTTTCCCCAGAGATTGATAATGCTCTCATAGATTTTTTGGTGCTTCGATTCGTAGAAATCGCTGGGCAACAGAAAATCGGCGACGTTAATGATCGCGTTCTTGTCGAGCATCAGGGCTCCGAGGACGGATTTCTCCGACTCCACGTCCTGCGGCGGCAGCTTCAGTTGGTTGGATTCTTTTTTGGGCATGGGACTAAAATTTACAATTCACAATTTTGCAATTTACAATCAATTTCCAAACGTTTGAAAATTTTCACATTGTAACATTCAATGAAAATTGGAAATTGATAATTGAAAATTAATTCCGGTATATGAACGGCCCCAAGGGCGTATCGTCTATAGAGTATCCTACGTCTTTTATTTTATTTCTCAAGTCATCGGACTGGACAAACTGTTTGTTCTGCCTGAATAACTCGCGCTTCCGCGCCATGTGCCTGATTTTGAGCGGTATTTTCACCCTCGGAAATCCGATGCCGACGGAAGCGAGAGGAGTCAAAATCGCGTTTTTCAACGCTTTCGCGTCATCCGCGCTCAGATTCCAGATCGAATCTTCAAGTGAGTTCATTGATTCGAAAATGGTTCCGAACATCTCGGGCGTGTTGAAGTCGTCGTCCAAAGCGCTCCCCGCTCTTTCCTTCAAACTCGCCGCGGCATCCCCGATGTCCGGAGAGGGCGTTTGATGTTTTGTTTTGTCCGCGACGAAATCCAGCTTTGCGATGAACGTGCCGATCGATTGCAGTCCCGCCTCGGCGCTTTGCATGGTCTCGTCGGTGTAATTCATGGGGGAGCGGTAGTGGTGGGAGAGGATCATGAACCGGAAGGCATTCCCCGAATGGGCATTGAGGAGATCTTCCAAGGTGACGAAATTCCCCAGGCTCTTCGACATCTTCTTTTCGTCGACGAGCAAGTGGCCGGCATGCATCCAGATTTTCACGAACGGCTTTTTCCCGGACGCGGCTTCCGCTTGGGCGATTTCCGCTTCGTGGTGGGGGAATTTGAGATCGATGGCTCCGCCGTGGATATCATATTGCTCGCCAAGGTATTTCCCGCTGATGGCCGTATCCTCAATGTGCCAGCCGGGCCTGCCGGCGCCGAGTGCCGTTTTCCAGACGGGTTCGCCCGGTTTGGAAAATTTCCAGAGGACGAAATCGCCCCGGTGCCTTTTATTGACGCTGTCGTCAATCCTCGAAACCGAATCCTCGGCGTCGAGGTAGGTCCGCTTGGAGAGCTTTCCATAGTCGGGGAATTTCGACACGTCGAAGTAAATGCCGTCATCCGCTATGATGTACGCGATGCCCTTCTCGAGGAGCGCTGCGGTTTGCGCCACAATCTCCTTGATGTGGTCGGTAGCCCGCTCGTATCTCGTGACGGAATCGATCCCCAGCTGCTTCTCGTTCTCGTGGTAGATCCGTTCGAATTTTCGCGCCACACTCTTCCACGAGACGCCTTCCTCGCGGGCCCGCGTGATGATCTTGTCGTCGACATCGGTGATGTTCTGGAGATAGTACACCTCCCAGTTTTTCGATCTTAAGTATTTCACGAAAGCGTCGAACGCGACGAATGTGCGGCCGTTCCCGATGTGGGGGGAGTCGTAGACTGTCGGTCCGCAAACAAAGATTCTGACCGGGCGTCCGGCCGGTTTTTGGAATTCTTCTTTTTTGCCGGAAAGCGTGTTGTAGAGAAACATGGGTTATGGTTAGCTTTTAAAATTTAAATATTGAAAATTGATTAAAAATTGGAAATTAAAAATTTTCTTTTACAGCCAGCGTTTCTTCCTGAAGATGACCGCAAGGATGACCACGATGCCGAAAACGATAAGGAAGTCGGTCCAAAAATCCGCGGGACTCCGGAAGAGCGTCGGCTCCACCGTCGGCTGGAGGGCGATCGTCGTGAAAAGCAAGAGCGGAAACGTGAGGAATCCCAGAATCGAAAATTTCCTCATGATTTCTGACGTTTCCGA
>JAKALR010000011.1 GCA_021824045.1 bacterium | reverse complement strand
TCAAGGTTTTGAAGGCCTGCAACCTGGTCATCGACGAGCGGCGCGGGCAGGAGATCTTCTACACCTTAAATTCCAAATATACGCTCGACCTTTTGATGAATTTGGTCGGCGATGTCAAAAAGCAAAGGTCAAACGCAAAAGATAAAAAGAAGTAAAACGATGGATAAGAAGATAAAAATTTTAGGGATTTCGGGGAGCTTGAGGAAAGAGTCGTTCCACACGAAGCTTTTGAAAGCGGCGATGGGAATGCAATTCGAGGACGCGGAAGTGGGAATGGCCGATATCAGCCAGCTCCCGCTGTATAACCAGGATTGGGAGGCGAACCTGCCGGCGTCGGTTAAAGAGCTGAAGGATAAGATTACCATGAGCGATGCGATACTCTTCGTGACGCCGGAGTACAACTATTCCGTATCGGGCGTTTTGAAGAATGCCATCGATTGGGCCTCGCGCCCGTACGGGAAGAGTGCCTGGTCCGGCAAGCCGGTTGCTATCATGAGCGGTTCGGTCGGTATGCTCGGCGGTTCGCGCGCCCAGTACCACTTGCGCCAGATGATGATTTTCCTCGATATGCACCCCCTGAACAAGCCGGAAGTGATGGTCCCGATGATCCAGGATAAGTTCGATGAGAGCGGCAACCTCACGGACGAAGCGACGAGGGCCAAGGTGAAAGAAATGATCGAGGCGCTCGTCGTCTGGACGAAAAAACTGAAATAGGATATATTAAAAATCCTGAGTCAGTTTTTTAAAATCAGAATAAGCTGAAAATCTAAAACGAAAAGAAAAGGAGATAGGAAGATGAAAAAGATCATCTTGGCGATTACGCTGATCGCCGTCGCCGTTGCTTCGCGACTTTTGCCCCACCAGCCAAACTTCACCGCGGTCTTGGCAGCTGCTCTCTTTGCAGGAGCGTATCTGAGCGGCAGCCTCGCGACATTCGTCGCACTGGCGTCGATGGCCGTCAGTGACGCTATGATGGGATATTACAACCCCCAATCTATGGCGTTCGACTATAGCGCTATGGTTCTCGTGATGCTTGTCGGAATGTCCCTCACGATGAATGGGAGGAAGATTGACGGCAAGAGGGTCATTTCCGCTCCGCTCGCAGGATCAATTGCCGGGTCGATACTTTTCTTCGTGATATCGAATCTCGGCGTGTTTCTGAGCGGCGAGCTGTATCCGCTGACGTGGAGTGGGCTCATTGCCTGCTACGTCGCGGCAATTCCGTTTTTTAGGAATACGATTCTCTCCACCCTGACCTTCAGTCTCGTCTTATTCGCTTCCTATGAGGTGGCGCTGAAAGCGATACGTGGTGGGAAACCCCTGAAGAGGATTTCTTATAGTTAACTGAGTTTTTCATCAAAATAAAAAAAACGGCATCTTTGGATAAGATGCCGTTTACTCTTTCAATTTTATCTTTTTTATTTTTTCGAAAAGCGGTTGGTAAATATCCTCCTTTATGTCGATGGAGAGTTCGCGTTTATCGATCTTTTCTTTGAATTCCACGGGTGCGCCGGTTATGAGGGCGAGCGGCTGCTGTTCCGCGCCTTCGCCCATGACCGCGACTGCCGCGGTCGCCAAGCTGTCTGCGAGATCAGTTCGCGAGAGTTTGAGGATTCTCCCGAAGATGTCGGGCTTCCCGCGATAGTCGCGAACCCCCGAGAATCCGCTCCACCCGAGAGCAACGCCTACGACGCCGGCGCGGAGCGGGAGGAGGCGGCTGTCGGTTATGATAATGCCGAGATTTTTAATGTGGTGCCGCTTCATAAGTTCCCGGCGCAGGTGTTCCGCCGTTTTGAAGCTGTCCCGGGGAAGGAGAACGATCTTCCCGTTCGCGTTCGATTCATCGATGCCGGCCGATGACATCACCATGCCGTCTTTAATGGTAAGCCAGGTGTATTTCGTGCGCATGGCGAATTCGCTTTCCTCCTTGATGAGTTCTTCCCGCGTGCGGGAACTTTTTATTTCCCGGACATTTCCTTCCGAGAGGGAAACAATTTTCGACGTCACAACAAGAATGGATCCGTCATTCAGTTTTTTGACATAGCGGTCGACGAACGGCAGGAGTAATTCTCCTTCCTTGAATACGCGGGTTCGTATGGCTTTAACGATCACGGGTTCAGATTTTTAAAATGACCGAAATGGGGAGGTGATCCGATCCTTTCGAATCGTAAATCGTGAATGAACCGGTCGTGAGATCTTTTGAGGTGAAAATATAATCCAGGCGGGTATCGAGCCCCTGGGGTTTGCATACGGGGCAGCCTTCGGGATACACGCTCCACGTCGGTTTCAGTTCGGCATCCGTGCTCTTCATGACTCCGCCGACGATTTTGACGGGATTCCCGTCCGGCGTCGCGTTGAAGTCGCCCATGAGGACGGCGTTTTCCTTCGGCATGATCTCGGCGAGGTTTTGCGCCTGCTGATCTTGCAGTTCCGATGATTCCTGATGGGTGTGTTTGAGATGGGTTGAATAGAAATGGAGCTCCTTGCCGTTCGCGGGAATGACCGCTTCAACGGCAAACCTGCCTTTTTCTTCGGACAACTGGTGCACATCCGTTTTAGCTATCGGAAGCTTGGAGAGGATTGCGTTTCCCATGCGCACCATGCGGGGTTTGAGGAGATGGTAAAGCCGGGCGGTATCCACTTCATATGTCGGGTAGAAAAACCATTCATAGCCGAATTTTTCCGCGATGATTTTCGCGGTATTGTTCGTCCCGTCAAGGTCCTCGATGACTTCCTGAAGGCCGATGACGTCCGGCCGTTCTTTCTCAATGAACTCCAGTATTTCGGGGAGGTGCTGGCCGCCCCAGATATTCCACGATAGAACCTTTAAATTCATCATTATTGTTTCACGTTTATTATAGTGAAGCGTCACGACCTCGTCCATTGAATTTGTCGAAGACGAAGTTCCTTACGGTCTTCAAACGGAAAAGGTTCTTGATCGCGATGTATGCCAGGGCGGAATAGGCGATGCCCGTAAGGACGTCGAAGAAGTAGTGCTCGCCGAGGTACATGACGCCAACGGCCATCGCGAGCGCGTAGAGAACGAAAAGCGGCATCCACTTCGGATATTTCTTCGACAAAAAGATTGCCGTTACGACGGCGTAGGCCATGTGGAGCGAGGGGACGGCCGCGACCGGATTCGATTTGAATGCGGCATAGACCGTCGGGAGCGCGAGGAAACCCAAGAGGTGTTGGGAAACGACGGCTGTGATATGCGTGACAGGTCCGATGAAACCATTGAGGCTCGCGAGCCACGGCGGCGCGGCCGGGAAAAGGAGAAAGGTTAAAAATCCCGCGAATGAAACGCCGACAATGGTGAAGACGTAATTCTCGAAAAATTCCCGGTCCGTGAGCCAGAAAGCGAACGCGACGAGGAGGGGAATGACGAAGTGGGAGTAATAGAGGAAGGACGCAACATAGTCGTACCAGTGGAGAGCAGCCGCCGCATAGAAGATCTTCTGGAGAAAAAGCGTCGGAATGCCGCCGAAGACGAATTTGTCGAAGTTAATCATCGTCGTATAGTGCACGGCGTGGTTGATCTCTGGGATCAGGGTTCTGAGGTATTCGTAGGTCAAGAGGAGGATGATGGGCGGCGTCCAGTCGCGCAGAAATGTCCTTCCCTTGCCGATCACGAAGGCAAGGATACCCGCGAAGATGAAAAATTGGTCCGGCGCGTACGGCGCCTGATAGAGGATGAGGACGATGCCGACGATAACCAGGAACAAAAAAGAAGAGGCGGCCAGGAATTTATCGTACCGCCTTAAGGTTGACCAGGAATCTTTCGTTTTTCGGATGAAGGACGCCAATGGGTAAGATTTTACGGCACTATGGCGGGATAATCAAATGGTAATTTCCGTGAGTATTTCGCGGGCTATTTCTTCAGCGCTCATTGTGTTGCTATGCCAATCTCATTCAAAGCCGATTTCAATGCTTCGTTGTTTGTGAAGAAAATCGGATGGTAGCCGATCTCGGCGGCTTTCTCCAGACTCTTCGGCGAGTCGTCGACGAAGACAACTTCTTCCGCCCGGACGCCCAATTTTCGAAAGCAACGTCGAATGCTTCTTTGTGGGGTTTCTGGAATCCTATTTCTCCGGAGATCACAATCTCATCAACGAGCGGGGTAATGCCCTTTTCTTTGAGAAGTTTTCTAAGGTCCGACGTGTTATTGCTCAAGATGGCGACTTTGTATCCTTCGCGGCGGAGAACGGGGAATAGTTCCAGGAGCTCGGTGTTTACTTTCTTTTTCGCGGCATCCTCCCGTAAAAGAGTTCTAACGCGATCTTCCGTCGCCGCGTTTTTATCGAAAACCCTGATAACCTCCATTATCATATCCTCCCATCTCATGTTGTGGACGTTCGAAAGGTGGTTGTACTTAAAGTAGGTTTCTTTAAGTTTTTCCGGAGAGATATGAAGGATCTCGGCGATCTCCTCTAAGATGTCTCTCGTGGAATTCAATTCGATGACGCCGCCGAAATCGAATATGACCGCCTGGTATTTCATATGCGGACGCGGTTTTCTATGGGATGCTTCTCTCGTTCCATTTGTTTTTTCCCGAGGGCGAAGTAATAGACGGCGGCGGCGATGAGGACGAAGATAATGCTGCCCGCGATGTCCGTGACGTGGTGGATGCCCGCCGCGACGCGCGCGATGCCGACGAGGAGCGCGAGCACCCAGAGGATGGCGCCGAGTCTCTTATTGTAGAACGTGACGATCATGGCGACCGCCGAGACGAGGAGCATGTGGTCGGACGGGAAACCGTTGTCGAGAGCGTGCGGAATGAGTGGAATGAAATGGCCGACGACGAATGGCCGGGTGTCGTAGTAGAGATGCGAGCCGATCTTCGCAAGGATATACGAGAGAGGAGCGACGATGACCCCGCAGATGATCATGCTTTTTTGGATCTTCCTCGGTTGCTTGAAGAAGAAAATCGCGGCGGCGAGAAGGAGGACGAGATAGAGGTACTCGGCACAAATGATAATGATGGAGTTCATAGAGTTCTATGATACTATTTTCCCCATTCCTTTTCCACCAGTTCCGGCAAAGACTCATCCCTTAAATATGCCGCCAGAATTTTCCCGAAACGGTCGTATCGCCATTTCTGGATTTTCGGGATTTTCTCATTTCTTACGGTTGCCCAAATGGTGCGGCAGAATATAAAGTCATCGGCAAAATCGGTCGGTTCCGGTAAGCCTGCTTCCCGGTAAATGACGTTCATTTTCTCGAGATAAGTTTCCTTTTGTTGTTCAGAGAAATCGAAGCATCTTTTCATTTCATAGCCGTCCTTTTCTGGGAAGTTATAGATATGATATATGTTGGTGACGATGTCGTACCCGGCGGGCGCGTGGAAAGAACTTCCGAAATCGATAACACCTCTTTCGAGAATATTGTACGGGTTGAAATCACCGTGCGTCAGGACATAGGGGAGGGATTTTGATTTTTCTTTCACCTTGTCGAAAGCACGCAAAGTATCCTCCTTCAGTTCCGGGAGTTCTTCGATGTTGAACTCTAGACCAAGGCCGGAGTAAAAACTTTCTTCGTTCCGACGCTCGTTTCTGGTAGCGAGTTGCGCTTTGGCAAATTTCTCTGCCACTTCCAGGAAGTTCCCGAAATGGTTTTTGGAGATTCCCCCATGATTCTTCGTATCCTCAATAAATATCTCGCCGAAATGCTTTTCTCCGAGCGAGGTTTCGATATAGTAATATTCACCCTCGAGATCCCCCTCTTCGAGAATTCGGGGGATGGGGAAGTCATACTCCAGCAAGGTTCGGTGAAAAGCAATCTCTTCTTCCAGCAGTTTCTTTGGTCCTTTTCTGAGAAAAAGATCTCCGGATTTGAAGATGGAGACCGGCGCATACGCTCTCGTTTTTACGTGTTCGAAAACTTTCCCGTTGATGGTTAACTTACCAATTTCGCCCATTGATTAATTGTAGCTTATCCGCTCTCCGCAGTTTTTTGATTTGCGCTTCGCGCCTGAGAGCCTCGCTTCGCGTCTGGCGTCCCTCGAGGTATAAGATTTTTTTGGCTCTATGTGCGGCGGTGTATCGGCTACCCTTGCCGCTTTCGTGCTCGGCAAACCTCCGGTCGATGTCCGTCGTGATGCCGGTGTACAAACTCCCGTCTTCGCACTCGATGATATAGATGAAGTACATCTCTCCTTTCAGTGTACCACTACGGAGTGGTGGTTGAGGCGGTAGCTGTTGAACAGTTCGCGTAGGTTTGGACGTTATTCTCCGTGATGAAGGCGGTGTCGCCCACGTTCCAAAAAACAATCGATTCGTCCGCATTCGCGTACCGCGCGCCGTCAGCGGAGAGCGTCTGCGGCAAGGTCATCGTGCGGCCGTCACTCAACTGGAGCGTGACTTTCCCGCCCGGTGTCGGCGGCATGCCCGGCGCGGAGGGGGGCGTGCTGGAGCCGTTATAGAAAGCGGCTTCGATGGTCCTCCCGCCGTTGCAAGAAAACATCGCTGTCGCAACCGGCTGTTCGGCGGCCGACTGCTGTGCTGGTTGCGTATTCGGTCCCGTGGCGACTTTGGTGATCACGATGATCGCGACGACGATTACTAAAATAACAATCCCCCCTATTTCTTTTTTGGTCATATTTTTATGATAAGCCGGCGGAGCGGAAAGTCAATTGTTCGTGGTATAATGGAGTCATGAAGAAGAAGATATTCGTGGCGCTCACGCTCATCGCGGTTTTCGCGTGCGTCGCGCCCGGGGTTTCTGAGGCCGCGTATTTCAAAACCGGCAAAAGCGTCGTCGTGGGCTCAACGGTCGCGATCAACGACAATGTGTACGCCGCGGGAGCGACTGTGTCGGTCTCGGCACCCGTCGAGGGTGATCTCTTGGCCGCCGGAGGAACATTGTATCTTTCCGGGCAGGTGAGCCAGGACATCATGGCCGTCGGCGGAACCGTCATTGTCGCGGGGAGCTCGGCGGAGGATATCCGTCTCATCGGAGGAAATATAACGCTTGGAGGGAATTACAGCGGCGAAGCGGCGGTGGCCGGCGGGCAGGTCAATGTCGTGTCGGGTACCACAATTACCAAAGATTCGTACCTTGCCGGAGGGAGCGTCATGTTCAATGGCGATGAAGCGGGCAATTTGAAAATTGCCGGTGGAGCGGTTTATGTTGACGGCACGGTTGGAGGAAATCTCACGGTAAAAGGAGGGAAGGAGGTAACTATCGGTCCCGATGCGGTCATTAAGGGCAATTTCGACTATACCGCCCAGAACAAGGCGACGATCGGAAACGGCGCGCAAATACTGGGAACCACGACATTTCATCAGGCAGAGGTTCCGGCCGCGTCGGCAAGCGGATTTTTTAAATCCTTTGCCGCCATTCTCACGATCGGCTGGATCGCGAAGTTCTTGATGGTTTTGACGGCAGCGTACCTCATGTGGTACCTCTTGCGGAACGACATGGTTGAGACCGTGAAGCGAACCACTTCCGGTTTCTGGAAAGAACTTTTGCGGGGATTCCTCATTCTCGTCGCGACACCTATTGCTGCGATCATCGCTCTCGTGACGGTCATCGGCGCGCTGCCGGGTGTCGTGGGGCTTCTGCTCTATGGTGCGCTCCTCATCGCTTCCGCGCCGGTTGCCGGCATCGTTGTTGCATCGCTTCTCAGGAAACTCAAGACCGATCTCCGGTGGTACCACATTCTCCTGGGCGTTCTCGTCTTCGAAATCGTGAAGCTCATTCCGTTCGTTGGCTGGATCGCCTCGTTCATCGTCTACCTCCTTTCCCTGGGAGCCTTCGCGATGGTTCTCCGGAATCGTTTCGCGAAGAGGGGATAGGACTGTTTATTTTTCCCGGCCGAAATCCTTCAGTTCTTTTTTCGCTTTTTTGATGAACTTCCCTAACTCACGGTCCTTTGCTCTTTTCTCTGCATCGCTCATCTCGTGATACTCTGCCTCTTCTTTGAGGTTGATGTAATTGGAATATTTTTCTTCGTCCAGCTTCCCGGATTTTACGGCACGCATGACTTTGCACCCCGGCTCATGGGTATGCGTACAGTCGGCATATCTGCATTTTCGGCCGAGGTCGGTGATCTCGTCGAAGAAGACGTCGATTCCCCGGCTTGTATGAGCCATACCGACTTCGCGCATGCCGGGGTTGTCGATGACTATTCCGCCATTCTCCAGGAAATATATTTGTCTCTGCGTGGTGATATGTTTCCCTCTGCCCGAGTAAGAACTGATGTCTCCGGTTTTTATTGCGTTGCTGCCGATCAGCTTGTTGATGAGGGAAGATTTTCCCACCCCGGATGATCCGAGAAAACAATACGTTTTACCTCTCGTGATATATTTTCTTAAATCAGCCAATCCTTTGTCGTTTACTGCACTGGTTAAAATTACATCGATATCGGGGAATCTGTTTTTCAGCTGAACCAGTTTTTCATCAAGCTCCTCCTTCGAAAGAAGATCGATTTTATTCAATACGATCGCCGGTCTCACGCCACCGTCCCTCGCGATGGCGAAATATCTTTCAAAGCGATTCAAGTTATAATCCCGATCCACCGACTCCACTGCGAAAGCGACGTCGATATTGGCAGCTATGACCTGAATTTCGTTTTTCTCGCCAGCCCTGTTCTTGTCTCCGTATTTTCTTTTGATCACGGTGATCCTGGGTAGGATGCCGCGAATAACGGCATGTTCGCCGTCGACGTCGGAGATGGCAACCCAATCTCCGACCGCCGGGAAAT
The DNA here is from genome assembly GCA_021824045.1 of bacterium. Classification (GTDB taxonomy): domain Bacteria; phylum Patescibacteriota; class Minisyncoccia; order UBA6257; family GWB1-50-10; genus JAKAHT01. The sequence continues at coordinate 14,426 of JAKALR010000011.1, read as the reverse complement.
CTTCCCGGGACAATGCTTCGAACATTTGCCTGCCGGTCACTTTTGCGAGATACTCTCCGTCCGTATTTTTAACTTTGTATGCCCCCCGGGATTCGGAAACGACTCGGGCGACCGGAAAATCCCGGAAGTCGAGCCGGTTCCGGTTCTCCTCGAAAAACGAGTTGTATCCCAGATCTTCGATTTTCATACCCCCCATTTATTCAATGAGTTTCAATCAGTATAAGAGGTTTTTGAGAGTTGGAGTAGGGGAAGGAAAGGAAGATTTGATAAAATGATCCTATGGCGAAAAAAGGAATTTCTGATGGCGTGGTGCATAACGTGCCGGCGGATTTGCGGAAAGCTCTCGCGGCCGATAAGATGGCGCGGACAAAATGGGAAGACATTACACCCTTGGCGCGGAACGAGTGGATCTGCTGGACCACCTCCGTCAAAAAACCGGAGACCCGGAAACAGCATGTGGAAAGAGTGTGCTCGGAGCTCAAAGAGGGGATGCGCCGCCCCTGTTGCTGGGCTGGCTGCCCGCACCGGTGAAATCAAATAAAAGCCGCCCCGGGGGGCGGTTTTTGTCTCCGGCACTGGTGGCTCGTGTCACTTTTAAAGCGCGCCGTTGAGTGTTATACGTTCGCGTGAAGGTATTTGCTATAATGGACGCATGTTTATTGATTGGATTTTGGCCGTGCCGTGGCTCGCATTCCTGATCTATTGGAGTGTATCGGCGCTCGGCGTGAAAAAGGATACGGTCGTGGTCGAATGGTGGCGGCGATCCTGGTTCAGGCTTTTTGCGATCGCCGTAGTCTTAGTAATTTTATCCCTGGATCACGTGAAGATCGGCGCCGTTTGGGGCAGGATGGGCTTTTTTGCGCCCGTATCGTCCGGAGTTTTGGAAGCGATCGGTGTTCTCTTGTGCTGGGTGGGTATCACCCTCGCCATCTCTGCGCGTTACTACCTCGGCCGCAATTGGAGCAATCATCCCGATATGAAAGAAGGCCACGAGCTCGTAACCTCGGGACCTTACCGTTTTTTGCGCCACCCGATATACACTGGCATGCTTGCGGCTCTTTTGGGGACGGTGTTTTTGGCTGGCTGGTTCTGGCTCATAGTCTTCGGCGTCACGACACTTGTTTTCGTCCGCCGCATCCGCATCGAGGAGGGATATATGCTCAAACTTTTTCCGAACGAGTACCCGGAGTACAAAAAGCGTACCAAAGCCCTCGTGCCGTTCGTTTGGTAAAAAGATTCGAATCCCTGATCCGACAAAATACAAATCCAGCGCATCACAAGGGTGCGCCGAATTTGATTTGCTGGGGGACAGGGATTCGAACCCCGATACCATCCTCCAAAGGGATGTGTCCTACCGTTAGACGATCCCCCAATAATTGGGTAAACCTGATTTTGTAATGGTATAATGGAGTTGAACAAATATCAAATGAGCCATATTTTATCTGCGATTTTTCTGAGCCCGGCCTTGACCTATGTTCCCGAAATATTTTTCGGGGCGCTTCTTTTGTTCACCGGCGTCAGATATTACGCGTATCTCCGGAGAGGGGATTTGGAGGGAACGAAGACCGCTAAACTTTTCGGTAAACTCGTTATCGCGGCAATAGGCTTCAAAATTCTCTACGCGGGATTCTTGACGTGGGGACAGTATGTCATCTGGAAAGCGGGCGGACTTTCATCCGTTTTGCTCACGGAACCTCTGAAGAAAATCCCCGCCGATTTCGCGAATTCGATGCCATGGCTTTTCGACGTGAAAGGCGGCTATTTTTCCTTCTATTCCTTCAATCATTTCTGGCTCGAAGTTTTGCTGACGCTCGTTCTCTCATTTGCGTTTTATTTCATTCTCCTTACCCTGAAGAAAAAAAATCCGCGGTTTTTGACCGTGGCTGATGCGCGCTTGGGACTTGTGGGCGGCATCGCCGCCGGGTGGCCCGGGTTCGTCGTCTTCTTCGTTCTTTTTCTCCTGTTCTTCCTGGCGCTGGGGTTTTACCGGCAATTCGTTTTGAAAGAGGAATTCACCCCCGTCACCGAGCCGCTCTTCGCCGCGGCATTCGTGGCTGCTGCATTCGGCTTTTGGTTCGTGAATCTCCTCGGCCTTTCCGTCTTGAAGGCCTGATTGATACTACGATGAGCTATTCTTTCAAATTCACTTGTCCTTCTTATTCGCTATAGCGAATAAGAAGGACAAGTGAGAATCTACTGGCGGGGGGAATTGGTTTTCTCCAGGCCTTCCACGATCGCAACCTCGAGCGGAATGCGGGGGAACTGGCTGTACCGCATTTCGCCGTACGCCTCGATGAGTGTCTTCAAGAGCGTGACATGCGTTTGTTTGAAATTCTTCGATTGGGCGACGAGTTTCGCGAGATGCTCGGCCATCATTTCCTTCTTGAACGCCGCTTCCATCTGCGGACTTGCCCGGAGAACGAGGATGCGACGGAGGTGCTGAATGACATCCCGGAGGAATTGGCTCAGGTTATATCCGCCGTCCGCGACTTCCGCCACGAACCCGAGCGCGGCGGACACGTCGCCCCCGATGAGCATTTCGGCGAACGAATTGATCTTGTCGAAGCCGATCTTCCCGATGGCTTTCTCGATTTCTTCCATATCCACCTTGTTGTCGCCGAACGAAACCATCTGGTCGAGGAGCGATTCCGAGTCGCGGAAACTCCCCTCGGCATAGTCGGCAATGAGGTCGAGCGCTTCGGGCGCAATCTTCACGTTTTCCTCCTTCGCGATTTTCGTCAGTTTTTCGACGATCTTCTCGCGGGGGACGAGCTTGAAATAGAATTTCTGGGCGCGGGAGGAAATGGTCGCGGGAACTTTTTCAATCTCCGTCGTCGCGAGGATAATCACGACGTACGCGGGTGGCTCTTCGAGGGTTTTGAGGAGCGCGTTCCAGGCGTCCTTCGTCAGCATGTGCGCTTCGTCGATGATGTACACCTTGAAGCGGGAAGCGCTGGGAGATGTGCGGATGGATTCTTTGAGGTTCCGGATCTCGTCCACGCCGCGGTTTGAAGCGCCGTCGATCTCGATGACGTCGAGCGCCTTGCCCTCGTCGATCGCGGTACAGGTGCCGCAGGCGTTGCACGGTTCCCCCTTTTCCCGGAACGTGGCGTCGGTTGCGCGCTTTTCGCAGTTCGCGATTTTCGCGATGAGTCGGGCCGAGGTGGTTTTCCCGGTGCCGCGGGGACCCGAAAAGATGTAGGCGTGGGAGAGGCGATCCTGCTTCGCTTCTTCCTTCAGAATCTTCACGATGGTTTCCTGCCCGAGGAGATCTTCGAAGGTCGCCGGGCGGTATTTGCGGTAGATGGCGAGATGCGGCATATGCCTCCATTATACAAGGGAATAGGGTGGAGGGAATAGGGTATAGGGAATGCCGGGAATCGGATGTATAATTCAGGTGTGGATAATTTGACGCTCAAAAGCTCGGCTTTCAAGAACGGGGACATGATCCCGCGCCGGTTCACCTGCGATGGGGAGAATATCAATCCGTTTATGGAAATCAAAAACGCGCCGAAGAATGCAAAGAGCTTCGCGCTCGTCGTGGAAGATCCGGACGCGACGAACGGCAGGACGTGGGATCACTGGGTGATGTGGAACATTGACCCGAAGACGCAATATATTATGGAAGACAATATCCCCGGGGAAGCGGTGGAGGGATTGAACAGCGCGAACAAGAACAAATATGCGGGACCCTGCCCGCCGCAGGGTGCCAAACCGCACCGATACATGTTCACGCTCTACGCGCTTGATGTGAAACTCGACCTGCCGGCTTCGTCGACGAAAGCGGACTTGGAGCGAGCGATGGAAAACCATGTTATCGAAAAAACGACCCTCGTGGGACTTTACGGGAGGTAGAGAGGAGAAATACATCTGGACGCTGCATTCCCGGTTCAAGATGAAATACTATGGCATCGCGGACTCGCGGGTGAAACGCATCATCCGATTTCCGGCGCGATACGAAGAGGGAATCGTGCCCCAGACCGTCGCTGTCATGCAACCCTCCGGCACGAAGAAGTATTCCGAGATCTGGGCGATGTATAAAGTTGTGAGGCGGGCAAGTTCTAATCCCCGTACCCTAAACCCTAAGCCCTCGTTAAAAATTATCACGGTATGGCGCTATCCGGGCGTGAGTCCGAAGCGCGATCCGATTCCGCAGGAGGTTCTCAGTGAAATTAAAAACTTACTGTAGTAAAAAAGCGGGATGGTATACTATAGTATACCACCTGGAATTTTTTGATTGTTTTCAATATGAAAAAAATTTTGAACGAAGAATTCTTTAATCGGCCGACACTCAGGGTGGCCGAAGAGTTGTTGGGGAAATATCTGGTGCGGAAATACCGGGGCAAAGAAATTGCGGCGATGATCACCGAGGCGGAGGCCTATGACGGGCCGCATGACAGGGCATCGCACGCCTCGCGCGGCAGGACGGAGCGGACGAAAATCATGTTCGGCCCCCCGGGGCAGTGGTACGTCTATTTCACGTATGGCATGCACTGGATGGTGAATATTGTAACAGGCCCCGAAGAATATCCTGCCGCCGTCCTGATCCGTGCTGTCCAATTGATTGATGTCAGACATCAATCAATTGAAGGGCCGGCGCGCACCACCAAGTTTTTCAAAATAGACAAGCAGTTCAACGACAAACCCGCCTCGCGGAAAACCGGCCTTTGGATTGAAGATAGGGGAGTAAAAATCAAGAAATCGCGGATAATAAAAAAACCGCGTATTGGTGTGCAATACGCGGGGCCCGTGTGGGCGAACAAGAAGTACAATTTTAAACTGATAAATAGAAAACCCGCGCAGTTGCGATACGCGGGCGAAAATCTAGCCAAAGGCTTAAGTTAAGCTCTGGCGTGGTGGTGGCTTACGGACATCCTTCGGACCATTCTCCCTTTCCACCTCTTCTTTAAAAAGGATGGCGGGAATAGATAGGTAAGAAACCAGAAAAGTGACAACAAAAATCTCTTCAACTTTGGTTGCCTCATGTCCTCCTCAATGTAGGAGGTGTGAAGTATCTGTATCTTGACCCAGTATTTCTGGGTCAAGATGTATCCAAAGAACAGCCACAGGCCGAAAACGATTGCTCCGAGAATGAGCCATTCCTTCATTTTTTTTCCTCCTTTTTGAATTTCTTTTTTGTTGAGAAAATGATTCCGCCGACAATCGGACGGATTACAAGAGTAATGAAACCTCCTATGATATAGATTCCCCAAAAGAATACAATGGACAACGCTACAATTATCAGCAGTGTCCACTTTCTCCAATCTCCTTCTGCCTCTGGGTAATGATTGTCGTACCATCCGCTGCCGAATGCGTATCCGGCAACGAGATAGACCAGCCCCGCGACCGTGGAATATGTAATCACGCCAATCTCCTTTTTAAGGTGCAAAACTTGAATATATTATAAGACCAAAACGCACATCTTGTCAATCGTCCGAAGAGGTGTTATAAATAGCGCTACGGTTTAGCTCATTCAAAAAAGAAGGAGTTTTTCTTGAATAAAGAGAAGATTGAAAAAGCAACGGCGATAGCGACGGTGGCCGTCATGTCCGCCGAAGGAGCGATTTATATCTGGTCCATGAGATTCGGAAGTGTCAGGCCGGTTTTTACGACCTGGCTGCTCTTTTCCACCGCTTCGTCATTCAGCTTGTGGACGTATTGGGCGACCAAGAAGCGGAGCGTTGTAGGGAACATTGCGAATGTCTCCGATGCATTTGTCTGCGCGGCGATCTTGGCGAGCGTTCTCATTTTCGAAAAGGGAAATCTCATGAGCAGCATGTTCGACACGTATTGTCTGATTGTTTCGGCGCTCATCCTCGTTTTCTGGAGGGCAACCGAACATCACGTGCTCGCGAATTTGTCGCTCCAGGCGGTGATGACAATGGCGTACTTGCCTACGTTCGCGAAACTGTGGCAGGCGACGCAAAACACCGAATCCCTCCTGATGTGGATTCTGTCATTGATTTCGTCTGCACTTGGTCTCGCGGCCGCGAGAATGAAAGACGATCCACTGGGAACGGTATACGCCGGACGAGGTCTCGTTCTCGTGTCGGTCGTCATCTGGCTCATCCTTCGCATTCAATTTCATTAAGGCCGCTGATCTCTGAAAGAGTGAAGCGGCCTATATTTTTATGTATTGGTGTATAATGGGCTTCATATGATGCATCTTTCCTGGGAAGAGGTGGACAAGATGGCCGATGATTTGGCCGAAAAGGTGGGAAAAAGCGGCTTCCAGCCTGAATATCTGGTCGGCATCACGACGGGAGGCCTCATTCCGCTCGGTTTTCTCGCCAAGCGGCTCAAGATTGGCAGTATTCTCATTGTTTCGGCGAAATCATACGGCGCCGACCACGCGCAGAAAGAATTGAAAGTGACCCGTCTTCCCGACGTTGATTTGAAAGGAAAGAAAATACTCCTCGTCGACGAGATTGCCGACACGGGCATGACGCTCCAAAAAATCCGCGAGATCTTCATCAACCGATACGAAGTTGGAGAGATCAAGACTGCGACACTCGTCGTGAACAAGGCGAAATCCGCCATCATTCCGGATTTCTATGCCCTGGCGGGGACGGGGGAATGGATCCACTTTCCGTGGGAGCCCAATAAGGATTGATTTATTGTTTTGAACTGATAGAATAGAGAACTATATGACTGAACGACTGAAGCACGAAGAGGGGGAAAGAATTTTCAAAGTGTTGGCGAGCGCGAAGCGTCTCGCGATACTCCACGCGCTGGATGGGAAAGAATTGTCGGTGGACGAACTCACAAAGAAACTCGGCGTGAGGAAATCAAATATTTCTCAGCATCTCGCGATCCTCAGGTATGCGCGTCTCGTGACAATGAGGAAGGACGGCACCAAGGTTTACTACAGGGTAACCAATCCGAAGGTTTGGGGAGGTTGCCGGGTCATCGGAAATTTTGCCAAAAAATATCACCGTTCGTAGATTGAATATACGAACGATGGAAAAAGACGGGGGTGAAAAAGCCGGGTGGTATACTATAGTATACCACCCGGCTTTTTGCTTGGATGAGCGGGGTATAACCGGTGGAAAAAATCGGTCTTGACGTTCCCGTCCGAAGAGGGTTATGATGCTTTCATACTTTCGATGTTTCGAAACATCGGATAGATAAGAAAAGGCCGGGGGAAATAGGAAGGGCACTTAATTAAAGAGAAATCAAACTTCACGCATAAAAAACTCGATTTCGTCGATCGACAGCGTGTCGTTTTGCTAATAAAAAAATGAAAACAAAATTATTGAGTAGTCACGTCGTGACGAAGGTAGTTCTTTTCGGAGCCGCAGCTTTCTTGGTGTGCGGTTTTTTTGTCGTCGGCAATGTCGCGAAGGCGGCGACCTGGACAGTCGATGCGTCTGTTTCGACTAGCACCTGTGGTGTAACTGCATCAACTTGCAGTTCAATTCAGTCCGCAATTACTGCGGCTACCAGTAATGACATAATTAATGTCGCGTCGGGAACCTACCCTGGAGCGTTGAATCTCGGATATAAAACATTAACCATTGAAGGGGCGGGAGTCGGAAATACGATTATAGATGCCAGTTCTCTTAGTGGATATGCCATCCAGAATTTCGGTACTTCTTCAGTTATTAGTGGATTGACATTGAGAGGCCCCGGGGTAGTAAACAAGAGTAGTTATGGGTTTAAAATTTCCCATGTTGCCAATATAACGCTTGAAAATATAGCCGTTGAGAATTCTTATAAAACCGGCATAGATCTCAATACAGTAAACGGAGCAAATTTGAGCAATATAACGGTCAGCAGTACAACCAATGGTTTTGGGTTAATGATAAAAGATTCCCAAGACATAAATGTGTCGAATGTAGCTACAAATGGCAATGTTTGGGGTGGAGTTTCCGTACAGACGGCATCAACCACGTCCAACAATGTTTCTTTCACTGGAACGTTTAGCGCGACTGAGAGTTTTCCTCTTTTGCTTGAGAACGACCCAAATGGTAGCGCTTACTATGATATAACCAATATCCAACTACCTTCTCAATTTGGGTATATTACTTATGCCTTCAGGGAAAAAGAAAATCCTTCTACCATTCAAAATTATAAACAGTGGTTTTACTTCCAGAATCTATCTGACGCCGAAACAGCCGCTTCAGCGTTCGCTACTTCCACAGCCTATACCTATACCGGCATTACGGTATCTGATGTTGGCGGGTCCAATTACAGTGTAGTTAATGGACTCAAAATCCAAGATGCAATCAATGCTGTTGCGACGAGCGGGACGGTTACCGTCGCAACGGGAACCTATGCTGAAACGCTCCAGATCAACAAAGCACTGACGCTTCTTGGAACTCAGTATAACGCTGATGCGAGAACGAGAAGTACGAGTAGCGAATCGATCATCGCTTCAAGTGACGTCAACGGTTCAATTCAGATCGGCTCATCGGGGCCGGTTACCGGTACGGTGACCATCAAGGGATTTACAATCGGCAACAGCACGACGTCGCCCTACAAGGCAATCCACGTCATGCAGAAAACGGATAACGTCGACGTGGAAAACAACATCATTGAGCCATCCACGTATGACGGCATCAATCTCTACAGTGCGGTTCAGGGAACCATCAATCAGAACTTGGTTTTGGGCGCCGCAACGAGCGGCATCACGATGGGGAGTGATGCGACACCGAACATAGTTACCCAGGCGACGATCACGAACAACAAAGTAGAAGATTCGGAATACGGCATAACCGGTTATATGGCGAGCAGCACGATCTCGAACAATGAAGTTGTCGGCTCGTCAACTCAAGCCGACGGTTCCGGTATCGGCGGTGAATTCTACAATACGTCGATAACGAATAACACAGTTTCCGGGTATTCGGCGGGTGCGGGTATTGGATTCAAGAATGACCATAGTCCCGCGAGAGCCGATGCGTCCGGAATGACGATTTCTGGGAATGAGGTGTACGGCAACGGATACAATTTTTATGCGGTATCCGATAGCTCTGCCGCGACGACTACCGTTTCCGGTAACTACTTTGAATCGCCGGTGGGGGTAAATACGTTGATGTTGAATACTCTCACATCCGGCTACTCGTTCTCCGGCAACTACTACAGCGATTGGCCGGGAACAGGGGATTACGCGATTAGTGGTACCGATGACGGCACGACCGTTTCGACAACCTCTTCGGCATTTACCGATACCTCACCGATGGTACGGCCGGTCTATGTATCCAATAGTGGAACTGATGGTCCTACTTACGGATCAGAGGCCAATCCATATAAAACAATCCAGTACGGGATAGATAACGTCACTCCCAGCGGCAAGGTTTATGTCGCCGCGGGAACATATGCTGGGAGTCTGGTGATTGATAAATCATTGACGTTAGTAGGAAACGGTGACACAAAACCGGTTATCAGCGGTGTTTCGACCGCTAACTACATTGTCAAAATCGATGGGGCCGATGGGGTAACGCTCGATAATCTTGAGATTAATGGTGGTAGCAGCAATAACTTCAATTATGGTATTCAGGTCACTGGTGCAGGCGTTTCCGCTAACCCTGTGGAAATAGAAAATTCCACAATAAAGAATGTTTGGAGTACAGCTGGCGCAAATGGCGTAGATATTAGTAGTTCCAGTTATGCTTTGGTGCATGACAATACCATCTCGTCGTTCTATAAGCGTGGTGTTAGATTCACTAACTCCGATGGCAAGGTATACAACAATGATGTATATGGCGAAAACGTGAACGGCGTTACTCGAGTACAAAACTTGGTGAATTTGTGGGGAGGCTCGGATGTCGAGATATATGGCAATGCTCTGCATAACGCACTTACCGCTATCGGCTCGACGCCAGTTTGGGATTCTCCAGCCATTTTCGTCAGTTCATTTGGTGGAAATGGCGCTTCGCACGCGAACGTCCATAACAACGAGATATATAACGGTGACACGGGAATTACAGTCGGTTCGATATATGTGGGTACCAGTGCCGATCCGGCTGGTAATACAGCAGATGAATCAACTGTCGATGTAGTTAACAATACACTGCATGATCTTAATTCGGGGGTAAATTTTGAACGTGATGACGTTTCCGCAGTTGTCCATGGTAATTACTTCTCGAATATGAGAGAAAAGGCGGTGAATTATGATAGTAGTCTCACGATCGGGCCGGTAGTGAATGCAGAAAACAACTATTGGGGTACAACGAGTTCGACGGAAATAGAAGCGCTGGTCTACAATGGCGTTGACTATACGCCGTGGAGCAATGGTTTACAGTCAGAGACGAATGTTGATGCTGATGCGCAGGAAGTGATCATTAGCACCAATGCCACTTCCTCGACTTCGACCGTGAATGTTCCGGAAGATGCGACGAGTACGACGCTGAATGTCGCGGCACTTTTGAGTACGAGCACCAACAGTGCGACACTGCCCGGGGCAATCAATGTGAACGCCTCCACTACCGTTGGGGATGTGAATGTTCAAATACCGGCTGACATAACGATCACCGGCGCTTCCGGATGGACCGGCATCATCAACGTTCCGCAAGTGGAAGCGAATAATACGGTTTCCGTGGTGGCTGATTCTGGCAATAACGCTACGGTTTCATCGGTCATCGCAGTTGGCTACGGCGATGTGCCACTTACCTTCGATAAGGCGGTGAGGATTCTGATTGCAGGACAGGCCGGAAAGTATGTCGGCTACTCGCGCGGCAGTGTCTTTACGGCCATCACTAACACCTGCTCGGCTGACACGCAGGCCGTTGGAAACGCATTGCCGGCGGCAGGGGACTGTAAGATAAACGCTGGCTCCGATTTAGCGATCTGGACCAAGCACTTCACGAGTTTCGTGACCTATACCCAGACGGCGATTCCCGCGGCGATTGTGACGGGCGGTGGTGGTGGGAGCTACCCTTGGTGGTATACCACGCCGACATCAACAGCGGTGGCAACCGCAACCATGACCGCAACTGCTCCCGCAGCCGCGCCGGCGGGTCAGGTCTTGGGCGCGCAGGCATTCCGATTTACCGAAGATCTCTCGGAAGGAATGCAGGGCGATAACGTAACCGAACTCCAGAATCGCTTGACGAGCGAGGGGGTGTACTCGGGGCCCACGACCGGCTACTTCGGACCCTTGACGCTCGCCGGCGTAAAATCATACCAGGCGAAGTATAATCTCCCAACAACGGGATTCGTCGGGCCGATGACGAGAACGCAGTTGAATGCTGCTCTCGAATCGGGCAAAGTCTTGGGCGCCTCGACGACCGGGACGGCGGAAATGATCCAGTCCATCCAGGGAATCGTCCAATCACTTCAGGCGAAAGGAGGCCAGGAGAAGGTCATCTCCGTTCTCCAGATGGTTCTCGCGTTCCTGCAAAACCAATAGTATAGCGCAGAAGAGGCAGTGAAAGCCCCCGAAACCGGGGGCTTTCCTTTTCGCCTGTTTTGTTGTATAATATTTAGTGTATAATAAAAACTAATGAGGGGTTTCATTTCATGGTTCAAGAAGTATTTCATCCCGCATGAGGGGAATAACCATCAGCCGCACATGCTGCGGCGGAAAACCGTCATTTTTCTCGGGATCATGGTTCTCGCGATTGAGGTGCTTTTCGCGTTCCGTTCCTTGGGGATCATTTCAATCGATCGGCTCACGGCGCTCATTTTGCCGAACTCACTGGTCGACGAGACCAATGCCGCCCGCACGGCCGACGATTTGTCTTCCTTGAAACCGAACGTCCTCCTCGAACTCGCAGCACAGGAGAAAGCGAACGATATGGCCAAGAGCGGCTACTTCGCCCACACGAGTCCGACGGGTATCACTCCCTGGTATTGGTTCCAGAACGTCGGCTACAATTTCGAATACGCGGGGGAAAATCTCGCGGTGAATTTTATCGATTCGCAGGACGTCATGAACGCATGGATGAATTCGCCGGAGCATCGGGCGAATATTTTGGACAGCCATTTCACGCAAATCGGCATTGCGACGGCCGAGGGTATGTATGAGGGCCGGCCAGCCACCTTTGCCGTCCAGCTCTTCGGAACGCCGGCGCCGCAAGCCGCCGTTGCAGTCACTTCGCGGGTCGCCGCGGTTGAACCGACTGTTATCGCGGAGACTTCCAGTATTGCCACTTCCGGCGAAAGCGCGTTCGTCGCCGTGAAAGGCGCCGAGACAAGCTCCGTCGCTTCGCCGGTTGCCTCATCGGTGAGCTCGACTGTTATTGCCGGCTCGACGTCCGTTTTGATGCAGCAATCGAACAGCGTGGCAGACGCGTGGGCATCGCCCCACCAAACATTCAATTATTTCCTCTATGTACTGGGAGCGCTCATCATTCTGGCCCTGGGGCTCAACATTTTCATCAAAATGGAAATCCAGCACGGCTACCTGATCTTCAACGGCCTTCTCCTCATCGTCTTCCTCGGCGCGATGATTGTTATGAACAACTACCTCACGCTTTATCAAATCAGGGTTTCGTAAGAATTGACGGATATCCCGTCATATGTGATGATGAGTATCTAAACTTTGTTCATTAAATAAAGGAGGAAAGATGAGTACTGTGAAGGACGTCCACGACCTGGTGAACCGTTTTCATCGGGAAAGGGACATGTTCGGCTCAGAGCCGAACGTTGAGGAGGAATACAAGAGGAGAATCCGCCAGGTCGGCAGGGCGCTTGAGGAGGAGAACAATATTCTCCTCGGGGATGAATTTCATCCGCCGGATGATCTGGAGCTCGGCGAAGAGCCCCAGAAGCTCTTCGATGAACTCGCCGGCTGGCTCGCTACGCAGCAAGTTCAGTAGTCGTCGTCGCACCCCGTTCGCGAAATGGAGGCTTAGGTTGCTCGCCGCGGAAATGTTTTTATACTTTCCGCGGTTTTTTGTTTGGGAATCAACTTATGCTCAGTGGGATTTTTTGACTTGAATTTCGACTCCAAAAGCGGGATAGTGGAAGGATGAAATTAGAGATTGGAATTGTGGGACTGCCGAATGTTGGGAAATCCACGCTCTTCAAGATTATCACAAGCCAGGAGGTGCACATCGCGAACTACCCGTTCGCGACGATTGATCCGAACGTCGGGGTCGTTGCGGTGCCGGACGAGCGGGTCGACAAGCTCGCGGACATGAGTAAATCGAAGAAGCGCGTTCCGGCCGTCGTCGAATTCTACGATATCGCGGGTCTCGTGAAAGGCGCGTATAAGGGCGAGGGATTGGGGAACCAATTCTTGTCGCACATCCGGAATGTACAGGTAATTGTCCAGATCGTCCGGTGCTTCGAGAACGGTGACATCGTCCATGTGGAGGGGAATGTGAATCCGATCCGCGACATCGAGATCATTGAATCCGAATTAATCTTTAAAGACCTCGATACGATCGAAAAAAGACTCAGCAAGCTCGAAGCCGACGTGCGGGGCGGTGACAAGCAGGCGAAGATCGATCTGGAAATCTTGGGGAAGGCGAAAGAGATACTCGGCAGGGGAGAACTCCTCACGCTTCTCGCCGAAGAAAAAATCATCAAGGAACTCCAGCTCCTGACCGCGAAGCAGCAAATCTTCCTCATGAACGGGAAGCCGGAGGACGTGAAGGATGACGTGAAGGAAAAGATCCGGGGGATGAAGTTTGAATATTTGATTGCCGACTTGAGCGACGCGGAATCACTGCCGAATTTGATTAAGGCGGCATATTTCACCTTGAATCTCGTGAGTTTCTTCACGACCGGCGAGGATGAGACGCGGGCGTGGACGATCGAGCGGGGGATGAAGGCGCCGCAGGCGGCGGGTGTCATTCACACCGATTTTGAGAACAAGTTCATCCGGGCGGAAGTGGTGAATTGGGAAAAACTTTTGGAGGCGGGAAGCTGGAACGCGGCCAAGCAAAAGGGGTGGCAGCGGTTGGAGGGGAAGGACTACGTCGTGCAAGACGGCGATGTGATGGTGGTAAGACATGGGTGAAGACGGATATACGGTAGAAATAAAAAGAAATAGATAGAAATACCGTCGTCACAACGTATCTCTACCGCATATCTACTACATCTCTACTTATTTCCGTTTTTTATTTCTCGTTCCTTGAGAACAATGAAGAAGAGGGCGAGAGAAGCGAGGGCAATGCCGAAGCTCGAGAAGCTGATATGGTTGATGCCGTAGAAGATAAGGATGAAAATCATATTCCAAAAGACGATCATTGAGACGGTCGCGAGGAATCTGCCGAAGAAAACGGCGAATCCGAGGATGAGATCGAAGATAGAATAAATCGTGAGGAACATCCCGATCGGCATGATAGTTGTTACCCAGGTCGGCACGAATTGCATCCAAGTTTCCGGATACAGGAGCATGTTGATGCCGGCGTAGACAATGACGAATCCAATGCCGAGGCGGAGGATGAAGGTCGGCGAAAGTCGCTTAAAATCACTTTCAAATTTCATAGAGGTATTATACCATAAAGGAGAGATGTACGAGCTTTCGTTTCGTT
>JAKALR010000010.1 GCA_021824045.1 bacterium | reverse complement strand
TAAGGTGGGGGCATTCGATTCGTTCAATCTCGACCGCGGCGAACTTTTGGAAAATATCGATAATCTCATCCAGTTCAATCAAGCCGCCAAGAAAAGCGCCTCAAGCAACCAGACCTCCCTCTTTTCGGGCGAGAAGCAATTCAGCAAGATAAAATTGAAACCGGCAAAACCAGCCGACAAAAAATCGATCCTTTCATGGGAGAAGGAGCTTTTGGGACTTTACCTCACTGATCATCCGGTGAACGGCCACGCGGCGAAATTGCGGTCGAGCGAATTCATCAAGCCCGTGCGCTACGCGCTCTCCTATCCCCCGAACGGCGACCGATCACCAAAAATCATCCTCGGCGGCGTCATCACGAAGACGCAGAAAATTGTGACCAAGAGCGGCCAGCCGATGCTCTTCGTGACGCTTGAGGATCTGAACAACTCCATCGAACTTCTCGTCTTCAACAGCCTTTTGAAAACGAATCCTGACGCTTGGCAGGAAAACAACGTGGTCATGGTGGAAGGGTGCATTTCCTGGAAAAACGGCGACACGAAGTTCATCTGCGACCGCGTGAAGGAGCTGTAGGGGGTCTTGCATTCGACTCGGTCTCCGAATGGTCCGCTCAAAAAATATTCGCGCGTTCTCTCATTATTGATTGAAATTTTGAAACCTTCTTCGGGAGCGGTTGCTCCCGCCTCTTTTCTTGTTATTTATTTCAATTGCGGGAAAGAGCCGCTTATCTTATAATCTTTATATGGCTCATATGGCAAAACTCGAGAAAATAGAAGAGATAAGGCATTCACTCGCGCATTTGCTCGCGGCGGCGGTTTTAAAGAAGTTCCCCAAGGCGAAGTTGGGTATAGGACCCGTCATCGAGAATGGTTTCTACTACGATTTTAAACTTCCCCGCCCGCTGACGCAGGATGACCTCAAGGAATTGGAACATACGATGCGCGCGCTCGTCATGCAGAAACTCCCGTTTTCGGGGAAGAAAATCACTCCGGCGGCAGCGAAAAAATTATTCAAAGATCAGCCGTTCAAATTGGATCTCATCAAAGAGTTCGGCAAAGAAAAAAAACCTCTCACGATCTATAAAACCGGCGACGTGTTCCTCGACCTTTGCCGCGGAGGCCATGTCAAGAACACTTCCGAGATTAATACCGACAGTTTTAAACTGACATCGATCGCCGGCGCCTACTGGCGGGGCGACGAAAAAAAACCTCAGCTCCAGAGAATCTATGGTGCGGCGTTTTCTACGAAGAGAGAATTGGACGAGTATTTTACAATGCTCGAAGAGGCCAAGCGGCGCGATCACAAGAAACTCGGCATCGAACTCGATCTCTTTACCTTTTCCGACCTCGTCGGTGCAGGCCTTCCTCTTTGGACGCCTAAGGGTACCGTACTCCGCAATATATTAGATAATTTCGTTTGGGAGCTGAGAAGAAAATACGAATACCAAAAGGTAGAAATTCCTCACATAACGAAAAAGGAATTGTACGAAATTAGCGGCCACTGGGAAAAATTCCAGGACGATCTTTTTAAAGTGGTCACTCGCGAAGGTCATCTCTTTGCGATGAAACCAATGAACTGCCCTCACCATACGCAAATCTACGCACGAAAACTCTGGAGCTATCGTGATCTTCCACAACGTTATGCCAATACGACTATGTGCTATCGCGATGAGCAAACCGGAGAACTTTCGGGATTATCTCGAGTCCGGAGTTTCACTCAAGACGATGCTCATGTTTTCTGCCGCCTTTCCCAAACCAAAGAGGAGTTCTTAAAGATCTGGGACATCGTCCACGAATTCTACGGCAGATTTGGATTCAATTTACGCATCAGAATATCCACGCATGATCCCAAGCATCCGGAAAAATACTTGGGCGACAAGAAAAAATGGAAATTCGCCGAGGATATGCTCCGTGAAATAGCAAAGGAAAAAAAAGCCGACACTTTCGAAGGTGTCGGCGAGGCAGCTTTCTACGGGCCGAAACTCGATTTTATGGCGAAAGATTCATTAGGTCGCGAATGGCAAGTGGCAACCATACAACTCGACGTCAACATGCCCGAGCGGTTTAATCTCACCTGTATAAATGAGGAGGGTAAACCGGAACGTATCGTAATGATCCATGCCGCAATCATGGGTTCTATTGAGAGATTTTTATCAATTATCATCGAGCATTTCGCCGGTGACTTTCCGGTTTGGCTTTCGCCCATCCAGGCCCGCGTCATTCCGATAGCGGACCGGCATCGGGAGTACGCCGAAAAGATACTGAATATGCTCAAGGAGAACAACGTGCGAGCCGATATGGCTTCAAGCGGCGAGACCCTCGGCAAGAATATCCGCGAAGGAGAACTGGAGAAGATTCCCTACCTTCTCATCGTCGGCGACAGGGAAATCGAGACCAAATCGGTGAACGTCCGCGAGCGGCACAAAAAAGAAACCTCCACGGTGTCAGTGGAGAAATTCATAGAACGGATAAAAAAGGAGGACAAGGAGAAGAGATAGCGCCGAATCCAGAGAAAAGATTTCGAGGTGGTATACTATAGTATACCACCTCGTTGTTAAACTCCCTATCCGTCAACCTGTCGGGGCGCGGGCATTTCGGACGATTCGGCCATAGATTCACCGACATCATCGGTGACATCGGGGACTACCTCTTTAGAAATAATCCAACTGGAAGCCAGCGCAAAAACCAATGCTGGCGCTAGTACTAAGCCAACGATCAAAACAATCTTTTTCATTTTTCCTCCAAGTTCTGGATAAACCATATCACTCCTTCTATAATGGGTCAATAATGAAAAAAATCCTCGTCATCGTGGGACCAACGGCATCCGGCAAAAGTTCCTTAGCCGTGAAACTCGCCAAAAAATTCAACGGCGAAATCATATCAGCCGATTCGAGGCAAATTTACAAGGGCCTGGAGATAGGTTCGGGAGCCGTCACTAAAAAAGAAAGCCAAGGAATCAAACATCATCTGGTATCCACCATTCCGCTGAAGAACACGGTATCGGCCGCCAGATATAAAACACTCGCGAGAAGCGCCATCAGGGGCGTCTGGAACCGCGGTAAACTGCCGATCGTCTGCGGCGGCACGGGGTTCTATATCCAAGCCGCGATTGACGGCATTATCATGCCCTCGGTGAAGCCGAACAGAAAACTCAGAGCAAAACTCGAGAGCAAAACCGCGCGAGAGCTCAGTGAAATGCTTCGCGTGCTGGATCTCCAACGATGGCAATCGATAGACAAGAATAACAAGAGACGCCTCGTGAGATCCATTGAGATAGCTCAGTCTCTCGGGAGCGTTCCCCCGCTCAAATCCGAACCGATAAAAGCCGATGTTGAGTTCATAGGAATCGAGATTAAAAAGGATGAACTGGCGCGGTTGATAAAAAAACGGGTTGAGGGGATGATCAGACGCGGATTCATAGACGAAACAAGGAAGCTGATACGGAGCGGCATGCCGGAAGAAAAAATCAATGAGTTGGGCTTCGAATACCGGGATGCCGTCGCGTATCTTGACGGAGTCATACCGTCGAAGACGGCTCTGACGGACTCGATGACGAGGCAGTCGCTGCAATACGCCAAACGCCAAATGACGTGGTTCAAGAAAGATGAGAGGATTCATTGGATAGAAAGCGAACGAGAAGCAATGCGTAAAATTAAAGAGTTTTTCGATTAGAATTTACAATTTTGCAATTTACAATTTTCATTGAATTTTCAAGGTTTAATTTTCAAACATCGAATCGTTGAAAATTATCGATTTGACTTCTTCCCCCAATCCCCTATAATAAAGGCAAATCAAATCTATGGGTGGCGTACCTACCAAACATCATTCAAAATCGAAGGTCGGGAGACGACGTTCGCAGCTCGCCATGAAGAAGGTGAACGTTATCCCCTGCCCGCAGTGCGGAGGCCCCGCCTTGCCGCATAAGATCTGCCCGCAGTGCGGGACCTACATCAAAGTGGTTTCCCAGCCGCAAGCTAAAAACACAACGTAATAAAGGGACTCCCGAGCGCCTTCAGTGCTCGGGAGTCCATCTCCTATCCTTGAAGCGCCTTATGTTCCATCAAAATTTCCACAGGCCCAAACGTCGAACGAAAAATCTCTTGACGCTTCAAGGATAGGAGATGGCGACGCGCCATTTAGCGAGAACGATAGTGTTGCAATCCCTCTATGAGTGGGATTTTTACGATAAGCGGACGGACCTGACGGAGATCCTGGAGCGGAATCTCAGCGAATTCGGCCCCGGCATCGACGAACCGGAGTTCGCCTGGCGCCTCATGAAGGGCATCATTGAGCATCTTCCCCAAATCGACGATTACATCCGGACGTACGCGACCGAATGGCCGCTGGAACAGATCGCCATTGTCGACCGCAACATCCTCCGCATCGGACTCTCCGAGCTCATTTACGCCGATAGGAACGAGGTCCCTCCGAAGGTCGCCATCAACGAAGCGATCGAGATAGCCAAGAACTACAGCGGCCAGAATTCCCCCCGCTTCGTGAACGGCGTCCTCGGAACCGTCTACAAGGAAATGGAAGAGGGAAAAATCAAGGTTTAAACAGAACCTTCGAAGCTTCCTTCCACACCTTCTCATGGATTTCCTCGATCGTGAGGAGTTTTCCCTGTTCAACGCATTCCACGGCGACGAAGTCGTCGGGATAAAGCCTCACGAGTTCCCGATAGACCTCGTAGGTTTTCGTCAGGTGATTCAGATCGGCCTCATGGAGATCTCTCTTTTTCCCGCCGAGATATTTTCTTTCTTCTTTCCGGTCAACCAGCGATTGCGCCATCTCCGGCGGAACGAACAAAACAATGTTGCAATCCGGCTTCGGAATCCCGTTCGTCCCGTACTCCAAATCGTAATCCCACAAGAAATACGATTTCCTTTCGTTTTCGTCGGAGAATCTCGACCCCTGATGGCCGAGATTCGACGCGACATAGCGGTTTGAAACGATTATTTCCCCCCGCTCGAGCGCCGAACGCACATCGGCAGAAGCCGCATACCGATCGAGGGCGTAAAAGAGCGAAGCCGTCTTCGGATGGATTTCCTCCAACGTGCCGAATCTTCCGTTGAGATATTCTTTAATGAAATAAGACGACGGTTCATCATACCGCGGGAAATCAAAAACGGAGACGTTCAGGTCTTTTTTCTTCAGCCGGGAAACCAATCGAATGGTCTGTTCCGATTTCCCCGATCCGTCGGTTCCCTCGATAACGATGAATTTCCCCTTCCGCATGGCCTTCATTATAACATAAACAAAGAACCCTCCGAGCACCTGTGGCGCTCGGAGGGTGAACGGTTCTGAATAATTTCCTCCACGGGGAAAACCTCCCGTTTTTCCCCGACCCTCTTTTGCGAATATGGGAATTGAAATTATTCTATAATTTCAATTCCCATATTCTTGGCGGTACCGGCGATGATCTTCATCGCTGCCTCCACGTCGTTGGCGTTCAAGTCGATCATTTTCTTCTCGGCGATCTTCCGAAGGTCTTCGCGCGTCACCTTGCCGACGGCTTTCCTGCCCGATTCCGCCGATCCTTTCTCCAGTCCGGCCGCCTTTTTAAGGAGCGCCGACGCCGGGGAAGTTTTCAGTTTGAAATCGAATGACCGATCCTCGTAGATGGTTATTTCGGCCGGAATGACGTCGCCCATCATACCCTTGGTCGCCTCGTTAAACTGCTGCACGAAAGCCCCGATATTGACGCCGTGCTGGCCGAGAGCCGGCCCAATCGGAGGCGCCGGAGTCGCTGCTCCCGCTTTGATCTGTAATTTGAGTACTGTTTTGATCGGTTTTGCCATTGAAATTTATTTGATATTTACATCCGCCCTATCTATTTATTTCCGTTATAACTTCCTGACCTGCAACGAATCCAGTTCGACGACGGTGTCCCTCCCGAAAATGGGGACGAGAATCTTGATTCTCCCCCGTTCCTCGTCGATCTCGGAAATTCTCCCTTCCTGATCCTTAAACGGGCCATCGGTTATTTTTACCATTTCATCCACCTTAAAGTCAACTTTGAATTTCGGCTCCTGCCCGCCCATCCGCATCATGAGTTCGTCGACTTCCCCCTTCGAAAGCGGCGTTGGTTTGGTGCTGTCGGCACCGACAAATCCGGTAACGCGCGGCGTATTTCGGACAACGTACCAGGAATCGTTGTCGAGAACCATATGGACGAGAACGTACCCGGGGTAGATTTTTTCTTCCGTCTTCTGCCGCTTGCCGTTCTTGATCTTTATCTTCACCTCCTTCGGAACCACCACATCGAAGATTTTATCACCCATACCCAAGGACGATATCCGCTGCTTCAAATATTTAGCAACGGCATCTTCATAACCGGAGTACGTGTGTACCGCGTACCACGCTTTGGTTTTTTTCGTTGTATCTTGTTCTTGTTCCATATCAGAAAACCATCCTCTGCAGGATCTGCAAAAACACGAAATCCAGGATTCCCAGGAACGCCGACAAGCCGACGGAAAAGCCAATCACGAAGAGCGTGTACCGGATCGTTTCTTCCCGCGTGGGCCAGTTCACTTTTTTGAGCTCCTGCTTGGATTCTTGTATGAAATTGCCTATTTTTTCGAACATGCCAATAGGTATAAACTACCACGAAAAGCACCTTCGCGCAACACCCGGGGTTTTTTGCCGGTGAGCGAGATGAGCGTCGAGGGTTCCGATGCCAGATCGCCGACGGAGACGTAAAAATCGACGGCGTCGCCGAAATACTCCCTGGCTTCCCTGACGTTCTTCGCCGGTCTCATCCCTTCCCAATTCGCCGAAGGAGCGACCAGCGGCCCGGACGCCGCAAGGAATTCCCGAAGCCATCCGGGCTTCGGCAATCTGAACGCCAAACTCTTTTCCCCTCTCTTCAAATAATCAAATTCCTTCGAAGGCACATTGAAGACTAAACTGACCGGCCCCGGCCACGCCGATTCCGCTGCTTTCTTCCGCCACGCCGTCAGCCGGACGCCGAAGCGGGCAAGGTCCTTTTCCGAAGAAATAAGGACAATAAACGGCTTCTTCGCATTCCTCTTTCTCAGGCGATAGATCTTCTCAACGCCCTCCCGGGAGAAAGCTGAAGCGACGATGCCGTACAAGGTATCGGTGGGAAAGATCCCGACGCCGCCGCGGGCGATCGAGAGGAGCAGGCTACGCCTCAGATCCTTCGGTATTTTCTTCCGGGTCACTCTCGGCGATTGGTTCATTGCCATGGGAAAATGAGAATTTGAAAATGAGGTATGTTATGAATCCGACAACGGCGCTGCCCACGATATCCAGGGGGTAATGGATGCCGACAAAGACCTGCCCCGCGCCGTTCAGGATAGCAAACAGTAAAAACCATACTCCCCACTTCCTGTTCATGGTAAAAAGCACGAAGGCTATGGCAAAAAAGAACGCCGCATTCCCCGACGGAAAGGACGGCCCTCCCGCGGGGATGAGCGGCAGGATTTTCAAAAACTCGAACGGCCGCTCCCGCGGAAAAATGAGCTTGATAATCGGGGTTAGGATGTAAGAAGAAACGATGCCGGTAAAGACCACGGAGAAGAAGGCGGAAAGTTTCTCCCTGGCGCCTCGGCGCTTCAGGATGAAAAACAAGAGAGCTATCCCGAAAACATACGGCAGATATTCGGCGAAAAAAATGCCAAAAAAATCCATGACCCCGGATACTCCGGCAAGTCCATGGATGAATTGAAAAACCTTCAAATCCAGGGCCATCGTTTTCTTATTGCTTGACGAAAGGCAAAAGACCCATCACCCTCGCCTGCTTAATGGCTTGAGCGAGCCTTCGCTGGTGCTTGGCGCAAATATGACTGTGTCGCGGGTCAATGATTTTAAGCTGACTGGAAACAAACTTCTTGAGCGTTTCCACGTCATGGTAATCAATGACCTTTGAATTCTGCGAACAAAAAAAACACTGTTTTTGCTGTTTCATCCCGTTAGAAATAGTACGCATACGCACGTCGTGCGCTGCATTTGTTATTATTGATATTTTCGACTGATTTTTTCATGGTTCTCTCTTGATTCGCGTACGCGATTTCTAACGGGATTCATCCCGTTAGAAACAAAACACTTTCTTCATAAGCGGCTGCTTATGGTGCGCGGTTAGTTCAACTTCTTTCGTGATCATCATTTCCATAAGGTTAAGGTTTCTAACGGGATTCATGGGTTTACCGCTTGCTTAAAATGGTATATCTTCCGTTTTTATTTCGGCATCTTCGAGGTTGATCTCGGGTAATTCTTCCTCTTGCCGTTCCCCTCCCTGCGCCGATGCAGACGCCGGTGCAACGGCACCGGGCCGCGGACCGAGCTGCATCCGTTCCGTCACGATTTCGGTCGTCTTCCGCTGCATCCCCTGCTTATCCTCCCAGGAACGCGTCTGGAGCCTGCCTTCAATGAGGACTGAACTTCCTTTCCTCAAAAACTGATTGGCAACTTCCGCCTGCCGACCCCATACCACGATATTGTGGAATTCCGCTTTCTGCTGCCGCTGGCCGGACTTGTCGGAAAAAAAACTGTTCGTTGCCACTCCGAACGAGCACACCGACTGGCCGCCGGGCGTCTGCCGGAGTTCCGGATCCCTCGTGAGATTGCCCAAGATGAAAACTTTGTTCAGATTCATCCCGTTAGAAATAGGACGCGGTTGCGAAAAGCGTTCCGCATTTCCTATTGATAAATTTTGACCTTTGGTGATATGAAAACATATTCTTATTTTTCCCCATGCATCCGTGATTTCTAACGGGATTCATGTTAATTCAAAATTTCCTCGATCTTCTTCTCCAAGCTCTCGTTGGTCAATGTTCCTTCTTCCCGCTTCTTGAACGAGTTTGAATAATTTGACCTTTCCTTGAAAGGTGAGAAGCCGCTCCGAAGCCCCTCTTCGGACCTCTTCTCGACCTTCTTGTTGTCCGTATTCCCCACGTGATAGCGGAGAACAGACCCGTCGAGATTCAAAGATTCCCTGATGGGTCGGATCGCCTCGCCGAGAGCGGCAAAGATCACCGTTCCCAAGAAAGCGAATTTTTCCTTCTTGATGGGGTATCCCAGCTGCATCTTCTGCAGTGGTTTTTCCTCAGTGATAACGCACCCGTTTTTTTGCAGAACGGCGGTCACGGGGGAAGCACTTTCTTCCTTGACCCAAAACGTTATCTCGTAATTATTCTTGTCTTTCTCCTCCATTTTGTTGTGTAGTTACGTTATCAGAAACGACACTCCCTGTCAATTTAACCTTCAATTCACGCAGGGCGTCTTCGGGGATCTTCGTGACGCCGGTCCCCGCCGGTATGAGACGTCCGATAATGACGTTTTCTTTGAGGCCCTTCAGGGAGTCAACCTTGCCGGCAATGGAAGCTTCCACCAAAACCCGCGCCGTTTCTTGGAAGGATGCCGCCGAAAGGAAGCTTTCCGTTCCAAGGGCGATCCTCGTAATACCGAATACCCGCTGCACCGCTCGCGGCGGTTTCTCTTTCGACTTCTTGATTTCCCGCACGGCGGTTATGAACTTCGGCTTGCTGACGATTTCTCCCAGCATGAATTCAGTGTCGCCCGGATCCTTCACGGTGACCTTGGAGAGCATTTGCTTGATGATGATCTCGATGTGCTTGTCGTTGATGACGGACCCCTGCGTCACATAAATTTTCTGGATTTCGTTGATGATATAGTGAATCAGTTCGTCGAGTCCGCGGTACGTCAAAATTTCCCGCAAATCCATTGGTCCTTCGTAAATTTGCTGTCCGCGTTTCACCGTATCGCCCACCTTAACCCTGATGCCGGCCCGCGGCGGGACAAGGTACTCGTAAACGTTCTTCTCCTTCGAGGTTTTTCTTCCTCTCTTTTTGACCGCCGAAGCGGCATCTTCCCGGATTGCAATAACCGTGGAAAGCCCCCGGTCGGCGATGTCGGTCACGACGCCGTCCGCCCGTACGAGCATTGATTTTCCCTTCGGGATTCTCGCCTCGAAAATTTCCTCGATTCTCGGCAACCCGTGGGTGATGTCGGATCCGGCGATGCCGCCGATGTGGAATGTCCGGAGCGTTAGCTGCGTTCCCGGTTCGCCGATTGATTGGGCTGCGATGACGCCAACCGCCTCGCCTCGGGCAACCTTCCGGTTTCTGCCAAGATCCAATCCGTAGCACGTCGCACAAATGCCGGTCATGGCCCGACAGGTTATGGGCGATCGCGCCTGGATCGATGCAATCTTGGAGTTCTGGATTTCTTTCGCCGCTTCCCGGCCGATGGGTTCTCCGGCCGCGACGACGACCCGCCGGTCGATGGTGATGTCCTCGAGGGCGGTCCGGGAGAATATCCGTTCCGCGAAGGAGTAGCCGTACGCATCTCCCTCACTTCTCAGAATCGTGATGCCATCCTTCGAGCCGCAATCTTCTTCGCTCACGAAAACATCCTGCGCGACGTCAACCAGCCTCCGCGTGAGGTATCCGGCGGCGGCAGTCTTCAAAGCGGTGTCAGTGGAACCTTTTCTCGCGCCATGAGCGCTGATGAAGTATTCCAAAACATTCAATCCTTCCTTATAGGACGACCGGGCGGGCAATTCTATGGTTTCCCCCCGCACGTCCTGGATCAATCCTTTCATGCCGATCATTTGAATCATCTGCGACCAGCTCCCGCGCGATTTCGAATTCAAAATCATGGTAAGCGGATTTCCTTCCTTGAGCGTTCCGGGCAGGATCTTCGCGATGCGTTCCCGCGCGTCCGTCCAGATGGTGATGATCCTGCTTTTCCGCTCTTCGAAGGTCAGCAACCCTTCTTGGTACTGATCCTCTACCAGGAAAACTTCCTTCTCCGCTTTTTCCAAAATACCCTTTTTCTCGACGGGAAGGATCGTGTCGAGCATGCCCCAGGTAATCGATGAAACCGTCGAGTAACTGAATCCGAGATCCTTTATTTTATCCACGTAGAATCTGCTCTCGTCGACGGTCCGATATTCGATAATCTTCGAAACCAAGCTCTTCAATCCCCCCTTATCGAGGACTTCGTTCACGAACCCGAAATCTTCCGGCAAAACCTCGTTGAATATCAAGCGGCCGTAGGAGGTTTCTAACGGTTTTCCGTCAACGTAAACCTTAACCATCGCATTGATGTCGGCTATGCCGTTTTCCACGGCGAACGAAAGTTCCCGGACGTCCGCGAACGACTTGCCTTCGCCCCGGGCGCCCTCCTTCACGTGCGTCAAGAAATAAACACCGAGAATAACGTCGTTGGTCGGCGTAACGATCGGGCCGCCGTCCGCGGGCTTCAAAAGATTCTTCCCCGCGTCCATGAGTTCCTGCGCCTCGTATTGGGCTTCAGCCGTGAGCGGCAGATGGATTGCCATCTGATCGCCGTCGAAGTCGGCGTTGAAAGCCGTACAGACCAAGGGCGGGATCCGTATCGCCAGGTCTTCGATGAGAACCGGCTTGAATGCCTGGATGCCCAGCCGGTGAAGCGTCGGCGCCCGGTTCAGGAGCACGCGCCTCGATTGAATGACTTCTTCGAGTATCGCCCAAACTTCCGGCGGACCCTGCTCGATCAAGCGGTTCGCTTGTTTAATGTTAAATGCCAATCCACGCTCGATGATTTTATTGATAACGAACGGCCGGAAGAGTTCGATTGCCATGTTTTTCGGCAAACCGCATTCGTTGAGCTTCAACTCAGGGCCGACGACGATGACCGATCGGCCGGAATAATCTACACGCTTGCCGAGGAGGTTCTGGCGGAACCTTCCCTGCTTTCCCTTCAGCATGTCCGCGAGCGACTTCAACGGTCTTCGCTTGGAAGACAACAGTTGGCTTCCCAGGCGGGCCGTATTGTCCACCAGCGCGTCGACGGCTTCCTGAAGCATCCTTTTTTCATTCACGATGATGACCTCCGGAGATTTGAGCTCCATGAGTTTCTTGAGACGGTTGTTCCGGTTGATGACGCGCGCGTAGAGATCGTTCAGGTCGGCCGTGGCATAAAAGCCGCCGTCCAAAACGACCATCGGTCGGAGTTCGGGCGGAAGAACCGGAAGCGTCGTTAAAACCATCCACTCCGGACGAACGCCCGATTTCAGCATCGCGCGAGTGAGCTTCAATCTGAGAAGAATTTTCTTCTGCTTCAAAACATCGCTCACTTCCGCGAGTTCTTTCTCGAGCTGTTTCGCGAGCGCCTTGAGATCGATGCCGCTCATGATCTTCCGGATGGCTTCGGCGCCCTGCCCGGCCTCGAACACATCGCCGAATTTCTCGACAAGGTTGTAATATTCGTCTTGGCTCACGATGAGTCCCGGCTTCAGGAGAGAAAGAATTTCTTTGACCTCAGTCTGCTTCTTCTTGAGCTCTTCCGATTTAAAACCTTCTTCCTTCAGCGATTTGAATTCCTTGTTCAAACCTTCGAGAGCCCGCTTTTTGTTCTCTTCGTTCACCTTCGTCACGATGTACGCGGCGTAGTAAATCACCTTCTCGAGTTTCGGCTCGGAAATATTCAAGACCAAGCTGAGTCGCGAAGGAACGGTTTTCAAAAACCAAATATGGGTGACCGGCGTTGCCAGCTTGATGTGGCCCATCCGCTCCCGGCGGACGGACGAGTGCGTGACTTCAACGCCGCATTTCTCGCATACGATCCCCTTAAACTTCACTTTCTTGTACTTCCCGCAGTAGCATTCGTAATCTCTCGTGGGACCGAAGATTCGCTCCGAAAACAAGCCGTCTTTTTCCGGGCGCTGTGTTCGGTAGTTCAATGTTTCGGGCTTGATGACCTCGCCGTAAATCTTCTCCCCATTCGGCCCTTTGTGGGCGGACCACTCCAGGATATCTTCGGGGGAAGCAAGCTTGATGCCGATTTTTTTAATGTCTTCTCTCATGATAGTGGTAATGGTTATTCGTTTTCGTCGCCTTTCCCCTCTTCATCTTCCCGGCCTTTTTCGTATTCATAGCTCACGTCGAGTCCCAGTGATTTCATTTCGCTTACCAGCACGTTGAAAGACGCCGGAACATTGGGTTTCCGTATCTCTTGACCCCGGATGATCGCTTCAAAGGCGGCTGAACGGCCGAGAACATCGTCGGACTTGATGGTCAACATTTCTTGGAGGGTATGGGCCGCTCCGTACCCTTCGAGCGCCCACACTTCCATTTCTCCGAACCGTTGGCCGCCGAGGTTCGCTTTTCCGCCGAGCGGCTGCTGAGTTATCAGGGAGTACGGACCAGTGGACCTGACATGCATCTTGTCCTCAACCAAATGGTTCAATTTCATGATGTACATGTACCCCACGGTGATCGGCTCCGCGAACGGTTGGCCGGTCAATCCGTTCATGACCTGCATCTTGCCGGTCGGCTCGTAACCGGCGGCGGTGAGCTCGCCCTTGATATCTTCGTCGGACGCACCCACGAAATTCTTCACGACGGCCCGATAGCCGAGCTTCTTGGCGGCGAGACCGAGACTGACTTCCATGATTTGCCCCAAGTTCATGCGGGAAACGACACCCAGGGGGTTCAGGACGATATCAACCGGCGTTCCGTCGGCGAGATAGGGCATGTCTTCCACTTTCCGTATCTGCGAAATAACGCCCTTGTTGCCGTAGCGGCCCGCCAGCTTGTCGCCGGCTTTTATTTTCCGGAGCTGAGCAACCTCTACCTGTATCTTTTTAATAATGCCGGGATCGAGCTTGTCTCCTTTGTCCCGGGAGAATATCTTAATGCCGATTACCCTTCCCTCCTTGCCGTGCGGGAGCGTGAGAGACGTGTCTTTGATATCTCTTGCCTTTTCGCCGAAAATGGCGCGGAGGAGACGTTCCTCCGAGGTGAGTTCCGATTCGCCCTTGGGCGAAATCTTGCCGACGAGGATGTCATTGGCCCGAACCTCGGCGCCGATTCGGATAATCCCTTCGGCATCCAAGTTCCGCAGTTTTTCTTCGGAAACGTTCGGGATATCGGGCGTGGTGATTTCCGGACCAAGTTTGGTGTCTTTCACCAAGCAGGTGTGCGTATCGATATATACCGAAGTGAAGAGATCTTCCCGCGCCACCCGTTCGGAAACAACAATGGCGTCTTCGAAATTCGCTCCGTAGAAAGGCACGAATGCGACGAGGAGGTTCTTCCCCAGGGCCAGAACGCCGTTCTCGGTAGCCGGCCCGTCGGCCAGCACCGTCCCCGCTTTAACCTTCTCGCCGACGGCAACGACGGGCCGCTGGGACATGCAGGTCGAATTGTTCGATCGCTTGAATTTATAGAGATTGAAAACTTTATTCCCTTTCTCGGTCTTCACGGTTATCGAACGTCCGTCAACTTCTGAGACGATGCCCGCAACGTCCGACACGATAACCTGTCCGGAATCAACGGCGGCTTTTTCTTCTTCGCCGGTGCACACGAGGGGGGCCTCCGCCGCGAGCGCCGGAACCGCCTGCCGTTGCATGTTCGAACCCATGAGCACCCGGTTCGCATCGTTGTGCTCCAGAAACGGAATGAGCGCCGTTGAGACGCTGATCATTTCATTGGTTGAAACATCGACGAAATCCACGTCGGTTGCGCGGCACGTCGAGGGATCGCCTTTCACCCTCGCCGGAACCGTCGCATCAAGGAATTTCCCGCTCTCGTCGGTCCTCACGTCAGCTTGGGTGATGTTGTATTTCTCTTCATCAAACGCGTTCAGCCACACCAAATCATCGGTCGCCTTCCCGTTCTTCACCCGATAGTACGGCGATTCCAGAAATCCGAATTCGTTGATCCGCGCGCACGTGGCAAAGTAATTGACGATACCGATGTTGGCGCCTTCCGGCGTTTGAATCGGGCAGATCCTTCCATAGTAGGAAAGGTGCACGTCCCTGACCTCGAATCCCGCGCGCTCCCGGGTTAACCCTCCGGGACCCATGGAAGACACCCGCCGCTTGTGCTCAAGCTCGGCCAGGGGATTCACCTGATCCATGAACTGGGAAAGCGTCGAGGACGCGAAGAAATCGCGGACCACCGACGTCAAAAGCTTGTAGTTCACGAGCTGCGCCGGCTGGAGCGTCGAGCGGTCGAGTGTCGACATTTTATCCTGAATTCCCCTCTTCAGCCTCGCGAAACCGATCCGCAAGCGGAGCTGGACGAGTTCCCCCACGGACCTGATCCGTCGGTTTCCCAAATGATCGATATCGTCGGCATCGGCCGTTTGGTCGTTGTTCAATCGCACGATCTCCGCCACGACGGCGGTCAAGTCATCCAAATCCAAAACCCGGCTGTCCTTCTTCGCCATAGCCATGCGCTGGTTGAACTTATACCTCCCCACGGGGCTCAGATCATACCGGTCGAAACGGGAGAACATCGGCTCAATGAGGAATTTCGCGTTTTCAAGCGTCGCGAGCTCGCCGGGCCGCAATCTCTTATAAATTTCGAGGAATGATTCGTCGCGGGTTTTTGATTCATCCTTGGCCAGGGTCGCGTCGATATACTTCAACGTTCCCGTATCCACTTTTGCAAAAGCTTTCTTGATATCTTCATTCGTCTCAAAACCGAAAACCCTTAAAAGCTGGGTCACGGGAGCTTTTCTCCTCCGATCGATTTTCACGGTCACGACGCCGTCAGCTTCGGTCTCGAACTCGAGCCACGCACCCCGATTCGGAATCACCTTAGCCCCGAAAAGTTTCTTCCCCCGCCACACATTCGCGGTGAAATAGGCTCCCGGAGAACGGATAATTTGCGAAATAACAACCCGTTCCACGCCGTTTACGATGAACGTGCCGCGCCCGGTCATGACGGGAAAATCGCCCAAGTACACCTCCTGCACCTTGGCATCTTTCGTCAACTTATTCACCAATTTGATATTCGCGCGGAGCGGCGCTTCGTACGTCAGGTCTTTCTCCATCGATTGAGCTTCGGTGTATTTCGGCTCATCGAATTTATATTCCAGAAAACTCAACTCAAGCTCATTGCCGCTGTGATCCTTGATCGGCGAAATTTCATCGAACAGTTCGCGGAGTCCCTTCTTGAGGAACCACTGATACGAATCGACTTGAATGCCGAGCCAATTGCCGGGCGCGAACGAATGTTTCTGATGAGAAGAAAAAACTTTGACTTTTTGCATTGGTTTGGGGATTTTTGCGACTTTTTATTTTAAATATTCCAACTGTTTTTGAATGTGTTCCTGAAGGGTTTGGGAAAAGAATACCGTCCCGGAAGCATTTGAAAAGTAGTAGAAGTAGTCGGTTTTCCGGGGATTCATCGCCGCCGTGATCGCGTTTCGTCCGGGATTGGCAATCGGTGTCGGGGTCCAGCCGGTATGCTGATAGGTGTTGTACGGCGAATCGATCTTCGTGTCGCCTTTTCCGGGAACCATATCGCTGCACGTCAGGAGCGTCCCGCCGCATTTCGCGTAACTCAAGGTTGCGTCAACCTGCAACGGCATGCCGATCGCGATGCGGTGGAGAAGTATTCCGGCGACGACTTCCCGATCGCTCGTCGTGGCGACCTCCCGCTCGAGATAGGACGCCAAAATGAGCCGATCATACCAATCCTTGTTGCCGGAAAGCAGAGGCCATGCTTTGAGCTCGAATGTATCCAAGATTTTTTTCACTACGTCTTCCGGTGTCGAATCCAGCTTGAAGCTGTACGTATCCGGGAATAAAAATCCCTCCAGCGACGTCATGCCGGAGAGAAATTGATATTGGGTCGATAAACCCTTGAAATCGAAATTTTCGAGCGCTCCCGGAGCAATAACGCCCTGGGAAGCGAGCAGGTGATCGATGTCTTTGACCGTCGCGCCTTCGGGAACCTGAACGGTAACGTCATCCATGCCGCCCGAACGGAGGAGTCCCACGATCTGCGGGACGCTCATCGTGCCGGCCAATTCGTAAACCCCCGGCTGGAAACGAGTCGCGCTCCCGGTCAAAAACGAGTAAACCTTGAAGACCGTTATCGATTTGATGAGCGACGCCTGCGAGAGGTTCGCTCCGATCTCCTTGAAGCCCTCACCCTTTTCCACGGTGAACTTCACCGGCGAGGTCGTCGAGAAGCTTGGCTGCAGGCCGTAAAAAAAATAGGCTACCATAAATATTAAAACTAAAAAAATTCCTAATACGGATAGGAAACGCGAGGCGATAAGACCTCTTTTGTCATCTTGAGGATTCAAGTTTAATATGTTGGATTATACCGATAAGTATCGCAATAGTCAAGATACTGGATCCTCCGTAACTCACGAACGGCAATGTTATCCCGGTCACCGGCACGAGCCCTACATTTGAGCCGATATTGATCACAACTTGAACCAGAAGAACTACGCTGCCGCCGAAAACCAAGAATTTAAAACTATTGCTGCCGGCTCGTAACCCGATATCCATGAGTTTATAGAAAATAACAAGGAATGTCAACAACATAACGATGTCGCCGAATACTCCCCACTCTTCGGAAAAGGCTGCAAAAATGAAGTCCGTTTGCGCTTCAGGGAGAAAGTGGAACTGGGTTTGCGTCCCCTGCCCGTACCCCTTCCCCCAAAAACCGGCCGAACCGATTGCTGTCTTCGCCTGAATAACGTTGTAATTGATCCCCAAGGGATCACTTTGAGGCGAAAGGAAAGCAACCAATCGCTCCCGCTGATATTCCTTGAGAAAAAAGCTCCACACCAAAACCGCCGCGACGACGAACACCAAAAGTCCGATGAAAAATCTTTTTTTGTTAACGCCGCCGACGAGGATGAAGCCGACCCAAATGCTCATAATAATAATCGATGAACCAAGGTCGGGATGGATCGCCGTCAGGAGCGCAGGGACAAGCGCGAGACCCAAGGAAGAAAAAAGATACTTGCTCCGCCATGCCGCAAGATACTTGCTCGTGAAAAAACTCGCCAGGAGGAATATGAGTCCCAATTTCGCGAATTCCGCCGGCTCGAATTGCAAAAAACCCAACGAGATCCAACTCCGGCTTCCCCGAATCACATGCGACTGGATGTTGGAAACCAAGAGAAGGAAAACACTCAGCACATAAAACCCGTATTTGAACACCGGCCATTTCAAAAGCCAACGCCAGTTCAACTGACTGCCGAAAATAATGATCGCGAAACCCGCGGCATACCAAATGATTTGCTTGCTGAAAAACGAAGAATCATAGGGCGCGAGAACGCTGAGGCTCATGGCCGAAAGCATCGCAAGCGCGCCCACAAGCACCCAATCGATCTTTTTCAGGTTATTCAAAAATTTCATTCTTCCGCGTAAAGGTACACCTCAGGCTTAGCGCCGGTCAAATCAATCCCTGAGAAAACTTCTAACGGAAAGAGAATTGAAAATCCGGAGTTTCCGAAACTCCCAACGTCGTTCACTACCGTACTGCCAACGAAGAGGGGGTCACCGTATTTATCGAGGACAAATCCGACGACTTTCACGGCGGGAATATTGATCGGACTGCCGTTTGCGAGAGTTCCCGTAAGAGCAACTTGATTGGTACTCGACGAAAGCGTCGGTCCCGCTGAAACCGAGAGCGCCGGAACAATGAAGTCGGTCGCCTTCGCCCATGAAACCGCCCCGGTCACGCTGAAAACGGCACTCGTGATTCTTCCGACGTCGTATGCACTTCCGTCGTATTCCGCAACCAGGTACTTCGATTCGCCCGGGAAGATATTATCGTAGCCGGTTACTGTTTCCACCAGATTATTACTCCCGTCGAAAAATTGAACGTGGTAAGAAAAACTGTGCATGCCGAGGCTTTGGTTCTGGTTCACCGCGAGAACGGCGGCAAAAGCTTTCCCCAGCGACTCGCTTTTGAAAATCGATGGGGCAGCCGGAATTTCCAACGGCTTTGCTTCTTTGAGATAACAAGGGATGCACGGCCCGCCGCAATCAATCCCCGTCTCTCCTTGATTCTGAATAGCATCGTAACAGGACGGAGCGGGTATCAGTTTCGGCGAAAAAATTAAAAACAGAACGGCACCGAGGAGGATTACATAGAAGAGTCCATAGACGAGTTGTTTGGTTCCACGGGACATTACAATAATTTTCAATTACCAATTTTCAATTTTCATTAAATTTTCAATATTCCAAATATTCTTTTGAGCTCTTCTCTTTTTAAACTGGCACCACCGATCAAAACGCCGTCGATCTCCCCGGGCCTCAGGAAAGCAGCGATGTTCTTCGCATTGACTGATCCGCCATAGAGAACCTTAGGGTTTGGGGGATAGGGTTTGGAGGATAGGGTTTCCTTGATGAACTTGGCCATTTCCGCGCTTTCTGCCGGCTTGTCGGCCTTCCCGGTCCCGATGGCCCAAATCGGCTCATAGGCCACCACAAGATTTTTAATTTTTAATTTAAAATTTTTAATACCGCGAAGATCATTTTCCAGCTGATAAGCGACAAATTTCTTCGCGCTCGAAACGCCTTTTTTCCTCACTTCCAACGGTTCTCCGACGCAGAGTATCACCCGTAAGTCGGCGTGGAGAGCGGCGAGGATTTTCTTGTTAATCATCTCGTCCGTCTCGTCGAAATATCTTCTCCGCTCAGAATGGCCGATCAGCACCCACTGAACTCCGGCGTCTTTAACCATGGACGGCGAGATTTCGCCGGTAAAAGCTCCCCCCTCTTCCCAAAATATGTTTTGCGCTCCAACCTCCGCTCGTTTCGCTTTCCGCGCAATCTCCGCTAAAAAGATCGAGGGCGGAAATACCAGAACGCCCTTGCGGTCGGAAAAACCGAGGAGAGAGAGGGCTTCCTTCTCGGTTTCCGGATTCAGCTTCCAATTCAGCGCTATGATTTTCATCTCATTTATTATCACACCAAAACCAAGAGAAGTGAATAGAATTCCAAATTTTAGAGAACAGGTTCGGTGAGGTGAAAAAGTGGGTAGGGGACTTGTCCGCCAGCTGGCGGAGGCCCGGAGCGCACACTTTTTCGACTTGCCGAGCCTGCGATGTTTCAGTCATAGCGGTGAAGCAAAATATTGAGCTTTACAACAATCGCGTCCCGCAGCGTTGAGAAATATGCAGAGAACCCGACCTTCGATTCTCCCCCGTCACTCCACCTGACCGGCATTTCTTTTATTTTGAAACCGAGACCTTTCGCGATAACCAGCGATTCGAAATCGAAACCCCACCCCGCCAAAGAGACCGATCGAAAAATCTTTTCCGCCGCTTCTTCGCTGAAACATTTGAAGCCGCATTGTGTATCCTTCACGCCCCGGAGAAGAAAGATCCTGATTATTACGTTCCCAATCCTTCCCAATAATCTCTTCCATAATGGCTGCGGCGGATCGATGACCGACCCCTTGAGATATCGGGAACCGATGACCACGTCGTAGCCCGCCTTGAAAAACGGGATCATCGCACCGAATTGATCTATCGACGTCGCGTTGTCCGCGTCCATAAAAAGCCGATAATTCCCGCGCGCAGAAAGCATTCCGAGTTTCACGGCGTATCCCTTCCCCTTTTCCCTCACTCCTTCGATCAATCTCATGGATGGGACGATTTTTACGAACGTTTCCATTATCTTCGGCGTCGAGTCCGAAGAACCGTTATCGACGATGATAATCTCATAAGAATAGTCGGCTGCCTTGAGCTGCCGATCGACGTCGACGAGCGTGAGGGGCAATCTTTTTTCCTCGTTATACGTCGGAATGATCACGGAAAGGAAGGGTTTCATGTCTGGGAATGTTTAAAAACGACGAATTTATAGCTGGAAAAGTTGAAAAATTTAGACGCGATCGAAGCTGAGAGAGCTCCAACATTGGCCCACAGAATGGAATTCACGATTATCGGCCTCGGGAGCACGTTCACGACGAAAGTAGCAACCGAGACGTTAATAATGGCACCAATCGCGGAAAAGAAAATGAATTTCATATATTCGCGACCCGATACCGGCAAATTGTGCTTGAAAGTCCAAAATTTGTTCCAAAAATAACTGTTAGTCGCGGCCACCGAAAAGGACATTGCCTTAAAAAGGGCGAACGATAAACCGTAAGAATGTCCCGTGGAGATCATAAGCGCGTTCAATACCGCGAGGTCTATAAGAGTGTTCAAAACACCGACGATCATGAACCTCACAAATTCCTTCAGGCTCTTGCTTGAAATACGGCGCATAGGAACTAATTTCTGAGGCGATCATAGATTTCCGCCTCCACCACTTCCCTCGCCCGGCCGTACTTCAAATACGACTTTTCCTTGAGCTCTTCGACTCTCCCCTCGTTACCCCGCTCCGCTCTCGGTACGGCGATATTGAACGGCCTGGACGTTTCTCCATTGATGAGAACCTTCGCGCAGGCATTATAATTATCGATATTTACCAAATCGCTGACCGTGAAGACCGGCGCGAATGTTTTGACCAAAAATTCCGCGTCTTGGGGGCCGACCCTGAACGCTACCGTTGAACCGACGTTTCCGAAAACGGCGTCCCGGGTCTTTTCAGAAAGTTGCGCGATGAATTGATGCGCGACCGTGAGATTTAGTTTGTATTTCCTCGCCTCCGAAAGGATCGTCGAAATGGAATCGGTGGTGAAATTCTGGAACTCGTCGATCGAGAGATAGAAATCCCGCCGCTTTGACTGCTCCACGTCGGCACGCCCGAGAGAAGCCATGAGGATCTTCCCGACGAAGATCATG
Source organism: bacterium (assembly GCA_021824045.1). GTDB lineage: Bacteria > Patescibacteriota > Minisyncoccia > UBA6257 > GWB1-50-10 > JAKAHT01. The sequence goes on along the minus strand of JAKALR010000010.1, from coordinate 3,474 downwards.
CCCAAGAGATTCGCGTTCAAATCGCCCACTTTCCCCTTCGAGAGATTCACGAGAAGAATCTTCCCGGAATCCATGATTTCCCTGAAATTGAAAGCGGATTTCACCTGACCGATGATGGGCCGCATATAGTCATTGGCCGTGAAATTATTGAACTTGGACGTCACGTACGGCGTGATGTTCTGGAGCGCTGCTTCGCCGCCGGCCTTCACCGCTTCCTTTTCCCAAAAATCACGGACGACCGGATTCGCAATCCGCTCAAGTTTCCTCTTCCTGAATTCCGCATCGGAAAAAACCCGCGCCACTTCCATCAATGTCGACGGTTCGTTCGGCGCGTCTTCCATCAAGAGGAAGAGGGCATTCCGCATGTACTGCTCGAACATCGGCCCGCCGGTGGTTTTCAAATCGTACAGCTTATCGAAAATCTGGAGCATCTCGTTCACGATGGAGGTTTTCTCCTCGGGCTTCGAGAAATCATACTCGAGCATGTTGATTCCCACGGGCATCTTGAGATTCCCGGGATCAAAAAGGATGACGTCGTTTTCACGTTCCGGCGGAATAACGCTTAAGACATCCTCCACCAAATCGCCGTGCGGATCGATGACGGCCACGCCTTTCCCTCGGCGAATATCTCCCAGAATGACATTGGACAGGAAATTCGACTTTCCGGTACCCGTTTGACCGATGACGTAGAGATGCCTCCGCCGATCGTCGTCGGTGATCTTCACCTCCTTCGCTTCCCCTCGGAAACGGCTGATCCCGATCGTGACGCCGTCCTTCGGTAAATTCGGCGGCGGAGGGGCTTCGCGGGATTTCAGGTATTTGATCCTCGGCACCTCGGTGAATGATGTCGGTAAATGAAAAATGCTTGCGAGTTCATTGCTCCCGAGAACCATGACTTCCCGATCGTTGAATTCCCTGAACGAGAAATCGTGGAAGATCTGCTTTTGATTCCCCGGCTTCACGACTTTGAATTCATTCCGGTTCGGCGCGCCGAACTGGGAAAATCCCGCCGTGAGACTCGCGAGAAGCGCCTCGGCTTGGACCTGATTCGCGGCGGACGCCACCACCCGCACGTTCACGTCGAAAATCACCTTCCCCGCTTTCGCGGAGATTGTTTTCACGCTTTCTTCGTCGATTCTTTTCGCTTCTTGGCTTTCTTGCTCCGTTCCGCCCTTCGCGGCCTGAACAAGATCTGAAGCGGATATATTGAGATCATTCTTCAATACATCCCCGATCTGCCATCCTTTCCGAAGAACCTTGATCGCCGAATTGATTTCCTTTTTGCGGTTTTTGCCGGCCGGCTTCGCGACAATCTGGAGCGCTCCGCCTTCGCCGATTTCGTCGATCTTCGACAGGCTGCCCAAGATCGGCAGGAAGGTGTCGGCGCCGGTTTCTTCATAGGTATTGAGCGGCAAGATAAACCGTTCCCGTTCCAGAACGAAAGCGCCAACCGAAGATCCGCTGTAATTGAAAATGTTGTAATCGTCGACTCGTTCCAAAGACGCGTCGCTCCAAAACGACTGCACTTGCCGCACGAAGGTGTCGGCGTACTTCTCTTTTATCGAAGCGTAGAACGAGATTTCCTGGCCGACATGCGGCACGGCAACCTCGAAAACAAACGGCTCTTTGAACGAAGCAAGGGTCGCAAAGAGCTGTTCGGAAATTTCTATTTCTTTCTTGAGGTCTTTTCCCTCGCTCGACGTTCGGGGAACCCTGATGAGAAAAAGCGGCATCTGGAGCTGGCTTAGGAGCTTTCGCCGCTTCGCCGCTCTCCAATGGAAGAAAAGCCAGACCGTAAAAAGGATGAGAAGAACTATGATGATAAAACTCAAAAGAATGGACATGATAATAATTTTCAATTTCCCAGGTTCAATTTACGGTGAATTTTACCATTTGAAAATTTTCAAACGTTTGAACATTGATTGAAAATTGTAAATTGATAATTGGAAATTTTATTTAATGATTCCTCTTTTTCTCAGCTCCGGAACAAGTTTGTCCGTCAAAGCGTCATGGAAAGCGTCTTCGACGAACGGCGGATATCGTTTCGCCGCGGCAATCGCCCGTTCCACGTCGGACTGAAAGGCCAGCGCGATAAGGTTTTCCACGATGGTTTTTACCTGATCGTCTTTCGGATCATCGGTCGTGAGATAGGAAGGAAGGAATTGAGCTGTTTGATTCTGCTTCCCTTGCCTTTCCCGAGGCTCTGCGGACACCGGCGTTTCCTCGCGGATCGGGAGGGATTTGAGCGATTCCTTCACAATGTGCTCAATCGGCGCCTCCTTGAATTCGGGCGATTCAATTCTCTTGGAAACCTCGACGCCCAGCCGATTAAGACTGCTGTCCAGATTTTCGCTGAAATTTTGCACCTTCACCATCATAGCTATTATATAACAAATCCTAAATTAAAAATCCTAAATCCTAAATAAATCCCAATGACCAAATTTCCAAATTCAAAACACGCGTTTTGGTCATTATGATTTTTGATTTTGATATTGTTTAGGATTTAGCGCTTAGGATTTAGAATTTCGTCACTGTTGCGACAAGCTTTGAATTTGAATCGAACCGAACGGCGTCGCGGTCGCTGTCACGTTGGTCCCCGAAGCGTACTGATTGCTCGGCGCGCTGAACACCCCGTTTTGGTTCGCGCCGCCCGACCAATCACTCTGGTCAAAAACGAAATTCGCCCACCGCGTGACGTAATCGGTCAGGTTGAAGTTGGACGTTTTCCCCGCCGCGTCCCATTCGGTAACGGCGGTAATCTTTTGCGTCGAGGGATCGTTGAAATACCCGGCGGTACAGCTCGGATTGGGTGTCGACGAGGCGATGGGCGATGTCGACGAACTGCTGATCGACCGGCAAACGTTATCGACATAGAAATACCTCCGGAATATGCTGCTGTTGTAAAGCTGTTTTACCTCGCTCGCCGAGAGTGCGCGATTGTAAATACGAATATCATCGAGCAAATAGTTAGCCCCCGTTCCCGTATTGTTCCCGATACTCACATACTGTCCAGTGGGAACCCACGAATTATTGATCGCCCCCGACGTCACCAAGTTGCCGTTGATATAGATATACCCTCTCTTGTTCACCGTATCCCACGCGACTGAGACAAAGGCCCACGTGCTGGTCGGCATCGATGGACCAGCTCCAAATTCATAGCCGGCCGAATCCTGGAATTCGATCTGCATACTCCCAGGAGTCCCATAATTATTTCTGATAAAAATATGGCTCCTCGTGGTGCTGAAGTTGTCGAAAATGGTCCACGGCTGATTATCCCAGTACGCTGAGTTGATCCAAAAAATCAACGTCCCACTCGTTGGGAAATTGGCATTGTAGAGCGACGGTACATTCACGTATGTCGAAGTTACGAATCCCAAGCAGTAACTTATCTTGCACGTCGACGTCGATTGCCATGTCGGTCCGCCTACGAGTGTTCCGTTATTCCCGTTCCCGCTTTCATCGTACGTGACTGTT
>JAKALR010000009.1 GCA_021824045.1 bacterium | reverse complement strand
CACTCTTTTGCTTTGGTGCCCTCGGCAGGAATCGAACCTGCATCTTCTCCTTCGGAGGGAGATATCCTATCCATTGAACTACGGGGGCTTATCCCCATAATAATGCCTAAAGTGAGCCAAAACATCAACCGGGAAGTAGAAATTCGATTCCACTACCGTGCGTCAGCAAATCGAATTTTCACTTCCCGGTCAATTGTCCTCTAGCGTTGCCCCTCCTCCCGCTCCCATCACAATACCCAAGGTTAGCCAGAACATAAGCTGTCCCGACTCCAAATCCCAGAAGAAGTGATCAACCATCCCGAAGGCGAGCCAGGCAACGCCGAGGATGAGCGGAAAGAAAAAGTCGAGACCGAATTCCCGCTTTCGCTCCTTCCAAAAATTTTTCGCCGCCGGATAAAAGATGTTCCAGAGAAATCCGAGGAAAAAGAGGAGGCCGACACCGCCGGTTTCCGCGGCGACCAGGAGATAGAGATTGTGCACGGGCTGCCACTGCCAGCTCGCCCGCATCCCCTCCCCCTGATACCATCCGGCATTCAAGCCGGCGAGGATTTGATTCCCCGGGCCGACGCCGAAAAACGGATGGGATCGTATGAGATCGAGCGCGATCAATCCGTAATCCACCCGATAGGTCACCGATGGTTCACTGAGGGACACGCTGTCCCGCGCCGTGACAAGCTTTCCGAAACCGAAAGCGGAGAAAACGGCAAAGAGAACGAGGATCCCCGCGAGGAACAGTGTTCTCGTTCTCAAAAATTTCGCGAAGAGGCCGTAGACGATTGCCGCTCCCACGGCGAAGATGAAAACGGCGATCCCCGAACGGGAGAAGGTGAGCAGGAGGGCTGAAAATATAATGAACAGGGCCGCGGCAAGCGAGAGTCTCGCGATGATGCCGCTTTTTGCCGCGCCGGATTTCAGGAAAACGTAGACGATGGCGATAAATCCGAACGTCAGGAAGGCAGCCAGGATGTTCGCGTGCGGCATCGTCCCGTATACCCGCAGGAAATTCCCGAATTCGGTGGATGCCCGCGCAACGCCCTGTGTTGCGGGACCCAACAGGGACTCCCCCAAGATTTTGAGCCCCACGCTCGCCTGATTCCTGAATTGGATCAGGGCGATAACCGCTTGGATCAAGGCCGAAAGGCCCAAAACCTTGAACGTGTCCTTCAAATGCAAAAAACCGTCGCCGAACATGGCGGCGACCGCAAGGGAAAACATAGAAAAGAGGAGGAGGTGAAAGAAAGCGTATACCGCCAGACCGACGCTCGGGGAAAAGAAAACGGAAACGAGAGAGACTCCGAGAAACGCGCCGAGCCATTTCGCCCGCGCGTCGAGTCGTATGCTTTTCAGGTTCACGGCGACGAAAAGAAGGAGGAGGATATCCAGCGCGTAGAGGAAAAAAGAGCTGTAGGATATCGGGATCTTGAACGGTTCGGGAAAAGAAAAAATAAACTTCTTGGTTCCGATTGGAATCAAGAAGACGAGGAAATAAAACAGCAGTTTATTCAGCGAATTTTTCATTCGTATAACAGACGGCGGCTTGTCCGGTCTTACACCACGTAGACCCGGTCTCCTTCCCGCACCTTCCCCTTTACCTTAACGCCAACCTCATCGCCGGCGCCCGCTTTTTCCACGCTCTCATGTTCAACCTGGATGGACTGCACGACATCCTCGAAGTCCGTCGTGGCGCCGACCAGCTTTACGGTGTCCCCGACGCGGAGCGTTCCCGACAATTTCGCTGCCATGACGCCGATGTGGCCGAAGTAGTGCGTCACCACGCCGACCAATCTGGCTTTTTCGGTTCCCTGAAGGTTTGTCATTGCATTGCACTGCCTTACCCGACCTTTCCAGGAAGTGAAGATTCAACTTGCTCCCGCACGGAGTGGAGTCGAATCTCTACTTCCTGGTTTCCCTCATTTTTGAATAAAAATATTCTCTCAACATACGCTTTAATAATCTTGAGCCTTGATTGGTTTTGAGATACCTCTCTCGGCGCTCAGCATCTTCTTGAGAAACATAAGCCTCGTAATGAATTGGTTTCCATGGTGCACCATTTTTTGTCGAAATATTTTCCCTCCGATTATGTTCCAAGAATCTCCTCTTTAGATTGTCGGTATAGCCAATATACAAACTATCATTTTTCAGGCTTTCTAATATGTACACAAGGTACATGTCTTTATTTTAAACTATTTGCCCCGAAAAGGTGCGAGATTTGATTTATAACACTTTTCCGTGAATGCCGTCCCGCTTCTCCTCGGCCTCCACCAGTTTCATGATTTGATCCAAAAGTTTCGAGGGGTCATTCGAAAAAACGACGTTCGCTGATCCGCGGTGAGTTTTTTCGAGAATTTCCCGGAGCATATCGGCCGTGCCGCCGGTTCCCTCCAGGACGCCCATGGGCTTGTGATCTTCGAATCCGATGGTGAATTCGTTCAGTGTCCCCATTCTCCCGCAGATGGTGATGATTGCATCGGCCGACCTCGTGAGGAGCAGGTTCCGCCCCGAATAATCGAAACCGGTATAGACGATGAGATCGTGATAATCGAGCGGCAGGTGATACGTTTTCACGTGCGCCAATTTCGAGACCGCCGGCGAGAGACCGATCACGATGCCGCCTGCCTCCTTGGCGCCCTTCGCCGCCCAATACGGCATTCCCGTCGTCGCGCCGGTCACCAAGACCAAACCCCGCTTCGCTATTTCCCTCCCCACCGCTTCCGCCTTTTCGAACGAATCTTTTGAGCAGTGCCCGGTCTCGGCGGCTCCGGAAACGCAAATTTTGTATTTCAGATGATAGGGGTGATTATGATTGCCGAATCGCTCCAGCTCGTTTTTGCTTTCTCTTTCCTTCCCTTTCGATTTTTTGGTGATCATATCAAGTAGTAGAAATTCGATTATTTATTGATTTCGAATCCTAGGTATATTTTATGATTTGTTTTTAATCTTCGACTTTATATCGCTGAGGCCAAGAAATGAAGGTTTTAGAAATCTTATCGAATTTTCACTACCTGGCATATCCAAATTATAACAGCACTGATTCTTTGAGTGAAGGAACCGCAGCCGCGACGCCGAACTTCTCCGTTATTTTTTCGGCAAGAACATCCGACGCATTCCCGTCGCCCTGAACCACGAAGATTTTTTTTACCGTCCCCGCCAAATACGAAACCCACGCGAGAAGCTGGTTTTGATCGGCGTGCGCCGAATATCCGCTGAGGGACAGGACTTTGGCTTTCACCTCAACCTCCTGGCCGAGAATTTCCACGCGCTTCTCGCCGTCCAAGAGCCTCCGCCCCAGAGAGCGAACCGATTGATAGCCGACGATAAGAAGCGTGCTCCGCGGATCGGAAAGATACCGAACCTCGTGGTGCAAAATCCTTCCGCCATTCGACATGCCGGCTCCGGCAATGACGATTTTCGGCGGCGGAACATCGTTGATCTTCTTCGATTCTTCTTTCGTCAGCGTCATCTTGAGCCCGGGGAAATCAAAAACATCGGCGCCGGATCGAACCAAGGCGATGATGTCGCGGTTGAAGTACATCGGATCGGAAGAGTATTTCTTGTACACGTCGGTCAGGGTGATGGCGAGAGGACTGTCGACGAAAACCGGAACTTGGGGAATCTCGCGCCGCTCGATGATTCCGTTGAGCTCGAACAGCATCTCCTGCGTGCGCTCGAGCGCGAACGCCGGAATCATAAGGACACCGCCCGCCGCAACGGCTTTCCCGACGTCTTCTTTCAAAATTTCCTTTCTCTTATCCAAATCCTCGTGGATCCGATCGCCGTAGGCGGATTCGATGAGCGCGTAGTCGATGTCCGCCGGATATTCCGTGGCGGTTATGAGCGGGGAAGGATTATTCCCCAAATCGCCCGAGAAAACAATCCTTTTCCCCTCGACCGACACCACAAGCGACGCCGACCCCAGGATATGCCCGGCATTGATGAACTCCACCGTAAAAGGACCGACGGTCACCGCCTCGTGATACTTCACGCCAGACCATCGGGCGATTGTCCGCTCGATGTCATCATCTCCGTAGAGCGGCCGATGCCCCTTGCTCTCGGCATCTTCCCCGAATACGTGGGCGGTGTCGAGAAGCATGGGCCCCGCGAAATCCTTCGTTGGTTCAGTGGAATAAATCATGCCGCCGAACCCCTCCTTCACGAGCTTCGGGATCCTTCCGATGTGATCGATGTGAGCGTGCGTCACGAAAACGGCTTCCACGTCGCGCGGATCATAGGGGAACCCCTCGTAATTCAGTTCTTCGCAGAAACGTTCTCCTTGGTTCAAACCGCAATCAACGAGAATCTTCGTATCCCCCGACTCCAAAAGGTAGTTCGATCCGGTGACGATTTTCGCGCCGCCGCAAAAAGTGAGTTTCATCCCGTTAGAAATAGTACGCATACGCGCCGTGCGCTTTGCGTATATTATTCTTGACCATTTTGATTGATGTTTTATTCATGATTCTTCTTTGCTGTGCGTACGCGATTTCTCACGGGATTCATAGATGGGGGTTGATATTCGCAAAGCGCTCAGCGATGAGCTCTTTCATGATTTCTTTTTCGTCCCAGGGAATCGTTTTCCCCTTCGCCGTGTGAATTGCCGTCTCACTCCCCTTTCCGGTCGCCACCACGGCGTCGCCGGGCAGCGCACCGGAGAGGGCTTTCCGGAGCGCTTCCCGCCGATCCAATATTTTCCAATAGTTTTTTGAAATTTGAAATTTGGCATTTGGCATTTGCGAAAATCCGGATTCAAGTTCGCCAATAATGGCTTCCGGGTTTTCGTTATAGGGATCTTCGTCGGTGAGGATAATCTCATCGCAGAATTTCGCGGCAATACCGCCCATAACCTTCCGCTTCCATTTGTCGCGTCCCCCGCCCGCGGAACCGAGGACGCAAATCAGCTTCCCGCCGGGTTTCGTGACCAAGGACGCTTTTGCGGCGGCATAGATTTTTTCGAGAGAATCCGGCGTGTGGGCGTAGTCGACGACGGCAAAAAAGGGCTCCTTCGCCGCGAAATCGAATCTGCCGGGAGTTCCCTCAAAGGCCGCAAAAGCATCCCGCACCGCATCATCCGGAATACCCCGCGCCGCTGCGAAGGTGAGAGCGGCTGCCGCGTTCAAAACGTTGAAATCGGGAATGAGCCAATCGGCGACCGCTTTCCGCCCCTCGACACTCGCCAAATCCCAACCCCACCGCTTGGCCTCTTTGATCGCGTACTCTTTGTTGAAATACCGAATCTCGGCGCCGGGAACATCTTGAACCGCGCGGACGAAATAATCCTTGTTCTCGTCCTCGTCGTTGATGAAAAACTGCTTCTGCTTCTTCGATGACTTTAAAACATTCTGGAAAAATCTGACCTTGGCCGCGCGGTACTTTTCGAAAGAGCCGTGCGACTCGATGTGCTCGGGAGAAAGATTGGTAAAAAATGCCGCGTCCCAATCGATGAACCGATCGCGCCACTGGACGACGCCCTGGGAGGTCACCTCGACGAACGCGTATTCGACGCCGGCCCGGACGGCGTCCCGGAGGAATTTTTGGATGAAAAACCTCCCCGGCATCGTATTGCCGGAAGCATTCTTGCATTCAATCCCGCCGATTCTCCTCTTGACCGACGAGAGGAGGGCGGTTTTCTTGCCGGCCGACTCGAAAACGAAATTGACGATTTCAAGCGTGCTCGATTTCCCCTTGGTGCCGGTTACGCCGACGACGGTGAGGTAGCGGCTCGGATGCCCGTAGAAAATGTTCCCGGAGAACGACAGCGCGAAATGGTACGCCGACTTCAAAAAAGAAATTACACTCTTCATTATTTCTTGCCGCCGAGAAGTTTCAGGGCTCCCCGGAGTTTTTCCTCGACGCCGCTTTCCGAAGCGTCATCCATCTCCGCGAGCGTCTTCTTGACCACGCGGCGATCGTATCCCAAGCCGACGAGGGCATCTTCGATTTCGATGTTTGTTTCCGCCGCTCTATCCAAGCCCTTCACCTCAGATACGTTAATCTTGCTCTGGAGCTCAAGGATGATTCGTTCCGCGGTTTTTCTCCCGATGCCCGGCGCGCGCGACAGGACATCCGCCTTCTTGCCGACGATTGCCGCCATGACATTCGGGAACGAATCCAAATCGAGGATGAGGAGCGCGGTCCGGGGGCCGACGCCCGAAACGGAGATGAGCATCTCAAAGAATTTCAACTCACCCTCGTCCAAAAACCCATAGAGCTCCAGGGCGTCTTCCCTGACGTGGGTGTGGCAATATACCCGCACCGCTTCCCCCTCTTTCGGCAGACGGTAGAGCGTTTGCGTGTTCGAAAAAACCTTAAAGCCGACCCCGGAGACGTCGACGACCAAAAAATTTTCTTTTTTCCCGGAAACGATTCCAGAAAGAGCGTAAATCATTTTCCTTATTATACCTCTCTTTAATTTTTAATTCCTAATTTTTAATTAATTCTCAATTTTCATTGCATTTTTAATAATTTAATTTTCAAACATTTGAAAATTGGTTGGAAATTGCAAATTGAAAATGGTAAATTTGACAATAACCCGCATAAAAGCTATTATTCTCGGTAATACTATGCCGATAACAAAATCAGCTCAAAAGGCCCTGAGGCAAAGCATCCGGAGAAGGGAGGTGAACCTTGGGAGGAAAAAAAAGATGAGATCCGAGATCAACGCGTTTAAAAAACTCGTCGACGCCGGCAAATTCGAAGAAGCTCAAAAAGCGCTCCCGGGTGTCTATCAAGCCCTCGACAAATTGGCTAAGGTTAAATTCATCAAGAAGGGCAAGGCGAATCGGCTGAAATCGCGGCTCTCAAAAAGATTAACCCCCCAAAGCAAAACTCAGTAACGCTTCCGGAAGGTCGAGTTTCCCGCTTTTCACCGAGATATCATACTCGGACAACCTCAAGAGATCTTTTCCCCGCGCCTGAAGGGCGAGGGAGTTAAACACATGCCCCGGGTCCGCCCCTTCCAGAAACAACTTTTCAAGAAAAACGATTCGTTCCAGCCATCGTTCCGAACTAATCAGCCTTTTCGACAACGCCCACACTTCATCGAAGTCGGGAAATGAGGATATTTTTTGCAGGGCCCCGAGCGAGACGACGCTCTCGCCGAGGCATGCCGCCTTTTCGATCTCGGAAACCGCAACCCACGTTCTTCCCTCTTTCATGCCGCCGAGGTAACCAACGAAGAACGAAAGCGCATCGGGGGCAAACAGGAATCCCCCCTTCTTTGCTTCGGCTGAAACAAACGAAGCAAGTTCACGTCCGGAAAGTTCCTCAAGGGCGTACGACGCGCACGGTTTTTGCAAAAGAAAATCGAAGGCCTTCAGGGGTTTCTTGCTGTCGGCGATGAAAAGATGGACCGACTGGTCGGTCAGGGTCTCCTTGAGAAATTTTACCCACTCTTTCTCGGCGACCGAGCTCCCTTCCCGCACGATCGCGATCTTCGATCCGCCGAAGATCGACTGCTGGCGGGAGAAGTCCTTCACATCCTTCCAGGATTCGGGGCTTTCGTCCAAATCGGCATCCATCCGCTCGCTTGAGGTTTCCCGTTTTTCAAAATCAGCAACAAGCTCGGCGAGTTTGCGGTTGCGCCGGAACGAATCGGGGCCGTAGCAATAGGTGATCATTCCCTTGGTTTCATCTTACGTCTTTCTCCCGCCGGCCCGCAATCCCCGAAACGGGCCGATTCCACAACAAAAAACGGGTGCTACAGTTAACTGCAGCACCGCGTTATTCTTCAACTCACCTCCCCAACTTGAGGAGGTTGGCGGCCTCCTGCGTGAGAGAACCTGGAGAAGACACATGACTTGTGGTGCCTGCGGACCCCTGGAAGCCAAGAGGGGGGGAGGACATCCGAAAATCTGAGGTGTTAAAAACACACCTCTCAAGTCTCGAACGGCCACCATACGACGAGAAGTAAAAACTCCTCGTCGCTTGACCAACAAACACTCCTTTCCAAAAAGCGTTGGCGGTTATGACCACCGTTTGGTCCGGCGGCATATAATCATTGAAGAGTGTGAAACTTCCCCCGGGAGGAAAATTCTTCAACACAGTCTCTAAGTCGTACGGCCCATACTTCAAAACGTTCAGCGAGTATGGGGTGTTGTTCACAATAACGACGCCGTCAAAATTCGTGGCTCCCGTACTCCCGGAAACCTTCCCTGTGGAAAAGTCCACGATCAAGGGGGCGGAACCGCCGCATCCGCCGAGCGCGAGAGCGGCAACGAGGAGAATAATAAAAAATACAACTCCCATCATTACTCGTCCCGCTACCCACGGGCCTGGCCGGCCTGTTATTGTCCTTGTTTTCATTGTAAACCTCCTGCCGATTTCCCAACCGGCGTTTTTTCGTTTTCGTTTCAGAAAAATCTATCTATCATATAAAAAGTTTTTAATCTGCTTTTGTATTTTAATTATACATCTTTTTTGTATATTAGTCAATAATCGTTACGAAACGTCCCGTTTACGCTATAATACGGTGAATGCTGCAATCAAAGAAAGACATCGAGGAGGTGCTCCAAAAACAGCGCCGGGAAGCCGAGGAGAACGACGCCAAGCGGCGCGCCGAGGAACACGGCCTCCCCTACCTCGATCTCATATCGGCAAAGGCGCCGACTGAAATCCAGGCGATGATCCTCGTCCCGGAAGCGGAAGCGAAAAAAGCGCTCCTCGCAGCGCTCCAGATCGCCCGGAAAAAACTTGTGGTCGCCGTCTTCGATCCGAACCTCAAAGAAACGGAGGAGCTCCTGAAGAAACTCCAAGCGGCACACGAGGTCTCCGTCAACATCTGCTCGAAGACGAGTCTCGCCAACGCCTGGAGCTACTACCAATACGTGGTTCCCGAAAAAGAAATCGCCGGCAAGGTGGACATCAATGAGCAAACACTGAACAACCTGAAAGAAAAAATCAAAAGTCTGGAAAATCTGAACGCCGAGATCGCCGGATTTTCCAGCCCGTATCTTTCGCAAATCCTCGAGATCATACTCTCGGGCGCGATCGCCCTCGGCGCATCGGACATTCATCTCGAACCGGCCGAAGAGCACGGCGTCTTAAGGCTCCGCATCGACGGCCTCCTCCATACGGCGTACGACCGATTCAATCCCCTGATGTATAAATCGATTGTCACGAGGATCAAGTTGCTCTCAAACCTGAAACTCAACATTTCGAACGAACCGCAGGATGGGAGATTCACCATCGGCCTTACCGACCGGAATATCGAGATTCGAACCTCCATCATCCCCTCCGACTACGGCGAAACGGTGGTGCTCCGGCTCCTCGACCCGACATCGCTTAAAGTCAATCTCGAGGAATTGGGGTGGCGGACTGACGACCTCGCGATCGTCGATGAGGAGATTAAAAAGCCGAACGGGCTCATTTTGAACACCGGCCCCACCGGATCCGGGAAAACAACGACGCTCTACGCGTTCCTCAGGAAGGTATTCAAGCCCGAAATGAAGATCATCACCGTGGAAGACCCAATTGAATACCACCTGCCCGGAATATCCCAAACGCAAGTCGAGCCGGCGGCCGGCTACACGTTCGCGTCCGGCCTCCGTTCGATCCTGCGGCAGGATCCGAATGTTATTTTAGTCGGCGAAATCCGCGATAAGGAAACTGCGGACATTGCCATGAACGCCTCTTTGACCGGGCACCTCGTCTTCTCGACGCTCCACACGAACGACGCCGTGGGGGCTATCCCCCGCCTCATCGACTTGGGTGTCGCGACGAATATTCTGGGGCCGTCCCTCAGCCTCGTGATTGCACAGCGCTTGGTGCGAGTTCTCTGCCCGGCCTGCAAGGCGAAGATCGTTCCCGACGATGAATTGAAAAACAAAATACAAACATTCTTAAAAGGCCTCCCCGCGCGAGTTAATACCTCCGTCTACGCGGATTACACGATCTACGAGAGTCGGGGGTGCGACGCGTGCGGACACATCGGCTACAAGGGGAGGACGTCAATCTTCGAGCTCTTCGCCGTGGATGATGTGATTGAAGCGGCGATCTACCGGAACCCGACGGAAATGGATTTGAAAAAACTTGCCAAAGAAAATCAAATGGTCACCATGCAGGAGGACGGCGTCTTGAAAGTTCTCGGGGGGAAAACGAGCTTCGCGGAAATCGAACGGTTGACTGGAACGATAGGGTGGGGCACATGAGCGCATCGGGGAAAAGCGAAAAACAAAAAACTCCCGCCGGGAGTTTTTTAAAATCTTTGACGAAAGGTCTGTGGGCATAATGCCGTAAGGAGAGGCTTTATTAAGACCCGCTCGAGGAGTTGCCCAGCCGAAACCAAACAGTCCGAAACTGGAGCGAATCTCCTGCCCACAGGCCTCTCATCAAAGATAGATCCTATATTAGCATAAACGCTTTTAAATGTCAACCCCGTTAGAGATACCAAACCATCTTGTAAAAACACCGGGCCAACATCAGACATCGACATAGAGAATCTCTAACGGGGTCAACCCTCGGACAGAGGGTAAAAAAGGGTATATAATAAGGTAAATCATACCGTGTCCATGCCAAAAAACGACGAAAAAACGATTCACCCCGATGAATCTCCCAGCATCGAACAGCTCTTGCGGCCGCAAAACTTCCAGGAGTACGTCGGCCAGGAAAAAATCAAGGATCACCTGAAGCTCATCATTGAAGCGGCAAAGCAGCGGCACGAAAGTTCCGATCACCTGCTTTTCTATGGCCAGGCGGGATTGGGAAAAACAACCCTGGCATATATCATCGGTCAGGAAATGGGCGTGAACGTCCGATCAACATCCGGGCCGGCGCTCGAAAAGCCCGGCGACATCGCTGCCATTCTCTCCAATTTGGAACCCAACGAGATCCTCTTCATCGACGAGATCCACCGCATCAACAAACTTGTCGAAGAAATTTTCTATCCGGCGATGGAATCGCGGAAGCTGCATCTCGTCATCGGCAAGGGGCCGGCGGCGAAAACCTTCACCCTCGATCTTCCTCCCTTCACCGTCGTCGGCGCGACAACCAAAGTGAATCTCCTTTCGGCGCCGCTCCGTTCCCGCTTCGGGGCGACGTTCCGACTGGATTACTATCACCACGCCGACATTGAACGGATTATCAAGCGGTCGGCAAAAATCCTGAAGATCAGCGTAACCGATGAAGCCGTGCGCATGCTCGCCGAAGCCTCGCGTTTTACGCCCCGCGTTGCAAACCGCCTCCTGAAGCGTGCACGGGACTACGCGCAGGTGAATAATGCTGCGGCAATAGATCGGGGTGTGGTACAGCGAACGCTCGAAATGCTGGAAATTGATTCGCAGGGACTGGAAAACGCTGACCGGGAACTCCTTACAACGATCATCGACAAATTCAGCGGCGGGCCGGTGGGTCTCAAAACCCTCGCGGCGTCTCTGAATGATGAAATGGAAACTATCGAAGAACTATATGAACCCTTCCTTATGAAGCTGGGGTTCTTGCAACGGACACCTTCCGGCAGAATCGCGACCGCGGCGGCATATGAGCACCTCGGCTTGGAAAAAGAACGGAAACTTATTTAGAGAACCATGACCATCGAGACGAAGTCGAAAAACGAAACTCTCGAACTGGCTCGGCTCCTCGGCGAAGATATCGCGCGGAACGGCACCGGCCCGTTCGTCATAGCTCTTGAGGGAGATTTGGGGGCCGGGAAAACGACCTTCATTAAAGGGTTGGCCCGGGGGCTCGGTCTCACAAGAAGAATCACGAGTCCCACATTCCTTATGGCACGGAGGTACCGGCTCCGCTCCAATCCGCGGAAATTCGAAAGCTTCTACCACGTGGATGCGTACCGCATGAAAACGGCGCGGGATCTCGAGGTGACCGGCGTGGCGGAAGCGCTCCGCGGCACAAAAAACATCGTGGCCGTGGAATGGGCAAATCTCATCAAGCGGTACTTACCCGCGGATTTCATCGCCGTAAAAATAAAACACAAAAAAGAAAATGAACGGATTCTCTCAATCACCCAAATGAATCCCGTTAGAAATCATAAACTTATAAAAAGATGATTACCCACAAAGTCACATTAACCACGTCTCATAGACCGTTGCCTATGAAGAAGGTGTTTTATTTCTAACGGGATGAAAAAATTTCTCCTCATCGACGCCAATTCTCTCATTCATCGGGCGTTCCACGCCCTGCCGCCCTTAACCTCGGGTGACGGAAAACCATCGGGGGCGCTCTACGGCCTGTCGAGCATTCTCTTGAAAACGCTCAAAGAACAACAGCCGGATTATGTTGCCGCGGCCTTCGATCGGCCGGAAGCGACGTTCCGGAAGGAAATGTTCGACGACTATAAAGCGACGCGGCCGAAAGCTCCCGACGAACTCGTTTCACAAATCGTGGAAGCGCGGAATCTTTTCGAGACCTTCGGCATCCGGACGTTCGAAAAAGCCGGCTTCGAGGGAGATGACATTATTGGAACCCTCGCCGAAAGATTCGGTGATAACGGCGATGACGTGACAATCATCATCCTGACCGGCGATTTAGACACGCTCCAGCTCGTCAGGGGCAAGCGGGTCATGGTTGAGATATTGAAAAAGGGCGTCAGCGAAACGGTACTCTACGACGAAACCGCCGTCGCCGAACGCTACGGATTACCTCCCCGACTCCTCGTGGATTACAAAGGCCTGGTCGGAGACAAATCGGACAATATCCCCGGCGTGAAAAACGTCGGGCCAAAAACGGCGGAACGGCTTCTGAAGGAGTATGGAACGCTCGAAGCGATCTTTTCGCCCGAGGCAAAGCAGGATCGCGCGGCGGAAAAAATACGGCCCTTCAAGGACATTGCCCTCCTTTCAAAAAAACTCGCCCAAATAGACACGGCGGTGCCAATTTCAACGACGCTCGAGAACCTGCAATTCCGGGGCCTCCCGCTCGAAGAATTGAAAAACTATTTTTCGGCCTGGAGTTTCGACAGTCTCGCAAAACGGATCGGCGGCGCTCCCACCGAGCGGGAACACCCCGAAAATCATGAGCGGGCGGGAGTGCTCCAAGCTTCCCTGGTCACGGCAGCCGACGGACTCAACGAAACGACGGTTCGCACGAAAAACCTCAAGGTGGCGTGGGAATGGAAACCAATCGCGAAAGATCTCTTGAAATCAGGGAAAATGGTCCCCAAAAATATCTTCGACCTCTCAATTGCGTATTGGCTTCTCCATCCCGACGCCGGGAATCCCTCGCGGGAAGAAATTGTGCGGGGAGTTTTCAACAAGGAGTACGCGGGGGACGACTCGGTTTGGGGAAATTTATTCCTCATATTACAAGAGCGACTCGCGAAAAACGGATTGGACGGCATTTTTACGGAGCTTGAAATGCCGCTCATTGAAGTTCTCTCGGCAATGGAAATCACCGGTATAAAAACAGATCGAAAATCGGCGGAGGCGACGAGGGGTGAACTCAACGGGAGGCTGGAAAGCCTCTCCCGGGAGATTGAGCTCGCCGCCGGATTCTCCTTTAATCTCAATTCTCCCAAACAGGTTGCTGAGGCAGTCTTTGAAAAACTGAAACTCCGGCCGGCTAAACGGAAAAAAACAAAATCGGGGAATTTCTCGACATCCTTCGAAGCGCTGTCATCCCTCCGGGGAACGAAGATTATCGATGATATTCTGGACTACCGCGAGACCTTCAAGATGAAATCAACCTACCTCGAGCCGATCCTTGCCATGACGGACAGCGATGGGAGGCTTCGGACCACCTTTCTCCAAACCGGGACGGCGACGGGGAGGATTGCCTCCGAAAAACCAAATCTTCAGAATATCCCCCAGGAATCCTCCTGGTCGGAAAAGATACGGAATATTTTCGTTTCCGAAGACGGCTGGAGCCTCGCCTCTTTCGATTATTCCCAACTTGAACTCCGGCTCCTCGCTCACGTCGCGGACGGCGAAAGTCTGAAACGGGCGTTCCGGGAAGGGCTCGACATTCATGCCATGACGGCCGCGGAAATCTTCGGCGTGCCGGAAGCATCAGTCACAAAAGAACAGCGGCGGATCGGCAAGACACTCAATTTCGGGGTGGTCTACGGCATGGGCGCCCGAGCTTTCAGCGAAACGGCCCACATCAGCCTCCGCGATGCGGAGGGTTTCATCGCGAGGTATTTTGAAAAATTCCCGTCCATTCGGCGCTGGCAGGAAGAAGTTAAGCGCCTCGCGGCCAAAAACGGATTTGTTGAAAATCTCCACGGACGAAAACGGTGGTTTCCGGAATCGTTCAATCGCGGGACTGCTTCGGAAAATGAGCGGGCGGCCGTCAATATGCCGATCCAAAGTTTCGGAGCGGATATCTTGAAAAAAGCCATGATCAACTCCGCGCGGATAATGAAAGAGTCTCCGAACCTGAAAGACGGCGTGCGCATGATCCTGACCATCCACGACGAATTGCTCTTTGAAATCCGTGATGATATTCTAAGGGAAGTTGCGCCGGCCATCGTTGATATTATGGAGAATACTGAACAACTCTCCGTCCCTCTCAAAATCGAAACGAAGGTGGGAAAAACATGGGGAGAACTAAAAAAGTATAACTATGAATCCAATAAACTTTTTTAAGGAATTAAGTTTTTACGCCAAGCAAAGCGGCGATCGGAAGCCGCTCCTGCTCCTTATCCTGTTTATCGTGGCGGCGATTGTAAATATCGCCTTCGTGCCCGGAGCGATCACCGTCGCGGAGGTGGCGATATTCCTCATCATCTTCCTGGTTGTGCTTTCTTCCTACCGCGATCTTTCACGGGCGAGTTTCAGGAATAAGGCGAAAAATTTGGAATTAGAATCCGTCATTGAAAATATCAAGGACGGCATTGTGGTCTACGACACAAACTTCAGAATTCTCGATCTCAATACGGCAGCCGAGGGGATTTTCGGCATATCAAAAGAGGAAGTTTTGGGGATTCAAATGCAACCCGGCATGGCGGAAAGTCCGCGATTGAGGGTTTTTACGGAAACCATATTCCCCTCGCTCGCCTCATCGATCAACGCTATCTCCGACGCGGGATGGCCGAAGATTGTCGATATCACCTTTGAGGATCCCCATCTCGAACTCAGGACCGCTCTCAATCAAGTGCTCGGGCAAAACGGCGAAGTGATAGCGTTCCTTAAAATCATATCAAACAACACCCGGGAAAATACCATTCTGGAATCCAAGAGTGAATTCTTAACCGTATCGGCACATCAACTCCGAACGCCGCTCACAGCCCTGAATTGGACATTTGAAAGTCTTCAGTCGTCCATTGCAAAACAGGGGAATGTTGTTGACGACGAAACAAAAAACCTCATAACCGAGGGGTGGAGCCTCGCGAAACGGTCGCTCAGGATCATTGAAGATCTCCTGAACGCGGCGAAAATCGAAGAAGGGAAGTTTGGATTTCATTTCTCGAAAATCGATCTCGGGGGAGTTTTAAAAACCGTGAAACAGTCAGCGGACGTGATTGCGGAAGAATACGGCATTGCCCTGAACATCTCCGTGCCCGAAGGAAAATTCACCGTCCATGCCGACCCCGAAGGACTCGGCATGGCCGTGATGAACATCATCGACAACGCGATGAAATATAATATGAAGGGTGGCAGCGTCGACATTCTCGCGGAACCGGATTCGTCCGATCCCGCCTTTGTGCGGGTCAGCATTTCCGATACCGGCATCGGCATTCCCAAGGAAAACCTCTCTCACATTTTCCAAAAATTCTATCGGAGCGAAAATGCCCAGCGCGTGGAGCCCAACGGTAGCGGTCTTGGTATGTATATAACCAAAAATATCATCGAAGCTCACGGCGGCACGATCCACGTCGAATCTCAAGTCGATCGGGGAACCACCTTTTGGTTCACGCTCCCCCTTGCGCAATGAACCATGTCTGAACGCGGACACGGGCGGGAAGTAAGAGGCTCCATGGTTATTTTAGGAATAGATCCGGGAAACGTGCGGGCCGGCTACGGCGTCATTAAAAGGGAGGGGGGAGTATTTACTCACCTCGGCAGCGGTCTTCTCCGGGTTGGTCGGGAGAAAAACGCCGGCGCGCAACTTGTTGCCCTCGAAAAAGATCTGCGACGAATCATTCAAAAATACCACCCCGGCGCTGCCGGATTGGAGAAACTCTTCGCGTCAAACAACATGAAAACGGTTATGGGCGTCGCGGAAGCGAGGGGTATCATCCATAAGGTTATTTTCGAAAATAACCTGCGACTCGTGGAACTTGCGCCTCAAACCGTAAAACTTTCCGTCACGGGGAGCGGCCGGGCGGACAAAAAAGGCGTTGCGAAAATGGTGCATCTCATTTTAAACATGACAATCGACGATCTTTTGGACGACACAACGGACGCTTTGGCGATAGCCATCGCGGCGGCCGGAGAACTGCCCCCGGACATCGCGAAACGGGGTTGACCCCGTTAGAGATTCTCTACGCTAATAATCTAATGTCAATCTAGTGTTTTCATGAGATTGTTTGATATCTCTAACGGGGTTGACATTTCAAAATCACTGGTTATAATTCCAACTCAAACGAATAAAAAGGTCGCCTTATTCAAGGAAAATATGGTAGCCACCGAATTAAAGCAATTAAACCCCTGGTACTTGAACTCTTTCGACGATGGAGAGGATGGGGACGACTCCGGCGCCGGCGCTTCCAACGCCGACGAGAAGGAGCTTGGAGAAAACATGGACGGGAACGATCTTGATCTCGAGAGCCTCGATAATGAATTTATAGAAGAGGCGGACAACGAGAACGCTTAAGAAGTTTTTATCACCGCAGAAACCCCGGCACTTTTGCCGGGGTTTTGTTGTGTCTCCAGCCGACTGGAGGTAAAATAATTCCATGCCGACAAAAAGAAAAGCGAAAAACGCCAGAAAGCTGCTGGCGATGATTGCTTTGATTGCTTCTTCGTTGGTAGTCGTCTGTGTCGCGGCCGGCGTTGTTTATGTCGCTCTCCTGATGCGAACACTTCCTTCTCCGGGACAATTTCAATTCCATCAGACCAGCCAATCGACGAAAATATACGACCGGACGGGGACGGTGCTGCTCTATGAAATCCACGGAGAACAAAAAAGGACCGTCATCCCCTTTTCCGACATTCCCACCGCCCTGAAGGAGGCGACAATAGCCGTTGAGGATGCTTATTTTTACACCCGACCCGCCATTGATTGGGAAGGTATTTTGAGATCCGCGTGGGCCGACATCCGGGCCGGGGCTCCGGTCCAGGGCGGCTCGACCATAACTCAACAACTCGCAAAAAATATTTTCCTGACGCCCCAGAAAACGATCAGCAGGAAGGTAAAGGAATTGATATTGGCGGTGGAGCTCGAATCGAGATATTCAAAAGATCAAATTCTCGACTTCTATCTCAATCAAATACCCTACGGCTCAAACGCCTACGGCGTCGAAGCTGCCAGCCAAACCTATTTCGGGAAACCGGCGAAGGATCTCGATTTGGCAGAATCCGCCGTCATTGCAAGTCTGCCCCAAGCGCCAACGTATTACTCGCCGTGGGGTGACCATGTGAGCGACCTGATAACCCGGCAACACTACGTCTTGGACCGCATGGCGCAATTAGGAGACATCACCCAAGCGGAAGCCGATCAGGCAAAAGCCGAGAAATTAAACTTCGCTTCGCCATCGCTCGGCACCATCAAGGCGCCGCACTTCGTGATGGCGGTTAAAGATTACCTCATTAATAAATACGGCGAGGATATGGTTTTAAACGGCGGGCTGAAAGTCATCACGACGCTTGATTGGAATATGCAACAAGCCGCGGAAAACGCCGTAAAAACCGGCGTCGCGAGGAACACAAAGTTGTATGACAGCAAGAACGCGGGGCTTCTCGCTGAAGATCCCGTCACCGGACAAATCCTCGCGCTCGTCGGGTCGGCGGATTATTTTAACACCAGCATCGACGGCAACTTCGACATGCCGCTCCAAGGATTGCGGCAACCCGGTTCAAGCCTGAAACCGTTTGTCTACCTGAAGGCTCTGGAGGACGGCTATCCGCCCAATACGGTGGTTTTTGACGTTCCAACGGAGTTCACCCCCAATAATCCTCTCTGCACCGCCATACCCGATTTTAACAACACTAACCCGGATTATAAGAAATCTTGTTTCCATCCGCAGGATTTTGAAAATTTCCAAGGTCCCCTTACTTTCGAACAGGCTCTTCCCCAATCGATCAACATCGCAGCCGTGAAGGTTTTGTATTTAGTCGGCCTTCAAAATGTTTTGGACGAGCTTAAGGCATTCGGCATTACAACACTCACCGATCCGTCGAAATACGGCTTGTCGCTGGTCTTGGGGGGCGGCGCCATAAAAATGGTTGATTTAGTGAAGGCCTACGCGGTTCTCTCCCAGGAGGGCGTTGAACACCAGCAATCGATGGTTTTGGAGGTTGATGACGCAAACGGGAATGTTTTGGAAAAATACCAAGACAGTTCCACGCGCGTTGATAGTCCGACTTATATCCGATGGATCAACTACATCCTTTCTGATCCCGCTCTCCGGCAACCACTGTTCCAGGCGAGCTTCAATAAAACGGTGTTCCCGGGTTACGACGTAGCAATGAAAACCGGCACCACGAACGATTACCGCGACGCGTGGGCATTTGGCTACACCCCCAACCTCGTCGTCGGCGTGTGGGCCGGCAACAGCGACAATTCACCAATGCAACAGAACGGTTCGAGTATTTTGGCTGCCGTTCCCATGTGGAGCGACTTCTTAAACCAAGTTCTCCCGAGCTATCCCCAGGAATCATTCACGTCACCGGCTCCTCTTCCGCCGATCAACAAACCAATGCTCGATGGGCAGTACCTCGTCTCAACAACGTCTCCCAACGGAATCACTTCAAATCAAGTTCATTCAATTCTCTATTACGTCGACAAAAACGATCCGACGGGGGCGGCACCCGCGAATCCCATGAGCGATCCGCAATTCCTCGATTGGGAAACTGGGGTTCTTAATTGGGCATCAAAAAATATGCCCGGCGTGCAAACTACCCCTTGATCGGCATAACGATATAAATCGCGTTTGGTTCCTTGGGGCTGGTTATTTCCGCCGGCTTATCGGAGGAGTTGACGTTTAAGCTGATCTCGTCATTTTGATAAATTTTCAATCCGTCGAGGAGGTAGCGCCAGTTAAAAATTGCGTTAAATCCGTCCCCTTTTATTTTTGCCGGTATTTTATATACGCTTTTCCCCAGAGCGCTGTCCGAGGCGGAAATTTCAAGAAATTTGCCGTTTTCCCCGGTCCTCACATTGACATCGTTCGCTTTGCCGGAGAAGGTGCTTACTAATTTCAAAGAGTTTGAAAATTCTTCTTTGTCCAAAACGACATTTGTTTTAAAACCTTTGGGGATAACCGACTGGTAGTCGGGGAATGATCCATCGATAATTCTTGAAATAATCTTCTCGTTCTCGCTTTCAAAGAGGATTTGATTCGAATCGGTGAATATCGACAACTCCTCAGCCCCATTGAACATGCGAACTACCTCCTGAATTGTTCGTATGGGGACAATAAGAGAAAAATCGTCCATGGTGGAAGAAAAGCCGCTTTCTTCAACCACAATTTCTGATAAACGGAAACTGTCGGTTCCCACAAAGCGCAGCGCGCCGTTTGATTGATTAAAATATACGCCGCTGATTTCCGGCCGTATGGTTGAGTATTGAACCGATAGAGAAACTCCCCTCAAGACATCTTTCAGGCGCTCTGTTTTTATTTTCAAAAACCGGCTCATGTCGGTTATCCGGGGAATGATGGGAAATTCTTTCGGGTCATCATCCTCGATAACGCCTTCGTAGTTGTCGGAAGTAACCATCACCTTGTTGTTTTCGCGCTCGATGGTTATCCGCTCGGTATTTAAATTCCGCACAATCGAATAAAAAACGGAAAAGGGTATAGTGACGTCTCCCTCGTCGATAATTTTCCCGGCCGTCTGGTACTCAACGGCTATTTCCAAATTAGTAGAAACGAACTCTATTTTCCCTCCGAAAGCCCTCAAGAGAAAATTTTTCAAAATCGGGAGATTGAGATTTTCCCCGATCGCCCGTTCAACGCTCGCCAACGCTTCTAATAGGTTTGTTCTTAGTATAATTAATTTCATAGTAGTAGTAATAGTAGGTGGTGTGAATTTGGGGATAGCTTATTTTTCTTTTTCTCTACCGGCTTTTTTTCGCTTTTTCTTTTTCGGAGGGTGTTGATAATTCGCGGAGGGTTGGGGAGAAAACATCCACTTGTCCGCTGGCTGTCCCATTTCCCGTTTTTTCACCAACTACTATCCCCAGGTATTCTACATCTTATACAACCTTTCTCGTATCAGCATAATTTTCTGGTTAAAGGCGGGATTTTGCGTTATTTCCTGCGATATTTTTTCGCAGGCATGAATTGCAGTCGTGTGATCCCGTTTCCCCAATTTTTCCCCAATATGGGGAAAAGATAATTTGAGAATATCCCGCATGAGAAACATCGCTATCTGCCGCGGTTCGACGATCTCCTGCTTCCGGCTTTTTGTGGTCATGTCGGTCACGGGAACTTCAAAAAACTCGGCAACAATCCTCACAATGTCGCCCGCGGTGATGTTTTTGGGGGTTATTTGTATCGCCTCCCCGATGATTTCATCGAGTTTTTTGCCGTCTATTTTCTGGTTTTTATACTGCTCATAAAAAACAACCTTGTTAAAAACCCCCTCTAATTCTCTGATGTTGCGCTGCACCTTTGAGGCTATTTGTTCCAATATCGCATCCTCGATAAAAATAGATTGGTTCTGCGCTTTCGTTTTTAAAATTGCGAGCCGCATTTCGTAATCGGGGTAAGTGATATCGGCTATCATCCCCCCTTCAAATCTTGATCGGAGCCGTTCTTCGAGTGTGGGGATGGCAGTCGGGGGACGATCGGAGGAGATAATGATTTGTTTGTTGTTTTCGTAGAGCGTGTTGAAGGTGTAAAAAAACTCCTGCTCGGTTGCCGCCTTTCCGCCGATGAACTGGATGTCGTCGATGATAAGAACGTCGACATCGCGATATTTTTTCTTCATGTCGTCAGTTCTCCGGTTGCGGAGAGCCCACACGACGTCATTGATGAATTTTTCGGACGAAATATAAAGAACACTCACCGCATTTTTATAGCGATTCATAATTTCATTCCCGGTCGCCTGAAGGAGGTGTGTTTTTCCAAGGCCGACGCCGCCGTAGATGAAGAGTGGATTGTATTTTTTCCCGATACTCTTCACGATTGCCTGAGACGCCGCCGTCGCGAGTTCATTGGAAGATCCCACGATGTAGTTTGCGAACGTGTATTTGGGATTGAGATTCGTTTTCGAGTCGACCTTCACGTCGATGAGGGATGATTGGGGGGTGTTGTTTTGCTGCTGGGAGGAGATTTTTTTATTCTCGGGATTCTGGTGCACGGAACTCACCACGACGTAATCGACGTTCTTTATCGATCCATCAAGGTTTCGTATGGAGGTGAGGATTAATTTATGGTATCTGCTTTTCACCCACTCTTTTGCGAAATTATTCGGGAGGCCGACCATCACGACGCCGTCTTTCCGGTTGAGGCCGACCATCTGGCTGTTTTTGAGCCAGGTGAGGAAATTCGGTTTCGATATTTGAAGCTCGATGTCTCCTAAAACGTTTTTCCAAATTTCTTGTTCCTCCATGTTGGTGAAGTTTTTATTATCATAGAGGTATTTGGGAAAGTTGCAACATTGCTTTTTGGGACCCAATGTGCCTTACCTGTGGATGAGTTGTTGATATCTTTTTACAGCCCCTTCCCCTGGGCTGAAAAAATGGTATACTTGATAGCAATGTCGAGGACTTACCAGCCAAAAAAGAAGAAAAGGAGGAGAACTCACGGATTCCTGAAAAGATCGAGGAGCAGCAAGGCCGTCCTCGTGAAAAGGAGGAGAAAGGGAAGGAAGAAACTATCCGCGTAAGGTGAACATCTCCGTCAAAAGAACAACCGGAAAAAGCCCCTCAAGGCCGGTTATCGTGGTCAGTAAGAAGATTGCAAAAAAAGCGACCGACCGGAACCTCCTGCGGCGAAGAATACGCGCAATCGTGCGTCCGTTCGCCGCAGGGAACTCGTCTTTTTTTATCATTGCCAAACCGGGGGTTCTTGATTTAAGCTTTAAGGAGCTGCAAAACGAAATCGAATCACAAATCCGGAACAAGAAGTAATGTCATTCATCAATACATATATTTCACTGCCCCTTCTGGGGGTTTTGGTTTTTATTTATCAAACCGTCGCGTTCCACGATCTCGGCGTCGCGGTGATTCTTCTCACGGTTCTCGTGCGCGTCGTGCTCCTCCCCTTTTTCTATAAAGGAGCGAGAGATCAAACCATCATGCAGAATCTCCAGCCCCACATCAAACGGATCCAGGAGAAGCATAAGGATGACAAGGGGAGGCAGGCGGAAGCGCTGATGGCGCTCTACAAGGAGCATAAAATCAATCCCTTCTCGAGCATGCTCCTCCTCCTCATTCAAATACCCATCTTCATCGCCCTCTTTAACCTTTTTACCAATCAAATCAAAAACACCGCTTTCGCGTCGACGATGTTTTTGGGATTATTCGACCTCGCTTCGAAAAACTGGACCGTGGTCATTATCGCGGCCATTCTGCAGTACTTCCAATCAAAACTCATGATGGCAAAGCAAAAAGGAGGCGGCGCGCAAGTACAAATGCAGAAGGTTATGATGTTCATCGGCCCCCTTATTACCATCCTCATCTTTGGCAACCTCCCGTCGGCTATCGGTCTCTACTGGCTGATTTTCACGGCCTTCTCGGTGGTTCAGCAAGTCTACATCAATAAACGGTTACCGACCCTTGAAAAAGAGCTTCAAATAAGCGATAATCAGCAGTAATGGATATCGCCGAACACGTCAAAAACCTCTTCACGGCAATGGGTTTCACGAGCGTCGACGTCAACGTTGACGATGGGGTACGGAAAATATCGATCGTGGTGGACGATGAATTCTTCCGCTCCCAAATCCCCGGCCTCCTGCAGCCGGTTGAGCACCTCATCAACCTTTCCCTGAAACAAGATCAAAAGCCGCCGTACGTGGTTGATATGAACTATTACCGTCGCGAGCGGGAGCGGCTGATTATCGAACTTGCCAAAGCGGGCGCCAAAAAGGCGAAAATGTCGAAAGGGGAAGTTCCCCTGCCGCCCATGAACTCGTATGAGCGAAGGCTCGTTCACGTTGAAATCGCGACGAATCCGGATCTCAGAACGGAAAGCGTCGGCGTCGGCAAAGATCGCCACATTGTCATCGTCCCAATAGAAAATTAAATACAACAACCCGGAGAGTTGTTTAATTTGCGGTTGATGAGCCGGGGAGGGTAAGCTGGTAGAGTGATCGATCGTACCGATTGATGAAATACACGCTGTTTCCCGAAGAAACGACGTCGGTGGCATCAAGCATCGGAACGCCAGGCGTGCCGCTCAAAATGACTGTTTTGGTGTTGCCGCTGCTGAATTGATAGTTATAGAGAATATCGACGCTGTAGAAAGCTTTCATGAGGTAGTCGTCCGGCATCGTCACACCTTGGGTTATATTCTCCGGCGAGAAACAGTAAATACTCGACGAGGAAGCGTTGGCCGATTCATCGCATTTATTCGGCAGCGACGGGAACGGCAGGGGGGTTGGCTGTATGGTCGACGCGTTGATAACGCTCGTTGCGCCGGCCGCCGTCACGTAAATCAGGGAGCCGTCGGCGTTCGCTTTTGCGGAGAGCCCGTATTGGGGCTGCAGGAGCATATTCAGAGCAAGCGTTTTCAGATTCAGCTCCCACACGCTCCCCTGGTACTGCGCCGACGGCTTTTCGGTCACCACGAGTGTCGCGGGAGCGGAGAAGGTGAACGATGCGCCGTAAAAATAGAAATTATCAACAATGGTTTTATAGGTCGGCGGATTTTTAGTCAGGTCGACGTACGACAGGGAGTAGGTATTCACATTCCGAACGATCGCGATGAGTTGGTTTTGATTTGCCCCCCACGTCGCGTTCACAATCGATTGGGGGAGAGAATGCCACGTTTCATCGAGGACATTGTAGATCGCCCACGTGGGAGAAAGCGGATCGCCGAACGAAACAAGAACCTCTTGGCCGTTTTGGTAGACCTCCGCGCTTTGGAGGGCGCTCATGGTCTGCTGTGATTCCAATACATCGCTGCCATTCTTCGCGTTCCACACCTCACCGTCGGTGCCGAGGTATCGCACGTCGTGGGTTTCTGGATCGATCCAGTAGGAAAAAACATCGTGGTCCGATATTTTCGCAAGTGTCGGCGCGGAGACGGCTGCTGTCGAGGGTGAAGATGTCCCCGCCGACGCTCCGCTGGTCCCGCCGGACGGCAGAGATCCGCCGCCAACGGCTGTCGGCGCGGCCGACGGCGGAACGGGCTGGGGGACGAAGACGTTCCAGAGAATATAGAGCAGGACGAGAAGCGCCGCCGCTACGATTATATAAATGAATACCTTGCGATTTTTTTTCATAATCTTACATATTTACATGAATGTTGCCGGCGGTCGTGTATTCGAATTTTTTACCAGTGCAGGGCGACGGTGCGTTGAAATACTCGTTTATGGGAGACAATCCCGCATTACTCAAATCGGTAAGGAGTGCGGTGAGTATTGAACAATCTGGTTGTTCGTTTTGAGGCCTAAGAGCGATGTCGGCGCATGTGCCGTTCTTGTGGCACGTCGATTGGTGTTGTGATGCGGGCGGATAGGCTTCGGTGATAGCAATACTTTCCGCGGGGAAGTTGTTATGGAAATTACTTGCCGCTACCTGCAATTTGCTCCAAAGAGAAGAGTTGAGTTGGCAGTTGCCGATTGTTGCGCATTGAATCTCAATAATGGCATTCGTCGTCGAAATGTTGGCGCAGTTGTTGCACGGCTGTTGGGTGGTTGGGGCGGCTGATGTTACTGCTGGCGCCGAGGGGGGAACCAAGGAGGTTAAACTTGGATTGATTTGGTTCAAGAGAAGATAAGCGCCGAAGAGAAGAACGAGTCCGAAGAGAGCTGATGTTATGAAATCCCTCCCCTCCCTTTCTTTGTCGACACTCCCCGATATCGATATGAGGATCGATCCCCAAACGATCATGCCGACGGCCAAAATGCCGCCAATGCCGAGGCCGAACCGATAGAGTAACTGGATGTAGCC
>JAKALR010000008.1 GCA_021824045.1 bacterium | reverse complement strand
GCTGGGGAGAAACGACAGTGTCTTCCGAAGACACTGTCCCGTTCTCCTCTCCCCCCTTCGGCGGAATAAGCGACGATAATCCTCTTCCCAGTGGCATGCTCTTATAATATAATTTTTACCTTTTATCCGCCAGATGGCGGATGAATGCATTGATAGAGGCGACCCCGAACCAATTTTTATTGTTTGATTATCTCTATGGAATGATTTTTTCGTCTTTCTTCATGTGAAGTGAATGCTAAGAACTCAAAAAATTGAACGGGGTGCTCATTTTTATTATCAATCACTTCGTTCTTGAATAAAAATGGCAAACTAAAACGGAGGCGAACCGAAGCCCCGCGAACCAACCCGTCACCGATTGTACTACGAGAGTAAATAAATAAATAAAGAGCAACTCGCAGTATCAGTTCAAGATCAGCTCTTGGAACTTCATCAACCTCCGCATTAGCAAACGTCTAGACGTGGTTCGCGCCGCACGAGAGACATCAAAGTCGCAACCAAAGCGGCCGCATATGACTACTCCCCCAATATCTCAAGAACGGTACGTTCCGAGAAAAATAATAGCATACCACCGCACGATGTCAAAACCCCGTCACCAGATCAAGCGCTCCGCTTTCAACGCACCTCATCAAGGGGCAATTTTCTTCTTGGCTCTTCTTCGTCTTCAGCCGATTTATAATACCCATTGAAAGCGACAGGGTGTTGCGGCGCTTGGCTCGGTGCGGGATCAAAAGGATGCTGCGGGCGGATTTCTTCGCCATATTCGGGACCCGCCGTCAACCGCTTCCCCTCGATGATTTCGCGCGCCAGCCGTTCATAGGCAAGGGCGCCGGGACTCTGCGGGGCGTAGAGCATGATGGGCTTTTGGAAACTGGGCGCTTCAGCCAAGGCGACCGATCGCGGAATTTCCACTTCGTACACATAATCGGGGAACCGTTTCCGTATTTCCCGCGCGATTTCGCGGGACAAACGTTCGCGCTTGTCATACATCGTGAGGAGAGCACTCACGCTCTTCACGTCGTGTCCCAGATTGGTTTTAATGAGATTCACCGTATCCAAAAGCTGCGATAATCCCTCAAGGCTGAAATATTCGCATTGGATGGGCACGAGGATTTCGTCAGCCGCGACGAGCGCGTTCACGGTCAAAAGATTCAAGTTCGGACCCGAATCGATGACGACGAAGTCATACCACGGACTCACCTTCTCCGTGAATTTCCTGAGATACCATTCCCGCTCCGGAAGATTTACAAGCTCGACGAGCGCACCGGCCAAATCGGGCGACGCCGGAATAATTTCCAGATTGGAGAGGTAACTCGGTTTGATGACCCGCTCGGGCGCGACGCCGGCCAAGAGCGCGTGATAGATCGTTTCTTCCGACGGAAATTTCACTCCCAAGCCGGATGTCGAATTGTATTGCGGGTCAAAATCAATCAAAAGCGTTTTCTTGCCAAACATCGCCAAGTATGCCGCCAAATTCATGGAAGTTGTAGTTTTTCCAACTCCCCCCTTCTGATTGCAGACTGCCATCACGCGTGCCATTATCATTTACTATAACGTTTTTTCATGGTATTCTCAACGCATAAGCGTAGAGAAATTGGCCAGGTGGCGGAATTGGCAGACGCACAGGACTCAAAATCCTGTAATCGCAAGGTTGTGCGGGTTCAAGTCCCGCCCTGGCCACAAAGAAAAGACTTGAAGCCGACAGTCGCGCTCGCATTGCGAGATGAAGCAGCTGCGGCCGGTTCTGGAGGAGAAATTCACCAGTGAATTTCGGGGGAAGAAAAGCCCCTCCCTGGCCACAAAAAAGAGTGCACTTCTTGATGAAGTGCTTTCTTGTTTTCTATTTCCTTACGAATATCGCTTTCAGGATGAAAAAGGCCAGCGCGTACGCGATCGCGGCTGACAGGATGACCGTGTCCACGACGCCGCCGAATACGACTACTTCCCGGAAGATTCCCTCAAATGGCGCAATGAGGAAGTTGGTCACCGCATAGAACAGCTTCACGATTTCCGCCGCGGGGTTGGCGTTCAGGAATCTCAACACGAACCGCACGCCCAAAACCGACTCCGCCAAGATAAGGATTTTCCCCAGAACATTGAAGATGAAGTTCAGTAGTCTCGTCATATTCCCGCTAAATCCTATCCCCCCGTTTAGTGTATTTTCGTTCCCGGCGGCACTTCCCGGTCGGGAGCGAGGAGTGCTATGAAATCATCGCCCGACGCCGCGAGGAGCATCCCCTGGCTTTCGACGCCCCGGAGCATCCTCGGTTCGAGATTGTAAACGACGATGATCTCCCGCCCGATGAGTTCTTCCGGAGAATATTTTTCCGCTATCCCGGAAACGATTTGCCGTTGCTCAGTCGCTTCCCCCGAATCTCCCGAAGGGCCCAGATCGAGCTGCAATTTCAACAGCTTATCGGCTCCTTCGATTTTCTCGGCCGCGGTTATTTTCGCCACCCGGAGATCGATTTCCCTGAACGCGTCTATTGAAATGTTTCCCATGGTATTATTCAAAATCTTTTTTTATCTCCTCGAATTCATTTTCCACTTCCTGCATCCGCGCCTTGAGGCGCTTCACGATCGCCGAACCGTCCTTTACTTTCTCCAATCCTTCTTCAACATCCACCTCGTCCCGCGACTCAAACCAATCCACAATCGCCCTCAACTTCGCGAGATCTTCCGTTATTTTTCCTTTTTCTTTTTTGACCGCCATTAGTTTTCCGTTATTTTTGAAATTTCGCTCTCGACCGTTCCGCGATAGAGCTTTGTGGTAATGGTATCACTTTTTTGCAAACCCCGAACATCTTTCACCACTTTCCCCTTCCCGTCGAAAACGACGCTGTATCCCAATTTCAGGTTCCGCAGAGGATCGGCTGCATTCAGGTATTTCGCGAGATTGCCGATTTCTTCGCCGATGCCCTCCATCCTCGAAACGAACCGCTCGGAAACGGGCTTCAAGAGCCGCTCCACCTCGTTCTCCAGTAAAGCAAAGGCGGACGCAAACGATGAAGAAAGGCGGTGCGCCGTAACGGGGAGATCGAGCATAAGGC
The DNA here is from genome assembly GCA_021824045.1 of bacterium. GTDB lineage: Bacteria > Patescibacteriota > Minisyncoccia > UBA6257 > GWB1-50-10 > JAKAHT01. The sequence continues at coordinate 23,835 of JAKALR010000008.1, read as the reverse complement.
CGTTCCAAGAGGCGTTCATCGCCTCGGCGGCCATGGACGGCGTCGAGACCGCTTGGTCGCACACGAGGCTCGCGATCGGCACGTCCCGATCGTGGCCGATCCCGCAGAGAACCGGCAGGCGCGATGAGAAGATTTTCCGCGCCACCGCTTCGTTGTTGAACGCCTGCAGGTCTTCCAAACTGCCCCCGCCCCGGATGACGACGAGGACATCAACCGGCTTCGCAACGTCTCCGTTGAAATAATCGATGCCGGAGATGATATTCGGGACCGCCTGCGCTCCTTCGACGCGCGAGTCGTACAAGAAAACCTTGAATCCGAGCTTCTTCAGATTCTTCCTGAAATCGTCGATCACGGCGCCGGTCCTCGACGTCACGACGCCGATCGATGAGATGAATTCCGGCAATGCCCGCTTCCTCGCGAACAAACCCTCTTTTTCGAGTTTACTTTTCAAAAGTTCATACGCCTTCTTGAGGGAACCTTCGCCCACGAGCTCCACCTCTTCCACGACAAAACTGAAACTTCCCCGCGGCTTGTAGATGGAAGGCGTTCCCCCGGCCTTGATTAGGAATCCTTCCTCGAAATCGATCCCGGAACTCCGCGCTTTCCAGGGGCTCAAATAGCACTGGAGGATCCCGCCGCCTTCGCCGTCCTTGAGGGAAAAATAAAATCCCGTCGGATGTTTTTTGAGTTCGGCGACTTCGCCGACCACGGACGCCCGCTCGCCCTTCAAGACGTCGTTCATGTGGTCGAGGAACGCCCCGACGCTCCAAACTTTTTCCTCGCGCTGATTATCCATTGAGTTCTTCGTTCAGTTCTTCGATGAGCTTCTTGGCTTTGGATGAGATTGATTTCGGCGTTTTGACATTGAATGTAATGTAGAGATCGCCGCGTCCGCCGAAGCCGAATTTCGGCATGCCCCGTTTCGATACTTTCATTTTGTCCTTCAGCGAGAAACCGGACGGCAGGGAAACGGCGAATTGCTCCCCGCCGATATCCGTCATGGGGATTTCCTTCTGGAGCAGAACTTCCGCGAAGTTGATGTCCTTGGTCACGTAGAGATCGTTCTGTTTCCGCTCGAAACGGCCGTCGGGTAGGATCCGCACGACGAGATAGAGATCGCCCGCCGCGCTTCCTTTCGCCCCCGCTTCGCCGCCGCCGCTCATCTTGATGACTTGGCCGTTTTCGATGCCCGGCGCTATGGTCACCGGAATTGTTTTCGTGTCATAAACTCTTCCTTCTCCTTTGCAGTGGGAGCAGATGGCATTGGGGATTTCTCCCCTTCCGTCGCACGCGGCGCAATCCTTCACTTGGGAAAAATTCCCGAGGACCGTCCGCCGCTCCACGCGCACCTGGCCTTTGCCGCCGCACGTTGCGCATTTCTTCGCCCCTTTTGCTTTGTCATATCCTACTCCTCCGCAAATCTCGCATCGAACAAACGTTTTAAAACTGATGTCCCGCCGTAATCCCCGGAAGGCGTCCTCCAGCGTTATTTGAATCGTGATCTCGACGTCCGATCCCCGCCGATCGGTTTTCCGAACGCCGCCGCCGAACGATCCCCCGAAAATCCCTTCGAAAATATCCCCCAGATCGACGTCGAATCCGGCATTCCCGCCAAATCCGCCGAAACCAGCAGCGCCCTCGAAAGGATTCCAAGCTCCCGGAGCTCCTTGAGGCCCCGTGCCGCCCTCGAACACCTGCCCGAACTGATCATACTGGGCGCGCTTGTCTTTGTGGGAAAGGACTTGGTACGCTTCGTTGATTTCTTTGAACTTCGCCTCGTTGCCGCCCGGCTTGTCCGGGTGGTACTCGTGCGCCAGTTTCCGGTACGCTTTTTTCAAGTCATCTTCCGAGGCGTTCTTCTGAACGCCTAATATTTTATAGTAATCCTTCATCCCGTTAGAGACAGGAAGCGCTTGAGTCTGTTTTTCAGATAGCGCTTGCCCATGCCTGACTTTAAATACTTCTCCCTCGACCCTGCATCCTCTCCGTTGAGGCATGCTTCATAGTAAATCAAATTCCAAGGAGTTCCTCTCTTCGTCCACGTTGATCCACCAGTATTATGCTGACTCAAGCGTTTCCGTAAATCGTTTGTACTTCCCGTGTACCATCCGTGGCTCTTCTTGCTTTGCATGACATAGACATAAAACATAAGGTTGTGGTCTCTAACGGGATTCATCACCGCTCTCCTATGACAGGAGGAGAAATTCCCTCGTCCGAGTTTCAAGGTTGACGTACGCGAAACCGAAAACGATGAGTGCCTTGAAGATCACGTAAGCGATGAATTCGATGAGCCAATAAAACAGCGCCAGCGTCCCCTTCGCCAAAAAGAAGAGGATCGCGACCACGAGAATCGACGCGAAGGGTCCCGTGAACGAACTGAATTTGGCGAAGTAATCGCTCGCCACCGCGTAGGTGAACTGCCCGACCGTCTCTCCGGAACTAAACGAACTGAATTTCGCCTGGAGCGCCGATTGCATCTCACCGATGACGGTATTCAACACTTTCGCCTGATAATCCGGCGGCAGGCTGCCGTAGGCGACGCTCACGCTTTGATTTTGATCCTGGACCGTTATCTTCGATTCCTGCACCTTGGCGAGCGCGAGGCTTTTGATCAAATCTCCCATATTCCCCGCCGGATCAATGACTCCTCCCGGAACGATGATGTTCGAAAACGGCTTCACTCCCTCAAGCAATCCGTCAGTCACCAGCAAACCGACGTCCTTGGGCGCCAGGTTCCAGGAAAAGTAACTGAGATAGACGACAACCGAAAGAACGATGAGGACCCCCGACGCCACCCGCGGGAGCGTGCGCCGGGAAATTTCGAAAAAGCGCAGCTTGATGGTGTTCTGAACCATGCGATGCCCCCGCCGCACGCCGAGGAAAACGAAATAGTACCCGACCAGGAATCCCAGGATCAGGATCCGCGTCGCGTTGGCATCGGGACCGCTGAATTCATTCGCGAAGAAAAAGACCGGAGCCAATACCTGAACGGCGCTCGCGAGAAGTATTTTCCAAAGATCCTTGAAAAAAAGAACCTGGAGGATCGCGATGACTAAAAAAAGCACGAAGCAACTGACGAAGAGCCAAAAATCGGAAGCGCCCGGTTCGGCGATAAAGTTTATGAAGTAGTGGAATGCTCCCCCGCTCGCCCCGAGTCCGATGAGACCGACGAGGAGGATCTTCCACCAGCTCCGGTCCTCGTCGACTTCCTTCGACTCACTGAGTATTTGGAGGTTCGGTTCCATTGGGGTTTTGTTCTCCCTGATTGGGTTCTTCCTTCTTAGTATACATCGCCTCCCCTATTTTTTGGAGTTCCGAAGAAAGTTCGGCGAGCGCGCTCTTGATCACTTCCGCGTCGGTCCCATCCTTCACCTCTTTGACTTTGTTTAATTTTTCAGTGACGGTGTTCTTGATCTCGTCGCTCACTTTCCCCTCGGCGTCTTTCAGGGACTTTTCCGCCTGATAGACCGTCATCTCCGCCTGGTTCCGGAGTTCCGCCAGTTCTTTCTTGCGTTCATCCTCAGCCGCATGTTCTGCCGCTTCTTTTTTCAGGCGTTCCACTTCATCCTTGTTCAGGCTCGTCGAAGCTTCGATTTTCACCGATTGTTCCTTGTTCGTCGCTTTGTCCTTCGCTTTCACGGTCAAAATGCCGTTCGCGTCGATATCGAACGTCACCTCAACCTGCGGAACGCCGCGCGAAGCGGGCGGGATGCCGTCCAAAATGAATCGGGCAAGCGTTTTGTTGTCCGCCATCATCGGCCGTTCTCCCTGCCCCACGTGGACTTCGACCGACGTTTGATTGTCGGCGGCCGTCGAGAAAACCTGCGTCTTCGCCGTCGGAACCGTCGTGTTCTTCTGGATCATGGGAGTCGCGACGCCGCCCAAGGTCTCAATGCTCAAGGTCAAAGGCGTTACGTCGAGGAGCAAGATGTCCTTCACGTCGCCCTGGAGGATCCCCGCCTGGATGGCGGCTCCCACGGCAACGACTTCATCGGGGTTGATGCCCTGATGCGGATCTTTCCCGAAAAGTTTCTTCACGGCTTCTTGGATGGCCGGCATCCGGGTCTGGCCGCCGACCAAGAGCACTTCGTTGATATCGGATAATTTCATGCCCGCTCCCTTCGGCGACGGCGACTCGACCGCATCCTTCACCAGTTGGATCGAGTGATCAATCATGTCTTTCACCAAGTCCTCGAGTTTCGCCCGCGTGAGTTTCATCAAAAAGTGCTTCGGGCCGCTCGCGTCTGACGTGACATACGGAAGATTGATTTCCGTTTCCATGGTTGTCGAAAGCTCGTGCTTCGCGCGTTCCGCCGCTTCTTTCAAGCGCTGGAGCGCCAAGGTGTCTTTCGAAAGATCGATGCCTTCCCGTTTCTTGTATTCAGTAACGAGATATTCCATGATCGTCTTGTCGAAATCATCGCCCCCGAGGTGCGTGTCGCCGCCGGTCGCTTTGACTTCCACCGTGTCGTCGCCCACTTCGAGAATCGAAATGTCGAAGGTGCCGCCGCCGAAATCGTAAACGACGATTTTTTCATTCTTCTGCTTGTTCATGCCGTAGGCCAAGGCCGCGGCCGTCGGCTCGTTCAAAATCCTCCTGACCTTGAATCCAGCGATTTCGCCGGCGTTCTTGGTCGCCTGCCGTTGCGAATCATCGAAATACGCCGGCACGGTGATGACGGCTTCATCTATCTTTTCTCCAAGTTTCGCCTCGGCGTCCGCTTTCAATTTCTGGAGTACCATGGCCGAAATTTCCTCCGGCTTGTACCACCGGTCGGCCATCTTGATCTCGACGCCGCCGTTCACACCCGCTTTAATTTCGTACGGAAGCCACGCTTTGTCGCGCTGAACCTCCGGATCGCTGAATTTCCGACCGATCAAACGCTTCACCGAAAAAATGGTGTTTTGCGGATTCACGACCGCCTGCCGTTTCGCGAGGAGCCCCACAAGCCGCTCGTTCGATTTCGATATCGCGACGATGGACGGCGTCGTCCTGACTCCTTCGACGTTTTCGAGAACTCTCGGCTCGCCGCCTTCCACGACGGCCATGGCCGAATTCGTCGTCCCCAAATCGATGCCTAATATTTTACTCATGATTTTGTTTATTGTTTGTTTTTGTTATTAACCTTGACCTTTTCAGGAAGTAGAAATTCGATTTGCTACGCACTTCGTTCGCTTTGCGGACCGATCGAATTTTCACTTCCTGATTTTTGTTTTGAAACATTCACCCTCGCCGGACGGATAATCTTTCCTTGGAGCCGGTACCCCGGGGAAAGCTCATCCGCTATCGTTCCCGGCGGCGCGTCCGATTCGACGGTTTCGACGGCTTCGTGGATCGAGGGATCGAACGCTTCTCCCTTTTTCGTCTCGATCCGCTCCATCCCGTATCGTCTCAAAATATCTTCCAGTTGGTTCTTGATGAGGATGACCCCTTTTCGCGCCGGATCGTCGCTCTTGATGACGGAAAGCCCCAGGCCAAAGCTGTCGAGAACGGTCACGAGATCGGCGATGACGGCTTGGGTGCTGTATTTTACGAACTGCTCCATCCGTTGCGCTTCTTCTTTCTTGTAGTTCGCGAGATCCGCTTTCGCCCGCTTCCACCCGTCCAAGTATTCATCTCGTTCCTTTTTGAGTTTTTCAACTTCTGTTTCTTCGACTTGTGGCTGCACTTCCTTGGTATCGTCGTTTGTCATAGTTATTTGTTATTAGTTCCTAGTTACTTGTTACTGATTACTTGTTACTAGTTAATTGTTCTCGACCGACTTGTTTAATATTTCAAAAAGCCCCAGTGGCTTTGCGTAATCCATCCGTTTCGGGCCGATGGCAAGAAAGAGGAAGTTTTCGCCGCCGATTTTGAGGCAATTCGCCACAACCGCGACCTCCTTGCTCCGCACGAACGGATTCTTGCCGATGAACACTTTCGGCCAATCCCCTTCGTCCTTCCAAAATCCCGTCCGTATCTTCTCCGGAAGCATTTCGACGTCCTTCACGACATCGACCAGTTCTTCCCGGTTCAAGAGGTCCAGATTGTCCAAAAGCTCGTAGAGGCCGCTCGTCCACATCTCGTTCTTCTTTGCCTCATACCCCACGGAAAGCATGCTGAGTTCGTCGGAAACATCTTCCACGAAGGAATCCATTTCCCCTTTCAAAAATTTCAAAACCGAGTTCCGATATCCGGCATCGGCATACCGCGCCTTCAAGCCATCCTTCACGAGTCCCTCGACGAAGAACCGGTAGGCCTTATCGGACGGAAAACGCCCGCCGGAGGGGTGGGTTTGGTAGAAATAGCCGTCTTCGGCGAGGTCGTTCAGTTCCCACCGAATCATGGCGGGCTTAATGCCGAAATCGTGGTCTTCGTAGAGGCCTTCGGAGGTGATAGACTTGCCGGTCTTGATGTAATCCTCGACGGCCGCTTTCAATATCTCTTTGGTCCGATCCTTTTCCATGTATCGACTATTATATATTAGCACTCGGGAGTGTCAAGCGCTAAAGGAGGGGCGTCGGATATCTTATCCTGCTCGCAAACACGCTATCAAATTCCCCAGCGTGGAATTTGCGCTTGCTCTCGGCCTCGCTCATTCCTACGGAATACCATGCCCGCTCGGCCTGCGAGACAGTTTTCTCACAAGATAAGGTATCCTCCTTAGAAGTCGGACGAGAGGCAACGCCCAAGTCCTAGCCTTCGCGGAAAGTACCTAGGCTATTTTTACTACTAAAGGTTACCGAGATCACAGCATTTTAGAACTAGGATTTAACTGATATCCAAAAATTCTTCTTCCTCTTTCTGCGAAATTATACTTATTTTTCCATCCCTTTCCCCACGTTTCTTCAGATACTTAAAATACTTTTTTCTAGATTTATAATCCCAAATATGATTTTCGAATGCGTCCTGAATATCATCAGCGTAATGGACTGCATGAAGTATTTGATCCTTTGCAATTTTTCTAGTGACTATTGCGGAGGGAACTGACGGATTATATTCAGAATCAAAATCGACAAAAATCGATTTTAGCCTTAGGCGATGTTTTGTTGTCGTCATCATAAATTTAAGATTCCCACTACCTCCTCTTAAGGGGTATCCGCGGTATCCAATCTCCAATTTCTTAATGTGATTCTTTAAGGTAGATACATCTTTAGCCTTCTCATCACCGGATATTTTCTCAAGTAGATATTCAACTTGATCTATTTCCTCTTCCGCGAAAACACTTAGAGTAAAAGCTCTCGCATATTTTTTATTTTTGTAGAGGATGATAGCTTCACCAATCAAGCTGTATGCATTTTCAAACAATTCACTCACTAAATTAATAATTGCCCAATCAGAAACCACTAGATTGGTAATAAACGGTTTATTGCGTTTTGACATATTCAGTTTCACCCCTCCGTAGTGTAGCACTGCGAGCTGTGGACGATGTCCGAACGTTTTGAGTTTATACTATCCTAACGGAACCACATCTGATATTTCTTTCTGATCTGGATACTCTTTTCGTAAAAACTCTATGTCCTCCGGCTCCATTTGCCAACCAACTGCCCCTAAGTTCTCCTTCATATGTTCTAAATTTGTCGTCTTGGAGAGGGTAATGACATTCTTTTGAGATAGCAGCCAGTTTATAGCAATCTGTGCCGTCGTCTTTTTATATTTATCGCACATCTTTTGAAGAACGCTGGGAATGCTTGAAAGGAGATTCCCCTTCCCGACAGGCCTGTACGCAGCAAGGAAGATATCGTTATTTTGACAGTAATTCAGCAAGCCACTTTTCTCAGCTTCACGATATTCGAGGTTGTAGTGGACTTGGTCATAGACAATGGGATGAGAAGTATAACTTTGCGCTTTTTTCAGACTCTCAACGTTGAAATTGGCAACACCAATATTCCTAATCAGCCCTTCTTCCATGAGCTCGTCCATCGCCGCCATGGTTTCCTTTAGTGGTATCGAGGGATTATGGCTATGCAGAAGGTAAAGGTCGAAGTAAGAAACGCCTACTCTCTTCAAACTGTTTTTACACGCGCTTAAGACATCACCGTGGCGCATGTGATTGCCATATACCTTTGATATGATGAAAAGTTTTGAACGATCGTAGCTTTTGATCGCCTTCCCTGTTAATTCCTCGGCGTAACCATCGGCGTATATTTCCGCAGTATCTATTTCCGTAATCCCCCAATCGATGGCGGTTTGAATTGCTTTGATGTCTGCCGCATCGTCATTCTCAAGGTTTCTCTCACGTCGGCCACCCATCTGCCATGTTCCCAAACCGAATTCCGGTATCGAGAATCCGTTCTTTAAAGTTTTAATAGGGATTCGCATGTCTGTATTATGCAACAAAAAAGCCCATCCGAAAAGATGGGCTTTTAATTCAATTTTACACCGCCGCGGGGTGGCGGGGCGATGGGCGGGGCTTTGGACGAAGTTATTTGAACTCCCGGAGGGTTCGGCGCATCCGCTTCAGTATCATGCCGTTCGGGACCTCAAGCATTGACCTCACAAAAGAATTCGAGGGAATTAAGCTTGGCTTAATTCCCTCGGTTTGGCACCCCTCATATCGAAGTCATGTGTTCGGCTTCGCAATCCTCATCGAGTTCCTTGGCGTATTGGGCGAGAAACTTTTCTATCTTCTTCTCCACCTTTTCGGTTCGTCTCCTGTTTCCGACGGTTACAGAGAAGAAATTATTCAGTTTCTGGAGCACTATTTCCTGATTATTGAGATAATAGGCGCCCAGTATGACAAGAGTGAAGTTCAAATCATGGCGCAGGCCATAACTTTTCTTGAGGTCTTGCTCGAGTTGTTTTAACTCTTCTCCTTTTTGAATTGCCCGCTTAGCTTCCTGAATGGCCTTCTCTTTTTCTGCAGCGGTCAATCCATAGAAAAGAGGATCCGCCTTGACACTTGCAGCAGCCCTGTCCGCGAGTATTCTTTCCCTCCGGGTTAATGGCAGCGGTGGTTTCCTTCTTATATTGACGAGAAAGGAATACCAGTCCCGGCATTCGATAACGGGATAGGGAGACGAACCCCAGTAGTTCATCTTTCTGGGACTGACGAGGCCGCCGCTCTTTTTCATCAGGAAGAAAATGCCGAAATAATTGATCCAGAGCAATTTCCCGAAGAATACCTTTTCGCATTTTTTTGCATGGGTTTTTTGGTATTCTTCATACGTAGAGATCCAGTAGTGGATCTTCTTTTTCTTTTTCACTTCATAGCTCCTTCTTTTTTGTGAATGTCGTCCATTGCTCCGGAAATCTGGGTTATTGCGTCATTAATAGAAATTTCGCCCTTCTCCAGTTTTTCTAGAATTTGCCGACACTCTCCGCATTCGAATGACGCAATCACGGCTTTCTTCAAGTCCTCGGCGCCGTTCCAACGAGCCAACAAATACGGGTGGACATCGTAGGCATCCATAACTCATATCTCCTTTTTTAATTTGTGAAACAGATTTTTGTACAAAAATCAGTGCTATCCGCAGCCATTGTTATAAACCATATTCGGTTACTAGTCAATTTTAGGAGGTCCAACTTCCTAAATTGCGCACCTCTGCGGTAGAGCGCTGCATTTACAGATTATCCACCAAAAATGTTTTTAGGGCTTGGAGGTCTTTTGTATCGATATTGTAGAGATAGGTCTTGATACCTACTAATTCGGCGCTTTTTACCGCTTCGGGGTTGTGCTCGAAATAGACAACGTTATCTTTGCCCAAATCGAAATGCTCAAGAAGCTTCCGGAAATATTCGGGGTCTGTCTTCTCGGGATCATGCTTCAGGGTAAAAACCTCATACGGCATCTTTTCGGCGAACCAAATCTTCGATTGTTCATCGTTCGCTCCCGTAACAAGGATTTTCCGGTTCGGAAAAGAATCCAACAAATCCCGCATTTCCTTGAAAATCTTGAAAGCGCCGTCCGTTTCCACAACGAATGTATCGACTGCGTCAACAAGAATCGTTTTCATCTCAATTATTATACCTCACTCAAAATTTGAGGGTGGCATACTATAGTATGCCACTTCCTCCTTAGGCTACCTCTGCGTTGTAGCAGGCCTCGCAATACACAATTTCCAGGCGGTCGGTGGCGTACGAGGTTTCGAATTCGTTGGGACAGGAACCGTCGCCGTGGGCGTGGGCGGCGGTATTTTGATAAACCCCATTCTCGGATTTCGGACCGGCACACTGGCATTTGCGGGAATATAACTTGAGCCCATTTCGCTGTTTTAATCGCTCAAATGTTCGGCAATTATGGCAGAGGCGAGGAAGCGGCAAATTGAATTTGCGATGAAAGGCAAGCTCATCTTTCGTGACGCGAAAGGCACTGAGGCAAGGTTGGTTGCATTCTTTTCCAGCGTGATCGCAGGCGACGATCTCGTCCGTGATGGAATCCGGCACATTCTTTATATCATCGGAGATATCCTCCTGTTTTTTTGTCGGTATGTAATTGCGATCAGTGATGTCCCGCCAATGGTATCCACCCGCAAGCGCTTTTTCGCGGTTTAATGGGAAGTACTCTTGAGCCATCGATTCGTTATACGAGAATGGTGAAAGTTCAGGAGGGAAGAATTCACCATAGGAATAGATTCTACCGACCTTATCGTGGTATGGCATTGTTTTCATCTGTTCACGGATTTTCGGTACGAGCGCTTCATATTCTTCCTTCGAATACTGCTTGTTCAGTATGCAGTATTGTTTTTTCCGTACGCCGACGCATCCGAAGAGATTGCTTGAGCTTGAACATACCATTGAATATTCAATATCGGAAGCATCTTCCTGGATAAAAAGAGAAAAACGGACATTATGCGTTCCGAGACCAGAGGCATGGCATTCGTACATTAATTGGCCGTTGTCGCCCCAAATTGACCAGTCATAAGAATCCTTGCAACCCGGCAACTCCTGAAGATACTGGCAGAATTTCAGATTTTCACCATCTCGTACTAGAAAAGAATTCTTTACGTTCTTCGAATGATCAATGTAACTGCCGCTCACGTTCGTATTCTGAAATCCCTCAAGGAATTTGTTGGGAAACTTTGTCCAAAATTCACGGGCTTTCAACTGGAGCGCCTCATATCCCTTGCGCGAGCTGAGATTGAATTCCTTAAATTTTACCTGATAGTCTTTCTTGGAATAGGGCTGGTTGAAGATATGGTACTGCTTATTCCGAAGATTTACGCATCCTACGCAATCGGAACACCCGGCGCAGTTCTTGGAAAACCACACATTGAGAGAATTTTCGCAGTTGTTGCAGCCGAAGTTCGCGGCTCCAGAGGTAAGCCAGAAGCTGTCGTAGCAATTCTCGCACTTTGAGAGATGTGATGCATCCACACAATTACGGCAAAACGTAATGCCGTGGCTGTACAAACAATCCTCGGATTCACTACCGTTGAAACAGAGATAGCAATTCTTGGGATAGGAAAAGTTATTGCTATAATCGCTCCGCACGCCATTCACAACGTTCAGATTTTTTAAAGGGACTTCGTGGAGTAATTCGTTGAACTGTTCGAAAAAAGGCCGCGAGAAATCATATCCTCGCCCATAGACGAGAGGATCCCATTCGTCGGTCAACCAGACTTCCTTTTCATATACACGATAACCGGAGTTGGGTGCGTACATCGAGAAAATATCTTTGCCACCTGATTTAGGGAAATCACTTTTCCGCTTGTACAAAGTCCATTCATTGCGAAAAGCCATACGTCTATTTGCCCTACAGAGGGGGCACCACGTCGGTGGAGGAACTTTTATCTTTTCGTAAAACGCGAAATCCTCAGATTCGATAACGAACTCCTGTTTGCAGTTTTGACAGGTGATTTGCTGAGGCATAGATTATTTTTTCTTCTTCAGCACATATACAACGTAACCGCCTCTTTTATTTATATCATGCGATAGTTCTTTTTTTATACTTATCTTAAATCCACATCGCACCGCGAGTTTTTCAAAAACTTCCATCGAGGTTTTATACTCAACACTGCCGGATTCAGCTTCCCTCAATGCATTCGAGAATGTTTTCACACCCTCACGGTCTCCGCGCCGCTTTTTTTCGTTGATATAAGGATCCCAGAAATCATGCAGGGCTCTTATTCTGTCTTTCGTACTCCTTACGTTATAGCGGGGAATAAAATTATCGCCAATGACAACGATACCATCTCGATCCAAGAGTCGGTATACATTCTCAAAGAATTTCACCTTCTCTTTATCGGGAATATGGTGGTATGATTCAGTCGCTACTACTACGTCGAACTTACCATTCCACTTGAGTTTTTCGGCAACCGACTGAATATAGGTTATATTCCTATATCCTTTGAATTTGGGCGGTATTTTGGATACATAGGCTTCATCCGGTTCGCTTATTACAATCTCCGCTTGGGGAAATTTCGGTACATAAACTTCGGAAAACAATCCCGTACCAGCTCCCGTTTCCAGTATCCTCAGGTTTTTCGATCTTCGATTTGCGAACAAGACAATGGCTCTCAAGGTTTCCTTGAGCATGCCGTTGTATTCCTTGTCGTTCCTTTGACCAGCTTCGAACTCGAATGGATCATGGAGCATTCTATCTTTTCGCGGTATATCCGATTGAAATATTATTCTTGAAGCCATACTTAAATCTTAACATGTTAGTTCCCCGGGGGCGCCTTCCCGGGAAGGGGCGGGACTTTGGACGAAGTTATTTGAACTCCCGGAGGGTTTGGCCCCCGCTCTCCTTTAAGGTCCCCCGGGGGCCTAACATCTGGGGATAAGTCAGGCCACCCCTACTACGGGCAGGTGACGAGGCTTGTCGCAAGCGTCCCCGAGGCGTTCACGCCGACGAGGAAACAACTGCCCCCGGGCGCCATGAGAACCAGACCTTGGGCGGAACTCGTAAAGCCGATGTTCCCGTTTGCCTTCATGGCCGTTGCACCGGAAGCGCCGGACCCGGAATTAACCTGGCCCGAAACGTTTAGATTGCCGCTCAGGTATCCGTTCCCCCAGGGATTGGCCGCGCTCCCCAAATCGAGGGACGTTGAGCTCGCGGGATAAAGCGATGAATCGAATGTCGCCGCCGAAATCCTCGCCGCGGCTATTTGCAGCGACTGGTTGAACTGGCTCGCGGGATTCGGATTATTGTATGCCAACGACATATTGACTTGAACAATGGAGGTTCCTCCGGGGTTTTGGTATTTCGTGGCCGAAAAATTCGTCACGTTAACGCTCGAATCCGTGAGCGCGACCGGGGAAGAACTCCCCTGCTGCAGGTAGACCACCGTGCCGCTCGCATAGATGAGTGTCGGATCAACCGACGAGGAAGCCATCCGGAGATCGATGGTTGATGTGGTAACGGCGTCGGTCATATCAACCAAGCTGGAATTTTGGATCATTTGCTTCACGACGCCCGACACAAACGTGATCTGATGATTCACTTCGTTGACCGATGTTTGTCTGACTTGGATTCTTGTGAACGTGGTAAGAATCGCGACCAGGAAAATGGAAATAATCGCGAAAATCGCAATATAGATAAGCAATTCAACCAGAGAGAAAGCTTCTTTATTCTTGAACAGCTTCATGGTCTTTTATTAATCATAACACAACTAGCCCCCGAACGCTTTCAGTGCTTGGGGGCTTCTTTTACTTATAGTAGATTCGGTCCAAGACCCTGAAATCGACATAGGACGTTTTGGAAAAATTCATCCGGGAGGATAGATTACTCAAGACATACCCAAAGTTATCGGGGACAAAATCGAAGCTGAAGTAAAAAATCGGGCCGTGGAGCAATGTCACCTGCCATTCCCTGAGGGAAAAACTGTTGAAATCTATTTCTTTCACCCCGATCGCGCTGTCCCTCAGATCATTCACGACGCTCAGGAAGTTGTCGAGCCAGCTCTGCTGCGGCAGGATATTTTCCCCTAAGATCAAGTTTCTCCCCGTCATATCGTTGATCTTGAGAATCAGCGGCCCTTGAACGTCCGGCGAAGCGGAGAAGATGATGCCCGTCTGATCGAAGGTGAAACAGGTCGTCGACGTCGCTTCGCAGATGACGCCGAAGGGAGTTCGGGGAACCGCGTTGATGGAAACGGTTTTTTTGAAAATATCTGAACTGATGCTCACGCCTCGGAGCGCCGGCAAATTCTCCAGGGACGAGGGTTTCGTTCCCAGTTCCCAGAACAGGATGTTTGTGGGGCCCACAAGCGCCCGCAGCTTGCTCTGCAGCATTTGATTCTCGATCGCCGAGACGAGACTCGCATTCGAAACGAGCGTCGGGTTCGCGACGGATATCCGCGAAACCTCGAGCCCCTGCCATGCAAGGAGCAGCTTGAGGAAAAATATGACGAGGAAAACCGCAAAAACGGCAAGGCCGGAGAAAAGATAACGCTTGAATTTTTTCTTTTTCGCCTTCCGGTCTCCCGTGATCCGATATTTCTGCAACGCGTCCCTCATCTTAAATGGGTTCTTCATTATTTTAACACTCTTATCGGAAACGAGTAAGAATTATTCGTTCCGGAGAGCGAGGCGGTCACCGCGACGACATAATCGCCGGGATTTTTCCAACTGTGGGAAACGACAGTGACCGCATTCCTGCCGCCGCCGGTCCCATCGGCCACCGTGCCGTCCCCCCATTTCACTTCATATGCTCCGTCGGCGACGAGTGAAATGGACAAGGGCGTGTTGACGTGCGTCAAAAGCGAAACGACGGGCGGCGGGACGGAAAACGATCCCGGCGTCGACGAGGAAATGGCTATCACCTGATTGTTATAAAAAGAAGAAGGAGCGGCAGAGGCAACGGTCGTCGCGGACGCAGTTGATGTTTGCCCCGCCAGATTCTCACCGACGGCAGAGATTTGATTACCGAGATATTTGATGATATCCCCCGCGTTCTTCGCGATGGTTTGCTCCGCGCCCGCGAGAATCGAATTCCCCGTTTTCTGCAAAATCGCGGACCCGCTCCGCTGCACGGTGTCGGCGGCTTTCGAAATGCCCCCCGTCAAATACCATTCCGTGTATCCGAGGTAGCAAACGTAAAGAGCCCCGGCGAGGGCGAGAACACCGAGAAAAAATTTCAAGAACTTTCTCATAGTTAAGGCTCTATTGTGCCTTTGCCGAGATAGTCCCGAAGAACCTTGGGAATTTCCACGCCGCCGTTCTCGGTTTGATAGTTCTCGATGATGGCAATCAAAATCCTTCCGATAGCGAACCCGGTTGCGTTTAAGGCATGTAGAAGTTCTTTTTTACCGTCCTTTGTTTTGTATTTCGCGTTAATGCCGCGTGTTTGAAAGTCAGTGGTATTGGAACAAGAATGAGTTTCGCGGTATTCACCCCCTTCACCCTGGCCCGGCATCCATGTTTCGATATCAAACTGTCTGGCATCGGTCCACCCCATGTCTCCCGTACAAATTTCCACGATCCGATATGGAAGTTCCAAGGCACCGACCAACTTTTCCTGCATACTCAAAAGGAATTTGTGTTCGCGTTCGGAATTTTCCGGTTCCACGAAAGAGTACATTTCAACCTTGTCGAATTGGTGAACCCTCAAAATTCCCTTCGTGTCTTTCCCATACGATCCCGCTTCGCGCCGGAAGCACGTCGAGAATCCGACGAACCGCTTGGGCAGTGAAGAAGTTTCGAAAACTTCTCCCCTCCCCAAGGGCCCGATGGTGTGCTCGGCGCTGCCGACCAGGTACAATTCATCTTTGGGGAGGTAATATTTGTCTTCTTTCTGATCCGCCGCAAGGCGCCCCATTTCCCGATAGACCGCCGGTATTATCATGACGGGTGGAACGACCGGCGTGAATCCTTCTTTGACAAGTGTGTCGAAGGCCAGCCTTACAAGCGCAAATTCGAGAAGCGCGGCATCACCCATCAAATAGCCGAACCGCGAACCGGCTATTTCCGTCGCTTTTTTGACGTTCACGATCCCCAATTTTTCAGCGATCGTGAGATAGTCTTTCGGCTTGAATTTGAAATTCTTCTTTTTGCCGACCTCGCGGAGAACCTTGTTTTCCGATTCATCCTTGCCGACCGGAACGTCGTCAAAGGGGATGTTGGGCAGTTTGTTCAAAATATCATCTCGTTTCGCCGTGAGAACGTCCTGCTCTGATTCGATTTCGGTTATTCGCTGCTTCAAAAGCTGAGCCTTGCTGAGGAGATCCTGGCTCTGGCCCGCGCTCATGGCGCGGCTGACGGTGTTTTGTTCGGCGGCAAGATCCTCGAGAGCTTTCGTTTTCAACCGCCATTCTTCGTCGAGACGCAAAAATTTGTCGATCAATTTCGGATCGGCTTTCTTTTTGGCGATTCCTTTTTTTACCTTTTCGGGATCTTCCCGTATGAGTTTGATATCAAGCATATCTTTAAAATCCTAAATTAAAAATCTTAAATCCTAAATAAATTCCAAACCTTTAAAATTCGAAATTCCAAACACGTATTTGGGACATTATGATTTTTGATTTTGGTCATTGTTTAAGATTTAGAGCTTAGGATTTAGAATTTCGTCTCATCAGGGGAAAATAAACCGTTTCCCGGATCGGCAGATCCATGAGGACGGCGAAGACGCGTTCCGACATCCCGAATCCGCCGGCGGGAGGCATGCCGTATTCAAGCGCTTCCACGAAATCTTCGTTCATCATCTGCGCTTCTTTATCCCCGTGTTCCCGCAAAGCCGCTTGTTCTTCGAATCGTTTCCGCTGATCCATCGGATCGTTCAACTCCGAGAATCCTTTTCCCAGTTCCGTTCCGGCAGCCATAATCTGGAACCGTTCAACTCTCAGGGGATCGCCGGGGATCCGCTTTGCCAGCGGCTCTATCTCGACGGGCGGATTAACGAGGAACGACGGCTCCTGGAGGTGCGGCCGCACGGTTTTCTTGTAGATTAGATCGACGAGTCTTCCCCGGCCCGCCCCTTTCTCGGAGACGAGATTCAGGTCGTCCGCTTTTTTCCGCAAGGCGTCGAGGGAAGCGGTCCTGAGATCGAGGCCGGCATATTTTTTGAACAGGTCGAAATACTCGTACGTCTTCCACTTTTTCCCCCAATCGATGGTCACCCCTTCCCGTTTCGATTTCATTCCGCCGCAAACGTTCCGCACGATCTTCTTGTACAGGCGCTCCGTGAGCTTCATCATATCGTGGTAATCGGCGTACGCCCAATACACTTCCATCTGCGTATAATCCTGCAAATGCTCCCGATCGATTCCTTCGTTTCTGAAGATGCGGCCCAGCTCGAACACTTTTTCGAAACCGCCGACCAGCATTTTCTTCAGGGGCAGCTCGAGCGATATCCGGAGATAAAAATCTTCATCAAGCGCGTTATGGTGTGTCACGAACGGCTCCGCTTCGGCGCCGCCGGGGACGCTTTCCAAAACCGGGTTTTCAACCTCCAGAAATCCTTCGTCCGCGAGGAATTCCCGCACGGTCCTCCAAAACAATCCCTTTTTCCGAAAGAGGTCCTTCACGTCCGGATTCAGGATGGAATCCAAATACCGTTTTCGAAGCTTCGTTTCGACGTCCTCCAGTCCGAACCACTCCTTCGGGATCGGCCGCAGGCTCTTCGCGATGATAAGCGCCTCCTTCGCGAGAATGCTCCGTTCCCCTTTCTTGGTCTTGAAAAGAATTCCCGAAATCGAAATGAAATCACCGACATCCAAAGAACCTTTGATTGCCGAGAACTGTTTCGTCTCTTTCTTGCTCAAAACTCCCTGCATCCGGCCCGATTCGTCCCGGATGTCCGCGAAGATGATGTTCCCCTGATCCCGCACGCTCATCACCCTCCCCGCGGTTGAGATCCTTTTTCGCGTTTTTTCGAACCGGGAGAAATTTTCGGCGAGCGTACCGATGCCGACGGTTTTTTTCACCCGCGGCGGATAGGGATCGGCGAATGCCCTCCACTTCTCGAGCTTTTGTTTCCTTTCTCCGATGATGTCCTCGAGCATCTGTTTTCGTTCTACCCGATTTTCAAAATCGTGTATTCCATTTTTCCTTTCGGCGTTTCAACCGCAATCACGTCTCCGATCCGCTTCCCCAGAAGGTTTTTGCCGAGCGGCGAAGCATTCGAGATCAATCCCTTGGCCGGATCCGCTTCGTTCGAACCGACGACGGTGTAGGATACTGCGTCCGTCCCGTTCTTTTTCAGCGCGACGTTCGAACCAACCTTCACGGTTTCTCCTCCTCCGCCCGCCTTGTCGATGAGCGAGGAATTATCGAGAAGATCCTCCAGATCGGATATCCTCTTCTCCATGAGGCCCTGCTCTTCCCGAACCGCCTGATATTCGGCGTTTTCGGACAAATCGCCCAGTTCCTTGGCGTGCCGCAACCGTTCTCCGACCGATTGCCGGCCGGCCATCTTCAAAGTATCGAGCTCCTGCTTCAATTCTTCATACCTTTCCTTCGTTAAATAGTTTTTAGCCATTGGTTTGTTGATTCGTTTGGTTTTTTATACGGTTTTCATAGTACCACAAAAAGAGATCTCTCGCCACCGGCACGACATTCAAGCTCCCCTCCTTGGCATTTTCAACGAGGATCACGACGGCAATCTGGGGATTATCGGCGGGGGCGTAACCGACGAAGAACGCGTTCGTCTCGGCGTTGTTTTTGACCTGCGCCGAACCGGTCTTCGCGGCGACCGCAATCGGCAGGTCGTGGAGCATATAGGCCGTTCCGTAGGGTTTCGCGACGCCGTCCTCCATTCCCTTTTGGACCAGCGGGAGATATTTCCCGATCTCGGAACTCAGATCACTCAGAATCTCCGGCTTATTCTCGATGATGACATTCCCGTTCGGATCCACGATATTTTTCATAATCTCCGGCTTGTAAAGCTTTCCACCGTTCGCGATCGCCGCGATATAATTCAGGAGCTCAATCGGCGTCACGACGAGGTCTCCCTGGCCGATCGAAACATTGTACGTGTCGCCGATCGTCCAGACGGAGTGTTTGACTCGCTCTTCCCACGCCGGATCCGGAAGAAAACCGCTCTGCTCACCCGGCAGATCGATGCCGGTTTTCTGGTCGAGGAGGAATTTTTGCCACCATTGTTTGAGGCGCGTGATTCCGAGCCCCTGCTGACTGCCGAAACCGCCGCCCACCTCGTAGAAGTAGACGTCACTTGACCTCGCGAGTGCCGAATAGAGGTCGACCCAGCCTTGATATTGCCAATCCAGGAATTTGGTCGGATGCGACGGATCGTAGGGGTTCGGAACGTAAAGGTAGCCCGGCGAAAAGATCTGGTGATTCGGATCCAGGATTCCGGTCGCGAGGGCGCCCATCGCGACCAAGGGCTTGATGGTCGAACCGGGACTATAGAGGCCCGAAATAGCCCGGTCGAACAGCGGCTGGTAGGGAGCGTTCAGATAGTTCGCGACGGCATTCGGATCGAATCCGGGAATATTCAAGAGCGCCAAAACGTGGCCGTTCCGGGGATCCATGGCGATGGCCGCTCCGACATTTCTTCCCAAAAAAACCAAATCTTTCTGCAAACTCTCATAGAGGAAACTTTGGAGTCCGGCATCGATATACGTATTGACGGTATCTCCCTGCACCGCGTCCTTCACGACGTTCTCGCCCTCGACGGCGCCGGCGGCATTCGTGAGGAACACTTTCTTCCCATCCGTTCCCCGAAGGTAACTGTCGTAGTACTCTTCGAGGCCGGTTCTGCCGACCAGATCATTGGAAGTCAAATTCGGATCGCTCTTCAGGTCGGCGGCCGTCGCGAGCGACGAATAACCGATGAGCTGTGAAAATTCGAAGGGCGTCGTATCAATCGTCTTGAAGGACGGCAAGATGTTCACTCCCGGCAGGTTTTCGGCCGAAAGGCTGATGAGTTCCTGATGATTGATGTCGCCCTTGAGGAGCACTTTGTCTGTCGGGTTAAAATCTTTTCCCTGCAGTTCTGCGTATACCGTGTTCTTGTCCAAGCCGAGATCCGCGATGGCCGAATTCAGCACTTGATCCCGGGAGGCCTCATCCTTCGGCAGATCGGCCGGAGCAACAAAAACGTTGAACGAGGGAATGTTTTCCGTGAGCGGATTGCCGGAAGCATCGTTGATGATTCCCCGCGGCGCCACTTCGACGCTCAAATTACTGATGTTCGCTGTCGCCTTCGCCGCGTAGAAGCCGTGCTGTGAAACCCCGATGATGAGCAACCGGACAACCATGAGGGCGAAAACGGCCGCAACAACCAGGAAAAAATACCGAAACGCCCGATCGGCGAGCGGAACTTCCAAAAAATCGTCTTCCGAATATTCATCGGTCAAAACGTCGCTTAAGTTCAAATGATCCGGGCTCATACTATGCGATCATTTTTCTCCCGATCGGCCAGAAAATCAATGAGAGGGCGATGCCGTAGAGCACTTCATATGATACAGCGCTGAAAAGAAAGGGTGATTTTACGACGAGCGCCGAAATGCCGTAGAACGCGAACGCGGCGACGATTTGAACCGCCAGGAAATCAAGGAACCAGTTCCCCGACAAAAACCGGGAACCGAAGAACGCAAGCGCGATGACGGCCGCGAAAAGGATGATCTCGATCATCCAGAAACCGCCGAGGAAAAAAACCGAACCGGAAAAGATTGCGAGAGTGAAAAAGAAACTCACCGGGTTCATCCTTTTTTTCGCGGGGAGAATCATGAGCCAAACGAAGAACAAGAGCGGGAGATCGGGATTGATCCCGCCTATCGCGAAAAGCCGGGAGGTGAAAACGAAAGCCAGAAGAACGGACGCGAAGATGGAAAGAGACAGAGCGTAGACATCCTTCATGTTAAAAATTAATTATGACGAAAACCTGGCGGAGCGACGACAGGTCGAACAGCGGCTTGATCCTCGCCCGCTGCCACAGGTTATTATTGATACTCTCAACGGAATCGACGGTCCCGACGAGAAGTCCCATGGGGAAACTCGCATCGGCGTTCGTAATGCCCATTTCGGCGGTAGTCGTCGCGCTCTTCGGAATGAAATCGACATAGGGGGACGGCCCTCCGTCCAAAAGACCGTTCACCTGCTCCGTTCCAATGAATACGGAACTTTTCCAGGAAGGATCAAAGAATGTTTGCACCTCCGCTTGATGGGCGCGAACGGCCGTGATTTTTCCGAGGAGGATAGTCTCTCCCGCGAGAACCGGCATTCCGGGTTTCAACCCCTGGTCGGATCCCGCGTCGATCGTCAGGAACGAATAGTTATTAAACGGGTAATTCGAAAATACGCCGGCGGGAACATAGCGGAACCCGTCCATGAGCGCCGGGAGCGATGAGGAAGCGGTCGAACTCGCCGCGGATAATCCTTCCGCGGCAATCTTGAAGGCCAGGAGGCTCTGGTAGCTCAGATTTTCACTCGCCGTTCCGACGAAAGCCATTCTGAGATTCCCGAAAAACAGCATGATCTGCTGCTGGAACAGGAAGAAAAGCAATGCCATGATCGCTATGGCAACGCCCAAAACCGAAATTTTGAAAGCCTTCATATCTTAATGGGGGAAGGAGAAGAAAAACTTTCCAATGCGCTATCGTAGAAACTCATATTTTCGGCGATGATGCCGACTCCCCGCACCACGCAGAGGAGCGGCTCATCGACCAAATGAATTTTCACGCCGATCTCTTTTTCGAAAAGCTGTCCCACGCCGCGGAGCATGCTGCCACCGCCGCAAAGATAAATGCCGTTTTGATAGATGTCCCCCGTCAATTCCGGCGGCGTGATGTCGATGAGCTCTTTCAGGTTTTCAACCATCACCTTGAGCGATTTCAAAAGCCAGTACCGAATTTGCGTGTCCCGCACACTCGTTTCCCGGGGAAGACCGCTTACGGCGTCCCGTCCCCGAATCACGATATCCAGTTTCTCCGACTGGGGAGTCGCCGAACCCACGGCGATCTTAATCTCTTCGGCCGTCGGTTCTCCGATGAAGAGTTTCATTTCCTCCTTCACTCCTTTGATGATTTCCTGATCGAAGTGATCGCCGGCAATCTTCAGGCGGCGGGATACCACGATCCCGTTCATTGAAATGATCGCCATATCCGTCGTTCCGGCGCCGATATCAACGACGAGGTGGGCCGTGGGCCGAACGATGTCGAGGCCGCTTCCCAAAGCCGCCGCGACGGGCTCTTCAACGAGATATACCTTGCTGACGCCGACTTCCTTGAAAAGGTCTTCCACCGATTTTCGCTCGACTTCGGTGAGATTGGTCGGCACGGAAACGATCGTTTCGGTGAACCACGACCACGGGAGCGATTTCGTCTTGAAAAACCGTTGGATCATTTCTTTTGCCATGTCGAAATCGGCGATGACGCCGTTCGTGATGGGCCGCAGGGCCGTCACGTGGGAAGGCGTCCGCGAAAGCATCCGCTTCGCTTCCAATCCGACGGCGACGATCCGGTTGGTCCGGTTGTTGAACGCCACGATGGACGGTTCATTCAAAACGATTCCCACCCCTTTCAAATACACCTGTGTCGTATCAGTTCCCAGATCGACGCCGATTATTTTTTTTAAAATCATGGTTTTATTGTTTTATTTCCGCTATGAATTCTTTCGCCTTCACGGTTTTCGATCCGCTCTCGTTCCTCTTTTTGATCTCGATCTTGCCCTGCACCATCGTTTTCTCGCTCACGATCGCCCGCCACGGGAGGCCGATGAGATCGGCGTCGTAGAACTTCTCTCCGGCCGATACCTTCATCCGATCGTCAAAGAGAACTTCAACGCCCGCTTTCTCGAATTCATGATATACCCCGTCGGCGAACTTTTGAAGCTCTTCGCTTGCCTCTCCGAGGAGCAGGAGATGGATGGTGAACGGCGCGACGGTTTCGGGCCACAGAATGCCCCTTTCGTCGTGATGAACCTCGACGATCGTTCCCATCAGGCGCTCAACGCCGATGCCGTAGGATCCCATGACGACGGGCTTCAGGGTACCTTCTTTATCCTTGAAATTCAAATTCGCGGCTTCCGAAAATTTGGTTCCCAGCTTGAAAATATTCCCCACCTCGACGGTCGTCACTTTTTCGAGAACTCCCGCCGTACACGTCGGGCACCGTTCACCCTTCTTGAAATCGGCGATTTCTTTGTTTCGGGCGAAACCGCACAAGCGGCAGAGATACGTTTCATCCTCGCCGGCCGGCGTTTCCACCATGAACTCGTGGGAATGGCTCTTCGAAAAATCGCCGCCGGACGCTTCGGTGACGTACGATTTCAAACCGCACCGCTCGAAAACCCTCGTGTACGCCTTCTTCGCCTTTTCGTAAAAATCTTCCAGTGATTTCTCGTCGGCGTGGAAACTGTACATATCCTTCATGGTGAATTCCCTCCCCCGCAAGATTCCGGATTTCGCCCGCGGTTCGTCCCGGAATTTCGCCTGAATTTGGTAAACATATTTCGGCAGGTCCGCGTAGGAATCGATGATCCCCTGCGCGAGGAGCGCCACGATTTCCTCGTGCGTCACGCCGAGTCCGACATCGCGGCCGGAATGATCCTTGAACTGATACATGATTTTCTGGAGTCCTTCCCATCGGCCGCTCGCCTCCCACGCTGATTTCGGCTGCAGAGACGGCATCAAAAGCTCCGCGGCGCCGAGCGCGTTCATTTCTTCCCGGATGATCTCCATGACCTTCTCGCGGACCCGGAAGCCGAGCGGGAGATATGAATAGACGCCCGCCATGAGCTTATGCACGAAATTCGCCCGGATCAAGAGCTGGGCGTTCACCGCCACTTCGTCCTTCGGCAGTGTTTTTTGTGTTTTGAAAAGTAGTTTCGACTGTCGCATAAATAAAATAGTAACAAGATATATTTAGAGACACAATAGAGATAAATTGGAGCTCTCATATCTCCCCTCTCTATCCATTCATATCCGTTTTTATCTATTTGTCTCTGCGTATATCCGCCGTATTAGCCCTTTTCTTTCCCTGCCTCAATGTTGATTCCAAAACGATGTCCAAAAA
>JAKALR010000007.1 GCA_021824045.1 bacterium | reverse complement strand
GTCCAGCTCCACCATATCCACCAATCGTTCGTCGTCTTTCGACCAAGCCGAAAAAACGAGTCCGTTTTTTTGGAGCGTTTCGTGATACGCCGGATTCACTTCATAGCGATGCCGGTGCCGCTCGCTTCCCAACGGACCGCCGTAGATGTCATACGCCTTGGTTCCCTTCACAAGTTCCATGTCCCACGATCCCAGCCGCATCGTCCCCCCGAGATTTTTCACGTTCTTCTGCGACGGCATAATGGCAATGACCGGATTCGGCGTCCGCGCGTCGAATTCGGTGCTGTTCGCCCGCGCGAGCCCGCACGCGTGCCGCGCGAATTCAATGACGGCAACCTGGAGGCCAAGACAGAGACCGAGGAACGGGACACCGTTCTCCCGCGCGTATTGAATGGCTTTGATTTTCCCCTCAATGCCGCGCTTGCCGAACCCGCCGGGGACGATGATCCCGTCGAGGTTTTTGATGTTTTTGACGACATTGTCCCTTTCTGAATCAACTTGGACGATGTCGGCCTTGACGCCCGCTTCAAGCGCCGCGTGTTTCACGGCTTCGATAACCGAGAGGTACGCATCGGGATTCACGACATACTTGCCGACAAGGCCGATCCTCGTCGTCTTCGTTATCCCCTTCATTTTTTTAATCTTCCGCTGCAACGGGAGGATATCCGATTTCTTGACGGGCAGCGCGAGCGTTCGGAGCAGATTTTCGTCCAGTTTTTTCTTTTTGAAATTCAGCGGGATTTCGTAGATGCTCCCCGCATTCGGCGCCTCGATGATATGGCTCTCCGGAACGTTCGTGAACATTGAAATTTTTTCCTTGATGTCGCCGTCGAATTCATTCTTGCACCGGACAATGAGGAAATCGGGATGGATGCCCGACTCCCTGAGAAGCCGCACCGACTGCTGGATCGGTTTCGTTTTTTCCTCTTCGGACGGGAATACGTAATCGATCTTCACCACGTGGATGAACGAGACGTTTTCTTCGCCGTACTCGCCGTAGATCTGCCGCGCCGCCTCGAGGAACGGCTCTTCCTCGATGTCGCCGACAGTCCCGCCGATTTCCACGATAACGACATCCGCCTTCTTGTCCTCGGCCGGCTTCAGAATCCGCTTTTTGATCTCGTTCGTGACGTGCGGGATGATTTGGATGGTCTTCCCCAAAAAGTCGCCGTGCCGCTCGAGATCCATAACCGTCGAATACACCGATCCGGTCGTGAAGTTCGAGAATTTGTCCAAGTTCATGTTCAGGAACCGCTCGTAGTGCCCCAAATCGAGATCGGTCTCGGCACCGTCTTCGGTCACGAAGACCTCGCCGTGCTGATAGGGGTTCATCGTGCCCGCGTCCTTGTTGAGGTACGGATCCATCTTGATCGGCAGGATTTTATATCCCCGCGATTTCAAAAGAAAACTGATGGAGGCGGCCGATGCTCCCTTGCCGATGCCGGAAATGATCCCTCCCGTGACAAAAATGATCTTCGGCTTTTTCACCAGATTAGTAGAAACTCGATTTCCGTCAGCGATTCGCCGAACCGAGCTCATAGTAATAAACGTGACCTTTAAAATCGCACATGCACTTCTCCGATTTCCCATCATCGCCGACGAACCTCGGCGAATCCAATCGAGTTTTCACTATCTGGTTCATATAGTTCTTAGTGTATCATACGCCGCCCCGACGTCCGAACTCTGCCAAAGATAGGAGCCCGAGACGACGCCCGACGCCCCGCTTTCCTTCATGGTAGCGGCTGTTTTGTCGTTCACGCCCCCGTCGATGAAAATGCCGAGATCGGGGTGAATTTGCTTCAAGAATTTGACCCGCTCCAGGACGGATGGGTCGAATTCCCCTCCCGAAAATCCGAGGGGAACGGCGACGAGCTCCGCCATGGTGGCGTTCGTCACCTCGATCATATCCACGAAATTTCCCAGATCCCCGCCGATCTGCAAACTCCACGCGAGTTCCGCGCCCGCCCGCGAACAAAATTCGCGGAGGTCGCCAACATTGAATTCGGATTCCGGATGGACGACGATCCGTTCGATGTTCTTCAACGCGGACCACTTCTCCAGGGAAACGGCGACGTCTTCCACCATGAGATGCAACTCGAAGGTGAACATGCCGCCGAGCGTGGAAGTGAAAAATTCCGGCCCTGGACCCGGAGAAGCTTTCGTGAATTTTCCGTCGGAGATATCCAAATGAACGATTGCGACGCCGCGGTTCTTCAAAATTTCCAGCTTGGGAATCAAGTCCTTCACCGGCTGTTCATCGAAAAAATTAATCGAGGGGATAACTTCCATCCCGTTAGAAATAGGACGCATACGCGGAATGCGCTCGGCGTATATTATTCTTGACCATTTTAACTGATGCTTTATTCATGATTCTTCTTTGCTGTGCGTACGCGATTTCTCACGGGACAAGTATCAATACCCGTCGGCCGATTCTTTGTCCGTATCCTTCAAAGTTTTGAGTTCCAGGGAAGAAATCTCATCCAAGCGCCTCTTGTGCCGCTCGTCTCCGGAGAACGGCGTTTCAAGCCATGTGACGACGATCTTTTTCGCCGCTTCTTCATCCAGGTAATTCGCGCCGAGCGCCAAAATGTTCGAGTCGTCGTCGTTCCGGGAATCGAACGCTTGATCGGGGTTCCCGACGAGCGCGCACCGGATGTTTTTGAACTTGTTGGCGACGACCGAGACGCCGACGCCGGAACCGCAGATCACGATGCCGCGCGCGGTCTCGAATTCGGAACTCACCTTTTCCGCAACGCTTGCCGCAAACCCGGGATAGTCGTCGTTCTCGTCCTTCACCGCGTTTCCGAAATCGGTCACGGAATACCCCGCGAGTTTCAAGCTCTTCTTTAATACTTCTTTTAAATCAAATCCCCGGTGATCCGCCCCGATATAGATAATCATGGACTATACGATGCTCGCGAGCATCTTCACGTGCCTCACGAGCGTCGACACGTACCCGGCTTCGTTGTCGTACCACGAGAGCACTTTCACGAGATCGCCGTCGACGACCTTCGTGAAATTCAAATCCACGATGGCGCCGTACGGCTCCCCCAAAATATCCGATGAAACCACTTGATCCTCGACGACGTTCATGATCCCCTTCCAGCGGGGCGATGCCGCCGCCTTCCGGAAAATGTCGTTGATTTCTTCGATGGTTGTCTTCCGTTTCGCGATGAACGTGATGTCCGCAATCGATCCCGAGACAACGGGGACGCGGAGCGAAATGCCGTCGAATTTGTCTTCAAGTTCTTTGATGGCGCGCGTCACGGCGATCGCCGCTCCCGTCGTCGAAGGAACGATGTTTTGGGCCGCCGCTCTCCCCCGCCGCATGTCGTGACCCTTGACCGGGCCGTCGACGATCGATTGCGTCGCCGTGTAACCGTGGGTCGTCGAAAGGATCGCTTTCAGGATTCCCGGATTCTCGGACATCACTTGGATGACCGGCGACGCGGCGTTCGTCGTGCAGGAACCGTTCGAGGTCAAAACGACGCCTTTCGCCTCATCCTCGTTCACGCCCATCAAAACCGTTTTGCCTTCCGTCCCGTCCGGATCTTTGGCCGGCGCGGTGATGACCACCCGTTTCGCGCCCGCCGCGAGGTGCACTTTTGCTTTTTCGTATTCCTCGAAGATACCCGTCGCTTCGACGACGATGTCGATGCCCATCACTTTCCACGGCAGCTCCGTCGGATCTTTGATTTGCAGGAACGCGATCTCCTTGCCATCGACGATAAGTTTATCTCCCTTCGCCTCGACGCTCTTCGCGTATTTTTTGTATACCGTGTCGTATTGGAGGAGATACGCAAGATTTTCCAGGCTCCCCAGATCGTTAATCGCGACGATATCGATGTCTTGTTCGCCGAACGCCTGCTTGAAGAACAGTCGGCCAATCCTTCCGAATCCGTTTATTGCTACTTTTGCCATGCCCTGTAGTACAACTTCAAATTTTGTACTTATTTTAATAAATAATAGACCTTTAATTAACTGTAAACTCCCGCATGCCCCTTCGCTTCCGAATAACACCCGAGACGCTATTCGAAGTTGTCCTACGGGGCATACCTTTATTTTAGGTTCACCGCCTTGACCGGTCAAGCGGAAAAAAGATAGTATTTTAGTATTGAAGCTCTTTTCATTTTTCAAAACCGGGAAGTGAGGCAAAACCATGGAAAACAGAATTTTCATTGCCATAAGCAATGAACTCTGGCGGCCGATGCTCTATGCCGTAGCCAGAGATTACCATCCGACAACCATTCAGATGGGTCACGGAGTTCAAATAGTCACCTACAGCCTAAAAGAAGAACAGGCAAGGCAGGCGGCTATGGGAACGCTTTCCCTGCCGAATGGATTACGGAGGGTAAAATTCAGCTTTCGCGGGAAGATTCCCCTTATCGAAAGAGGAAAAGCTATCGTGCGGATAGCATTCGTGCCGAACAACAATTGGCCCGACGAATCCGACGATCGCATCTACCTGAGCGGCGAAGAATCGAAAACGCTCGGAATGGACCTCGGAGAGGTTTCCCGAGGATCATTCAGGAGTTTTTCGTGGATACTGCAGGAACTTTTCCCCTGCGAAAGCGCGACCAATGTCATCGAAGGACATTGGGAAGCCGAACAAAAAGCGAAAAAACCGCTTCCTCTCAAGAACCCGATTTATACCGAAGCGCTCGGCCACGTCGCGATGTGCAAGCGCGAGGTTTGTAAAAGATTCATGAAAGATTACCAGGGCGTTTTCTTGGCAAAAGCCAAGAAGGCGTTCGAAGCTTTCGATGTATAAAAATAGGCAGTCGTCCATTCAAGGATGACTGCCTATTCTGTTTTTACGTCAAAAATCATTGCGGGTTCTGCAGCGCCTGCGAAGTCGGAATGAGCGTTCGTGTGAAAACCTGATCCCCCACTTTCGCCTGAAGGAGCGAGACCCTGCCGGCGCGGAGCTCCAAAACCTCGTCGACCGGCGACGGCGGAGCATAGATCTGAAGCCCGCTATCAGGCGTTCCCGGCGACGGCGGCTGCATATTTTCCTCGAAGCCGACGATTTTTCCGTTGGCGATCCAAATTAAATCGATGGGAATGACCATGTCCTTCATCCAGAACTCGTATAATTCCGGCTTGGAAAAGATGAAGAGCATCCCGTCGTTCACGCCAAGCGCCGTCCGGCCGCCGAGTCCCTTTTCCCGCGCCGCTTCCGTCTTCACGACATCGGCCGTGATGTACTGGTTGTTGATCTTCACTTCCGCCTTCCTTTGGACCTTATTCAGCTGTTCGATATAGGGAACGGCGATGAGCGACGCGCCGACGGCAATCCCGAGGAGCAAGATGAACGCTTTCAAAAATCCCGACATACCTTAATTATACATGAGCCGGTAAACGGCGATACCGAAGGCCACCGAAACATTCAGGGATTCTTTCTTTCCCCTCATCGGAATCTCAAGGATTTTGTCGGATTTGATCAGGATACTCCGCGGCAATCCCCTAACCTCATTTCCCATGACCAGGGCAACCTTGCGGAGGGCGTAGGGTTTGGGGTTTAGGGTATGGTATGGAATTGATTTTTTCGACTGCTCGACGGAGAAAATTTTGTATCCTTCTTTTTTTAGTTTTTTCAAAAGCGCCGTCGTCGACCGAACATGTTCCCACGGGACCGTCCACTCCGCGCCGAGCGCGACTTTCGCGACCTGCCCCCGGTATTTCCCGAGAACGTCAACCGGCTTCGGCGTGATGCCACAGAGGTATATTTTCGAAACGCCGCTCGCGTCGGCCGTCCGGAACATGGACCCGACATTGTGCAAACTCCGAATGTTGTGCAAAACCACGACGATTTCCTTCATGTATATAGTATAAAAATAAAGATGCCAATCACACAAAGGCGACTGGCATCGAAAATTCGTGGTGCGGGGGAGGACGCCTCCCGCACCACTGGGACATCAACAGACCGTCTGCTAGCGATCTGGAGATGAAAACTCACTCAGGGCATCATGCCCTCGAACATGGAATCCTCGACGGAATTCGAGGGGGGTCTGAACCCTTCAACCTCGATCTCAACCATTTCCCCGCCGCATTCATCAATGCAGGGAACCGGCGTGATTGGTGCTTTCTCCTTAAACTCCAAGGTAATTCCACATTTGGTACAGTGGAATTTGACCATTTTTTCTTCCCGCTCTGTTTCCATTTCTATGTTCCTTCCTTTATTTACTTGTTTTAGAACTCTTTCCTAACCTTAGGTGTAAGGTATACCACAGAACTTGATATTTGTCAAAAAGAAAACCTGATGGCCATGCGGACCATCAGGTGACAGGAGGAGAGCGCAAACTCTCGTAAGACCCAGACGCGCGTACGTCGCGTCCGGGATCCGCACGCCGTTCCCTCCTACCGGAGACGGCGCACTTCCGGTCTGGGGGGAGGCATCACCCGATCCCCAGCCGGTTTAAATTCAAACAAATGGCACGAACTATCTTTACGCTACCAAACTCTCCTCTCCGCGTCAAATTTCGGCCCCCCGCTCTCCTTTAAAGCCCCCCGGGGTCCTTAAAGGACCCCGGGGGGCCTAAAAACTGGGGATAACTTAAAAATAAAAACGCCTAGGTTTCCGAACAAGCAAACCTAGGTGATACAACACCGTCCTACGCGGACGGTTCCGGATTGGGAGGGGTTTTCAATCCGTCGAGAGATTTATCTTTCACGAGAGCCGGATCCGGTCTGAAAAAAACGGCGGGATTCACGCGGATCATTTTGGCTCCGCATTTATTGCACATTTCGTTGTCTCCGTCGATTGGCAGGGCGTGTTTGCACACCGGCCAGTTGGAACAGTACAGCATCTCTTCCTCCTCTTTTGGTACTTAGAATAAAAAGAACAACAGATTCAATTCTGCCTCCAAATCACGCCTTTGTCAAAAATTAGAAAAGAGATAACCGGCGCCGCTTTTAATCCTGAGGGCGGCATTTTTTATCGAAGAATTACTGAACAATCCCCCGGCGGTATTTTCATTCGTGCCGTAAAATTTCACACCGCATTGTCCGGCCCACGCGCAAGCATCGAAGAAGAATTTGAACCGATACCGGCGACCGCTCGTCACCGTGCTGCTCGCGGGATCGAAATAAAAAATCGGATTCCCCGCGCAACCCGGCCCTCCCAAGGAACTGAGGCTTCCGGCGATCATTGTTTCCGTTCCATCGGTTACGTCATACATATCAACGCGGCAACTGTTTGACCACGGATTAGCGCTCCCCGTCGAAAAATCCGCCGTTTTGAATTCGACACTTTCCACCGAAACGCTGGCAGAAGCTGTCCAATCCTGAAAAACCGAATTGAACGATGACGTGAGAAGATACGGCGAAAATCCCGCCGGAAATTCCCACGTCGTTGAGGCAACGTCGGAACGGAGATTGGTGTCATCAACAGCCCGCAGTCCTATTTTGTATCGATTGGGAAATATCACCGGTATATTGACGGATAAATTGCCGCCGACATTTTTCCATTCACCCTCATTGAAATCGGAAAGAGTCGTGGCGTTGTATTCGTACGCGATCGAAGTATCGAGTGAATCAAGATCAGTCGAGCTTGCCCATGAGACGCTGAGATTCATTCCGAACTGATCGAATGCAACCTCATTGAGCGGTGGCATTGTCGGTTTCTGCGGTATCGTAACATCGACCGCGGGTCCTATTTCCCCCTCTATGACCACAAAAGGATAAAACGGATATTCTTGAATAACTCTGCCAACGTCGGTGACAAACGAATTGCTCATGGCATTCCCCCGATTCGCCGTGCCGAGAAGAACCACGCTCCGATTCTGGTAATCTTGATACGTATCGAGGCGATAATACGAGAAGGGGTACAGTGGTATGTTGAGATTTGCAATCTTTACATTATTCAATTCGTTCGTGAACGGAGCGTTGTCGGAGAGCGTAAAAGACGCTGTCTCATGGGAATAGTCGCCGTCCTCGAATTCCTTGAGGTAGACATGCGAGGCGAAAAAGCTTGCGTCGCTCACGACTCCGCGAAGGCTGAGCGACTGGAGCGTCCCCGAAAAACCTCTCCCCAGCTGATACCAATTATCCGAATAAAAACTGCTCTGGGAGTGGTCGGCGAGGATGCTTTGCGAGAAGACAACCGGCATTGTGTTGGCGAACGGTGTTGCAACAACCATATCGACGTTGCCTGATGGCATTCCGTCACGGTCGAACGCTGTCATGCGGAATCTATACTCTCTTCCGATTTCCGCAAGCGGATATGTGAACTCAAGGAACGTCGTCGATGCGACAAATGAAAACTCGCCATCGTTCTCCCGGGAAAGATAATAGGTAGCGCCGGACGGCGAGCCGGTCGAATCACGCGAAGCGCTCCATTTAAATCCGATGACCATGTCGTCGAACCGGTAATCGGCTATTGCACTTCTTCCCGGAAACGGAGTGGGAGCAATCGGCGCAGCGCGCGGCTCGGGAAGGCTTTGGGTGTTCTGCGGTTCCGCATCGGCGCGCACTATAAAATCAAGGGCGCTTGAGCCGGAATCGCAGCCGTTGCCGAGAAACTCGCCGTCCGCTCCCGGCAAAGTCGAGAGGCAATATCCGCCCCGAAACGCTTTCCGTTCCAAGCTTTCACCGTTCCCCGGCACCGGCGCCGGATGGGCATTCGTGAAAATATCCCCGTTGCCATAAAAAACGGCGCTCATGATCGACGCATCATCAAGAGAATTGATATCGGTCGTCGTCGAAACCAAAAACACCCCGCCGCCATTCGAACCTCCCGACAAACTGAAATTTCTATAAAGCACATCCGGCGTCTTGCGACCCGCATACCCATCACTGCCTCCGTTATCCACGTCGCGCGCTATCAAGAAAAACCCCTTCGCCCGAATAATGCTTCCCGCCCCGAAGCTGCTTTTCGAAACCGTGGAACTTGAGATCGACGATGCGCCGCCGCTCACGTACTGGAACGACCAGCCACCGAGATCAACATCGCTCACGCCGGGATTGTAGAGCTCAATGAACTCGTCTCCTGCGTCGACACCGCCGACCTGCACCTCGCTCACAACCACCCGATCGGACTCACTCCCCGCGACGGGCGGCGTGGAAGTCGAGGATGTCACCGACTCATCTCCGCCCAATGATTGATCGAGAACATTTTCCGCGCCGGGCGTCGGACGCGACCACGTCCAATCGCCGTTCACAATCTGCAGCGAGTTTCCGTCGCCGTGAGCGCCGGTTGTCGAGGCGTAGGAGATCGAACCAAAAACCGTATCGCGGTATTTCAAGGCGATCGTGCCACTCGCGTTATTCAAAGAAAACGAACCATAAAACAGGTTGCCGCTGAAATCGGGGAAATCCTGGAGGACGGTCGTGGAACCATTGGAGAACACGGCAAAACTGCCCGGGAGCAACAAGGAATTCCCTTCGGCAAAATTCAGATTGTGAGCTGTGTTGTCGGTATACAGTTTTATCTCGCTCAAATCGGCATCCGCCGCACCAACATTCTTTACCTCAACCCACTCATGCCCGGCATCCGATCCCGGATAATCATACATGATTTCCGTAATCGCGAGGTTCGGCGGAGAAGAGCTATCAGACGATCCGCCCTGGTTCCCGCCTCCCCCACCGACATAGACCACTTGATTTTGATTCTGCGGAGGAATATACGCCGGCCCATTCGGGGCTTTCGGCGTTCCGAAGATTTTCCCGTTAAAACTCCCCGAGGTGTACCACGAAAAATCATCTTTCCGCTCCATGGTGCGGCGAAGAGAGGCATCCCCCGCCGGCCACTCGGAATCCGCCAGCACGCGATCCACGAGCCCGCAACCCACCGCAAAAATCTCCAGACCGTCATCGGCGTTGGAAAGACCGCCGACGTAGATAAGATCTGCCGGAATATTCGGAACTGCATTATCATCGGTTCGCTCAAGAAGATAAAATCCCCATGGAGATACTCGGGCTCCGGGCGGCAGGGTCATTTTTATACTTCCTTTTTTGCTGATGATTTGCCACCCGGACAAATCAACAGTCGCACCGGTTACATTTCTTAATTCAAACCACTCATCGGAAGCGTTCAATCCGTATGTTTCGCTTCCTCCCATCCACGCCACCTCGTTCAAGATAACCGGGGCATGCGATGCCGCATTGTTTGCATTGAATGTGCATTGCTGGGCGGCCGGCGGTGCTGTTGTCGAGGTCGCCGTCTCCCGAGCACCCGAGGCGCTCGGGGAGCTTGTCGAAGCGCTGGGAGTGCTTCCTGAAGCGACTTTTTTGATTTCTGAAACTACCGAATACATTACCTTCCCGCTCATCGCGCCGTTTTGCATATCCTCCGCGTAGTAGGCATAGTTTCCGAGAACCGCATCGAGGGGCACCGAATAACTATTTTCAAAATTTCCCGAACCATTGGCCGTAATATTCGAACGAACTGTTCTCCCGTTGGGTAAATCAAAAACCAGCGAAATCTTGCCAAGCGGCGTAAAGTGTTCGCCACTCTCAATTATTTTCTCGCCAACCTTAACCACTGAACGGTCGGTGAACACTACCGGTCGCGGAATGACAGCCTCCCGAGCACCCGAGGCGCTCGGGAGGCTCGTTGCAGTATCCTGAACGATCGTTGTAGCAGCTTGATTTTGCACCGACGCCGCTTGAGCCGTCCTGAAAAACAGATCCAGCACCCCCGCCGCATACTGGACCGCTTTCTTTGAAAGAAGAGACCAATAAGAACCTTTTACAAGATCGTCGTCCATTGTTATAGTCACATTCTTGAAATCGAACAGCAAACTTAACACCGAATTCTTTTTTAATAACGGGTATTCATTCCCTTCGCCATCGTGTCCCATCACATAGTACTTTCCACTTCTCACGTCCAAATCGGACATGTCCGCAACAGGAAGATTATATCCGCCTTGCAATCCGATCGTGTTTCGGCTGTAAAAATTGTTATTGGAATAGTTCGCTATGGCATCGAAGGAGGAGCCGAGATCGGCGAGAACGACCGGCTGTTCACCATTTAACTTTTTTGCCAAGTCCGGATCCGGCGACTCGGGCGTAAACTTTGCCGCCCAATTTTCGTAGGGGCTTCCGCCGGGATGCGGATCATCCCTCGTGTGATCCGGAACGCTCGTATCTTCTATCAAGTGGATGACGTGCCCCAGCGCAAACATCGCTTCTTCTTTTTTACCGGCTCGATAGAGATCAATCGCTTTCTGCCACGTGAAATCCGAATCCGTTGAAACAACGCTCATTTTTCCCTTTTCGATGGCCGAGAGTATCGAGGCGATCGTCGGCGCGACTTTATAGACGATGGCGTTCTGGCTCGCGGGATTTTCGGCCCAACTTTTCGACGTTTCCCATTTCCCGGGGATGTTCACCGCGTTGATGGCCGGATTATAGGTAAGCCCCCGCTGATACACCGGATCGTAAAAATGATTGAATGATCTTGGGATATCGTCTTCCCGGCGGGAGCCATCCATGAAATAATCCTCCAATTCCCGGGGAAACTGGATCGCCGCCGTTCCGTTATAGAGATCAACTGCGGATTTTGTCAAAAACGCATGTGTTCCGGAATCGTATGCGAGAACATCCGGCGACAAAATGAAAAACCCCAACAAGAAAATTGAAATGAATGTCTTTTTCATCACATGCTTTCTATTTTCCAAACGCCGGAATATTTGTTGAATTTGAGAAGCGCGCTGTAGTCGGCCATGCCATCCTTGTTCCAAACAGAAAACCAAGCGGTATCACCACCTGACGATGACACATCATACACCGCCCTTGATAAGATATCAGCTATTTCATTCAACCTTCCTTCGCTTTTCTTTTTCTCGATATCGGCTCTCCACTTCATCCGCAAATCCGGATCTTGAATATCGAGGAGCGTATACCGCGATGCCAGTTCCGCATCGCCTTTCCGGAGCGCGTCGATGAACAGCTGAAGCGTTTCCTCCGGCGTCTTCCCGCCGACGTCGTCCGCCTTCATGTCGGCTTCATAATCCTCTATCCACTTTTGGTATTGCTGGTATTCCACCGGCCCGTTGTATTCCGCGCTCGCGGGCTGGGAACCAACAACTGCTTTCTGAATCCGCGATTCCAAAACATAAATACCAACCCCAACAACGATAAGACCGAGGAAAATCCCCATGAATATCCCCAACCCCCTGCTTTTTCCCATATCTTTTAAGTTAAATTTTGCGACGTGATAAAACAAAAAGAGCAAACCCGAAAACACGAGTTGCTCTTTTTGCTTATCCCTATTTTTCATTGTAGAAGCTAAAATTCCACAATCAACAAAACTTATCCCCAAAATTTCGGCCCCCCGCTCTCCTTTAAAGCCCCCGGGGGGCCTAAAATCTGGGGATAACTCGGGGTGGGGTATAATTGAAGTAATGGCCTTGAATAATTCTATCGCCGAGATCTTCTATGGCATAGCTGAATATTTGGATATGGACAATATCCCCTTCAAACCGCGTGCCTACGAAAGGGCTGCCGAGATTCTCGAGGGACTGGGGGAGGATATTTCTGAAACATACCAAAGGGGGGGTATTAAAGCGATCGAGGAAATTCCGGGCATTGGCGTTTCCACAGCGGAAAAGATAGAGGAGTTCATTAAAACCGGCAGGATAAAATACTTTGAAGATTTAAAGAAAAAAATGCCAGTTGACATAGACTCGTTGAGAAGGGTTGAGGGATTAGGTCCGCAATCGATTAAAAAACTTTACGAAAAACTGAAGATCAAGAATGTAAAAGATCTGGAAAGTGCCGCCCAGAAAGGGAGAATTAGAGACTTGGAAGGATTTGGAGAAAAAAGCGAAGAAAAAATCCTGAAGAGCCTGATGTTTCTTGAAAAATCTTCCGGCCGTTTCATCTTGGGATTTACTATGCCGGAGATAGAAGAGGTAGTTGAACACATACGGAAGCAAAAGGGAGTTGAAAAAGCGATCATCGCCGGATCGGTTCGGCGCATGAAAGAAACTATTGGAGATGCGGACATCCTCGTCATCACGAAAAATCCAAAACCGGTTATGGACTATTTCGTGCATATGGCCGGAGTGGTAAAAATAACCGCGCACGGCGAAACAAAGTCAGCGATCAAATTGAAATCTGGCTTGAATATCGATCTGCGTGTGGTGCCGAAGGAATCCTATGGCGCGGCTCTCAATTATTTCACCGGATCGAAAGCGCATAATATCGCTCTCCGCGAAATTGCTATCAGAAAAGGTATGAAATTGAATGAATACGGGCTTTTCAAAATTCATGGCAAAAAAGAAACTTTTGTGGCCGGAAGGACAGAAGAGGACCTTTACCGAGCTCTCGGACTCCGGTATATCGAACCTGAAATGCGGGAGGATGTCGGCGAAATAGCTTTGGCAAAAGAAAATAAATTACCGAAGCTTATCGGCTACGGCGACCTGCATGGCGATCTGCAAGTTCAGACCAATTGGACCGATGGGTCCAATTCAATTGAGGGTATGGCAAGGGAAGCGGCAAAACAGGGGCTGGAATATATCGCGATTACCGACCATACGAAAAGGTTGGCCATGACCGGCGGGCTTGATGAAAAGCGCATAGTGAGACAAATGGAGGAAATAGACAAGGTAAACAAGAAGCTCAAATCGGAAGGCATCAAAATAACTGTCTTGAAAGGCAGTGAATGCGATATTTTGGAAGACGGCTCGCTTGATCTGCCGGATTCGGTACTTTCTCAACTAGACGTCGTCGGCGCTTCGGTCCATTCTTATTTCAATCTTTCACGCGAAGATCAAACGGAAAGGATAAGGCGTGCTATGGAGAATAAGAACGTGGACATCATTTTCCATCCGACGGGAAGAATCATACAAAAGAGAGATGCTTACGACGTCGACATAGATGAACTCATACGACACGCCAAGAAAACCGGTACTATCTTGGAAATAGACGCTCTCCCGGAGCGATCCGACCTGAAAGATGAATATATACGGAAATGCGTCGCAGCGGGGGTTTCAATGGCCATCGACTCCGACGCGCATTCCCCGGTTCATTTCCAATTCCTGAAGTACGGTATCGCTCAAGCGCGTCGCGGATTCGCTGAAAAAAAGGACATCATGAACGCATGGCCACTGGAAAAGATGAAAAAGTTCATAAAAAATCGGCGCTAAAGGCGCTGCTCATTTTCAGCATACTGACTCTTGCTCTTTTTGCATCTTTGAAGGCTCATCTCCCTTCCTATTTTTGGAACGTGACGACATCCATCATCGGCACCGAAAAACTTTTATATGAAATAAAGGACAACGGCGTTCATGTTGGCGCAGGACTGACCAGCGAAGCGAAAACTGCAGAAATTCTCCTGAGTGAGGTGTTTCTCGGCAGCAATGCACTGCCGCCGTTTATAGAACTCTACAACGCTGGAGATACGTCAATCGACCTAACCGGGTTCTCATTGAAAAGATTGTCGGCATCCGGAACGGAAACAACTTTCATAACATCGAAAAGATTTGAAAATATGCTGGTAAACCAACATGAATATGTATTAATCGCGAAATCAAGTTCAACGCTGTCAGCCGACATTTATTGGCCTGCATCGTATGCCATGGCAAAAACGAACTCATCGCTCCGCTTATACAACCCATCCAATAAAATGATTGATGAAGTATCGTGGAACTCCATACCCGAAAATTCAAGCTTAACGAGAATTGCTTGGGACAAGAATGATTTTACCCTCATCGATCCGCCAACGCCTCAAAGCAAGGATTCAAGGTAATCCGCTCCCGGGAGCTGGTAACCGAATGCAACGAGAGATATTAGGATGACAAATTCTTCTATCGCGACAGTTCTCATCTTCTCAACATTCCTGCTCTTTTCTTTAACCCATTTCGTGATTGATTTCTTGTAATTCTTCTCGCCATCAAAAAACTTCAGAAGAAAATCCCTCTGGGTAACCGAGGGGAAGTTTCTCCAACCGCAATAATCCATATGGCTGCTCCATCGATATGAATTCAGAAATTCAATCTCATTGATCCCGTTGACATTGAGGTCCAGCGGGTTGGCGTGAATATAGTACGGGAGATGGAGAAGATATTCATCGCTCCTTACTTCTACTGCCTTGAATCTTCCCTGGAAGAGGACTCCGCTCCTCTGATTCTTCTCGTTGAAATAAAGCGCGTAACCGGCTCCCAGTTTCTGCATAAACTTCGTTACGCCATTTTCCTTCCGTTGCTTGAGGAGTAAATGGAAATGGTTGGGCATCAAGGCAAACGCCAGAACATCGACGAGCATTTCCCGGGGATGCTTCGGCACAATCGACGGAACACCTCTTCCGTCAACGAGAGAAATCTTGACGGGATTCTTGATAAACCCGTACGTTATATTTTCCGCCGGATTTTCATCGTTGAATTCATACAATCCATGAACGAATCTCAGATAGTCTCTGCTATCGCAAAAAATTTCCCGTTTATCAGCCCCTCGATTATAAACATGGAATATTCCATTCGTACTCAATTTCCCCCTCCTCATATAGAATATAGTAACTTGTTTGGGGTTTTAAGTTATCCACAGATTTTAGGCCCCCGGGGGGCCTTAAAGGAGAGCGGGGGGCCGAAATTTTGGGGATAAGCTATGCGGTCTCCTTTTTGCGGGATTGCCGGCGCGCGAGATATCCGGCGCCAATCAAAAGAACTACACCGAAGATTGAAAGATACTCCCCTACGGCCGCGTCGGTGCTCGGCCGGTATGCGAGATTGGCATAACCATTCGAAAAGATGAGCATCTGGCCCGGCGTTACCGGGTAGACATTACCGCAGCCGGTTTTGCACTGCCAGTACGGGAAATAACCGAGGTTCACGATCGCCGGACCGGCGCCCGAAAAACTTACATTCTCCCCGGAAAACGACAAGATAGATAGCGTCGTCGAAGCATTCGCGTTCGGCGCCGCGAATTTATGAATAAATCCCGAGAGCGCTGTCAACGAATCAACATTGGGCTGCGTCATGTTCGGCGGCTGCTTCCCGAAAAGCGCGACGGGTTGAAAGGCATCGACCTCTTCGATATTTTTGCCATTGCCCAAACTGAGCGGATTCCCCGATTCATTCAGGAACACTACCGGCTTGCCGAGTGAGGTTATCTGCTTCACGAAATCATCCGACGGCCGGCCATTCAGTTCAACGGCAATGAAGCTAAAGGGAGCGGTTGAACTCGCGGTCAGATCATTCGCACCCTTCGTCCAATCGGCGACGGGATAATCCAGAAGATCCGGCACCGAATACCACCCAAGCGCGAACTCCCGAAAATCCAACCCGCCGTATCGCACGAAAAGTCCCGGCATATGCCCCGCTTCGTAAACGAGCGGCTTCGCGCCGCTCAGGCGGTATATTTTGAATCCATTGTCATTCTTTATCAGCGTCGCTTCTTTGATCTTCTCGGCCTGCTCATCGAAAACCGGCGATCCCGTCAGAAAGCGATCAATACCGAAGAGCTGAAGCCGTTTTACCATATCTTCCAAGCCCTGGCCCTGGAAATAGGTATCGAAAGACAAATCTCTCACCCGCCCCCAGAGCATCCCGTTTCCCGTCACGATATTCGAGGTCGGAAAAATGAACGGCAATTGCCACGACGATTCAGCGTAGAGCCCGAAGAGCGACGATTCATTGTCCACAAACGGCAGGGTGGCATTGAAGAAATGGACTGAACTCAACTCGTTCATCATCGAGAATGGCGACATATCAGGCATGACTCTCTGCGGCATGGACAGGGAATTCCCCCGCAAATCCGACAGCACCGCATTGGCCTTTCCAAAGGACGGGTACTGCGTGATGCTCCAGAAATAATTGATGTCCGTCAATTGGCCTACCGACATCACCCCGTTATTACTGCTCACCGTACTCAGTTCGCCGGTAAAGCGGAAGAAATAGAGATATTGAAGAAACGCCGCGAGACACAGGGCAACCGCGAGCGATAGTAGTATTTTCTTCTTGATTAAATTTTCCCAAAGCCAACTCGCGCCGACGGCAGCAATCGCGAGGAAAAAGATAAGGCCATAGCCCAACATACGGTAGTAATGCAGAGTTAAGTCCGAGAACGCGCTGTTAAAATAATCAAGGCCGAAGACCAGGAATATCACGAGGAGAATCACGGGAATGAGCGATTTTCTTTCTTTCACTAATCGCACAACGCCGACGGCAAACGCAGCCCAGATCAAAATCCAGATGTAGGAGAACGACGCCCCTCCCCCGTTCCAAATATCGTTCAGGTGGAACGGCGCGAATACTTCCAGGGGCGAACTCAAAAAAGAACCGGTACTGATGGCTTCGGCAGAAGTGAATTTCAAATTGGCGATGAACGGAACGAGCCAGAAGGCACTGAGGAGAAACCCCACGAGTATCACCCCGGCAAAATTATAGAACAGCTTATTTTTGAACCAACGCTTCACATAGAAGACGCCGATGAGGAACGTCAAGACGCCGGCCATGATGCTCGTGAGCGTATGGCTCAGGAATACCAGGGCGAGCGCGATGCCGCCCCACGCTATCCATTTCCAATTCAATCGATCGGAATCGACGAGTTTCTTCAAAGCGACCAGATAGAACAGGAGGAAGTCAACCGCCAGCATCTGATCAAAGAGACCGCCGACGATCGCGCTCGCGGCGCCCAAGCCGAGGAAATTAAAAAATGGCGGATAGAATACCAAAAGCAGGCCGAGGGGCAATGAAAAGTAAGCCGCCTTTTGGCCGGCGTAATTCTTGACGAAGAAATAAAACGGAACCGGAAAAACCGCGAACGTCAGGAATACGTACCACCGGAACACGAGAAACTGCGAAACGAAATGACCGATGAGCGCGTAAACGCCGCTCATCAAGAGGAAGCCCAATGGCGCGTAAAACTGGAAGAGCGGCATGCCACCGAACCAATACGTGCTGTACTGCCAGAAATGGCCGGAAGAAAGCCCCTGGAAGAATTCATGAAAAGCCCAGAAGTGACCCAATGTGTCATTGCCCGGCAAGATCTCATTCAACGATACGAGAGAGAAGAATTTCCAGATCAGGATCCCAAGATAGATCAAAATAAAAAAGCAGACCCAGGCTGCTTTTTTATGAACTTTCAAAAATTTAAGAGGCATCACATCCTATCCAGAACAATTTGCTATCTGCAGACGGCAACCGGCGTACCATACCCGACATACGTCAAACCACCGTTGCACGCGCCGCCGGAACCGACGTAGAACACGCTGCCGGTATAGGTCGGTCCGCTTCCGCACCCGTAGTTCGGAACCCCGCTTCCTCCCGTATAGTACGCAGATCCCAGATAAGCGGTACATATTACCTGCGGAGAAACGGTCGCGAATACCGCGGAGGGCGAGTAACTATTCGCGCCGGTTTGCAGCACCCAACCGGGCTCAACTGTCCCATTGCAGTTATAATCACCGGCCGCACCGGTCCAACCGCTCCCGCCCGTACCTACCCACCAATTGACATCGCCCGGATTCGCCCCGGCGCCGAACACACTGTTGGTATCGTTGCAATCATTCGTACCGCTTGCCGCAGAAACCCTCACATGACCGGCCCACGAAGACGCTGTGCTGTAGGACATAATGTTATTGGGAGCATAGTGATCCCCATCGACATCGGTGTAATACAGATTCGCCTTCACAATCGGCGTGCTTGCCGTAAGATTCGTCACGGAACCGCTGCCGATGGTTACCGAATAACCGCTGTTGTAAACAAGGGCTCCGCCAGTCACCATGGCCACGTTATAAGGTTGCAACTTAAGGTTCCCGGTATTCATTCCCCCATCAAGTCCCCACGGA
Organism: bacterium; assembly: GCA_021824045.1. Taxonomy (GTDB): domain Bacteria; phylum Patescibacteriota; class Minisyncoccia; order UBA6257; family GWB1-50-10; genus JAKAHT01. The sequence goes on along the minus strand of JAKALR010000007.1, from coordinate 9,032 downwards.
GAGCTAAGGCTGCACGCTGCTTGTAGATTGCCCGAGGCATCCGTCGTACAGGATGGATCGGACCACGCGAGAACAAGATTCGCCGTTCGCCCCAAGGAATCTTCCGCATAAAAAGTCGTATGGTACGTTATATTTCTGGTGTCATGAGTCACCCATGCTCCTTCGTAGGAGTAATCGACGGCCTGTTCAGCTTGAGCTTTCTGAACCAAGGAATGGATGAGATCGGCGAGAGCGCTGCTCTTGTCGGTTCCATTGTTGATGACGAGTTTCCCGTTCGCGTCAACCAGATATTTCTGATTCTCGATGGTGCTGTAGGAAACCGTACTCGAAGCTCCCATCACGAGAGGCACTGTGTCAGTACCATTGTCATTCTCCACTGCAGCCCATACTTTCGTAAGCGGGGCGTTGTCCCGGACGACGATCGACATATGCTGGGTCTGGCCGATACTCACTTTCACCGGATTGATATTCCCCAGAACAAATCGCGGATATTTTTCCGCCGAGGTAACCGTGAAATTGTAATCCCCCGTCGGGATTTTCCAGGCCTGTCCCTTGGTATTCGTGTAGGACGCCAAGCTGACGGACGCGAGCGGTGATTCGGGCGCCGAAGACGGATTGCCCTGATTCACGATCCAGGAAGCCGCGAACCAGCCGATGGCGATGACCGCCAAGGCGAAAACCAACGTATACCATTTTTTCATATGTATTCATTATACCAAATGGGTGTTTTAAGAGCTCTTGAAAAAATAATAATTATATGGTATAATATTATTTAGAAAGTGTGAAAATCGCACTGAACAAAATAACAAGAAAGGATGGTTGTCATGAAGACAATCGCAGTAACGATAGCAACGTTTTTTCTCGTTCTTCGGATTGCCTTCGGGCAATCTTCCCAAACCGAAAAAGTGACGCTGACAATGGCCTCAAGTCTCGACATCGGCTACGGTGGAGTCGACGACTATGTTTTCAACGTTGATGCAGACACGGCTGGTAATCTGTTCACAGCCGGAGGCTGGGCTCCCGATTACAAGTCATGGAAGGAGGCTGGGCTTTCGAAAATCTCACCGACCGGCAAGGTGTTGTGGCAAGTTTCGTGGGGCGCGGACACTCTCTCCACGTCGGTCATGCACCAGATGGTTTACAAACCGGAAGAAAATGCCGTCTTCGCGGCGACATTGGAGGAGGTGACTAATGCGCCTGCTCTTATCGGCAAATTCGACGCTGAAGACGGCCATCAGATCTGGCAGATAACAGAGGAAAGTCGTTCTCTCTACTTTCTCCACGGCTGGCGCCAATATCTTCTTGTCCTCCGTTCCGGTAGCAATCCCACTCTTTCACTGCTCCAAGATTCGACCGGGGCAGTGGAGAACGTTTTCTCGGTAGCTGACTACATCGGCGGAATCATTTCCCTGCAAACGCTCGGAGATTCGTTGTGGGTGTTTTCAAGCCAATTCATGGCGAAATTCCTGCTCCCCTCCGGTCAGTTGTTGTGGAAAATCCCGACAACTGATTTCACGATCGGGGAGGCCCAAAGAACACTCGGGACTATCGATAAGAACGGGAACTCCTTCATTGTCGCATCGGACCGCTGGGATTTCGTTAAAGGGCTCATGCCGTTCACCGCAGCCGAATACTCGAGCGACGGTCATAAGCTCTGGACGAGCAGCTGGTACGGCTGGGCCGATACCTCCAGTGCCGTTGGCCTCAACCTCAATAATTGGGTTAATGGCATCGCGGTCAATGAATCGCTGAAACTCGTCGTCGTTTATGGGGGAGTTCAGAAGGCCGGCACGAACGGCTTCGACAATAATCTGCAGTCGTCCTACCTGGCAATCCTGAACAGCACGAACGGCGACACCCTGAAAACGGGCAAGTCAGACGACGCACAGAACCCGCAATCAATAACAAGCAACTGGAATGGCGGATTCTTCAATCAGCAGAACCAGTTGGTGTTATTCGGTTTCAGTGGTTCTGGGCTCCTGCACGTGCCGGTACACAACTTCATCAAGGTATTCAACCTTGACATTGTGGATGCGGTTCGTCCTGAGCCGCCGAGTGTACCGAGCACCTTTACGCTCGACCAGAACTATCCGAATCCGTTCAACCCGACGACGATCATCCGCTATTCGGTTCCAAAGAGAAGTTTCGTAACGCTCTCGGTCTACAACGTTCTTGGCCAGCTCGTGAAAACGCTGGTCCAGGACGAAAAGAGTCCGGGAACTTACGAAGTTTCCTTCGACGGCTCGTCACTGCCGTCGGGCGTCTATCTTTCCATCTTGCGTGCTGGCAACAGCACCGAGATGAGAAAAATGGTCCTCATAAAGTGATTTCAAAACGGCGTACTTGGTCCTTACCAAGACGCCGTTTCATATTTTTAAGTACCCTCGAAGGCTGACATGTGCAGGGCATAGTCAGCCTTCTTTCTTTTTATCCGCCCCTCAAAAGGAATCAGGACCTCTCTTTTTTTTGCGTGATTGCATCGTTATAGACCACAGCCCCTTCCCCCCTTTCCCTTTCCTTTTTCCTTTTCTCTTCCACCATTTTCCTATTTCTCCACTTCCCCCCCTTCGCTTCACCGTCCTCCTTATTCGCTATAGCGAATAAGGAGGACAGATACTACAAAACGCTAAAACTACAAATTGAAGTATTTCTTCAAATCCAGATCGCTGTTCAGGGACAATGTTTTAAAGAATCGCACATACGCGCCAATATTAAAAACAGACACCAAGAAATCAATCTCCTCCTCGCACGAATACGGCATCACGAAAACGCTGTCCTGCAGGCGATAGAAACCCATCTGATTCAGCTTCCAGCGAAAACCGTCGCGTTCCACCTTCTTTCTTTCTGGAATATCAAAAATCACTATTCTCCATAACCCGTCCCATTTCACGGGTTTTTTCACGTCAAGACCTTGGTACATATCACCCAGCGCGCGTTTTTTCCCCTTTTCCGTAACGAAAATTTCGAATGTTGAATCGTCCTTGCGTTTAAACTCAATCAATCGACGCTTTTTGAAATTCTGCCTGTTTTTATGGAAGTCATCTTCACCCATGAACATTCTCCTCTGTTTTCCCGCGTCGAAGAGGACAAAAACCTTGGGGGCTACCATCATAATCGTAAAAACACCTCCCATAGCTAAGAGACCTAAGAGCGTTTTACCGATCACCCTACCACCGGCCTTGAACTTTTCCGAGCGACCCCGCCGCCGCTCCAACTTCTGGATCTCTTTCCATTCATTCTCAAACCGCTGGAGAAGAAAATTGCTGTTCGTCTCCAAACTTTTCACAAATTCCCCCTCGTAGTATTTTTTCTTCATCTCTCTTAATTTTTCATTTGTCCTCCTTATTCGCTATAGCGAATAAGAGGGACAACCGCGGAATCGCGGAGAGGGATAAAAAAACCGCTGGCTACTTCATGAGAACTATCTGATTGTTTTTAGTTGCTATTTCCCGGTAGAGGCGGCCGAAATCGATGGAGCGGCAAAGATATCAAGATTATTGAATGAGCTTGTCCAGATTGAAGCCCTCAACGTTATCGGTGGAGGTATTCGGCCAATTGGCGGAGTCAAAGCGAGGGGCGGAGAGACGGTAGCTGATTTCAAGGCCGGAGACCACCGGGGCGCCCGCGGTGCCCCGGGGGGTCTCCACCGACGGAACGGCGAAAATGGTGATTGTATCATCCTTAGTGTCTTTCACATACCAAACCTTGCCGTCGAATGACGGGGTGAGGAGCACGGAGACGTCGTTCAAGCCGACATTTGCAAGATTGGTTGTTTTAGCCCAGAGCCAGAGGTCGCTACCTTTTTCCGCATGGGCTATATCAAGGGTATAACTGTAAGTCCTATAGGATTGATGGGTCTGATAAGAAGCTAACTGGACGTTCCCGGTGGTTTCCACATTCACGCCGGTCATCTCGGGGCTGTAGGTAGCGAACTTCTCGCCGCCGATCGTGTACACCGGGTCAACGGTGCCAACGGTGATCTTGCCAGTGCCGCCGCCGACAAAAAGAATACCAGCATTATTAAAGTATGACATTGAACCGCTATAGGCATGAAAAACCAATCCTTGATAGTAGTTAATAAATTCTGAATCGTTACTACCGGTTGGTGATGTAATGCCGCAGGGTGTATTGAAATCGTTGTAGACAGCATGGTTGCAATCACCGGAAGTATTAAGCCAGAGCGGCGTCCGGCTGGTAACAAAGCCAGCGGCGGTCACGGCGCCGCCGAATGTGCCAGTACCAGCTACATATAAATTACCAGCGCCAGCATTACCCCAACTGCTGCCGATATAGATGCCCCCAGTCCCGAAGGCCCAATTGCCATAGGCGGCTGTCCCGTTCGTGAAGGAGTTGTTCTGATTGATGCGGAGCCAATCAGTCGCGTTGCCTTGGATGACCTGATAGCCGGCATAATTCGTAAGACCGCTCGCGCCAGTCATTTGGAATGTCGAGGCGGTCACGGTGCCGACACTAGTAATGCCGTACCCGTTCAAATTCATCGCGACGGTATTCGGCCATGTGGTCCAGTTCGGGCCAGCCGGACCCGTCGGGCCGGTGGCTCCGGTCGGGCCGGTTGGGCCCTGAATTCCTTGAATTCCTTGAGCGCCCGTCGCTCCGGTTGCACCCGTCGGTCCAGTCGGGCCGGTTAAGTGAACAGATAAACCGCCACCGGTTGAGAACTGAACTTGGTCGCCAGTCCATGAGGCCACGGGGGTTGCGCCGGCCGGGCCGGTTGCGCCCGTGGCTCCGGTCGGGCCGGTTGGGCCGGGTGGTCCCTGAATACCTTGAATACCCTGAGAACCAGTCGCGCCGGTTGCTCCGGTCGGGCCCGTGGCTCCGGTTGCACCCTGAATGCCTTGAATACCTTGAATGCCCTGAGAACCGGTTGCCCCGGTTGCACCCGTCGCTCCGGTCGGGCCGGTCGGGCCCTGGAAGGCACTCCACACACTGCCATTACACATATACGTTTGCCCGGCGGAACCAAGGAAGTAGATCGTGCCGCTCGCATTCGCATTGCAGGTAACCGGCGCCGATGGTTGCGGCACGAATTGGATGTACTCCAGCTGATTCGACGCCCTGACGAGCAGCCAAGAAACGGAGAAAACCGCTATCGCCAATACTATCGTCGTTGCTCTTTTCTTCATTGTGCTGTTTGCTTGCAGCTTTGGATCCTGTTTACTTCGGCGAGCGTGTTGCACAGCGCCGGATTCTTGGTATTTCTCGCCTTCACGATGATGATGTTATCCAAGCAAGCCGTTTTGAAAATCGGGTCGCTTATTTGGTTGCAGAGAGCTGGATCTTCAGCGTCGTTCGCTTTGGTTATAATCACGTTATTCACGCATGAGTTCCTGTCGCCAATCGCCTGAATCTGACTGCACAAAGATTCATTGCGGCTATCTATCGCTTCTCTCATGATCTGCGCCACATCCGCAACCTGATTTGTGCTGGAACTTGACTGCTCTGTGCCGGCGGTGCTTACGGTACCATTTCCGAAATTATTCCCGCCTCCAAATCCGCCTACGAGCCACATGACGATCAGAACGACCACGATGATTACGGCGAGGATGATCCACTTCGACAATTTGCCGCCTCCTTGTTTTGTTTCTTTATTTTCTTCCGCCATATTTTATTAAAAATTTAATCGACCCCCTATTACCATTATTATACCACATTCGGTCTACATACCCATTATAGCAAATCCTAAATCCTAATATTTGAAATTTTCAATTTACAATTCTCAATTTTCATTGAATTTACAAACCACAATTTTCAAATAGAATCTACAGGGATGATGTTATCTTTTGAAAAATCAGCGTCAATTCTTGCGCTTCTTTCCATAAGGGGCTCAATTCCGCTCTTTTATCATCAAAACACTCACCGAGCATTCTAATCCAATGCTTGGTTTCTTGGGCTTCTTTTTTGCAAATATGTATCTTATTCCTAAAATCACTTTTGGAACTGGCACCATTAGCCTCCTGATAATTAGCACCAATGCTCGTTGCTGATCTCACCAGCTGATCAATGAGCGGCCTTGTGATAGTATCCTGCTTAAGGGCCCTACAGAATCTTATGATTTCTCCGCCAAATTTCGCAGTGCGTTCCTCAAGGTCGTATGTTTGACTCATTGGAAATTGATTGCAAATTGCAAAATTGTAAATTGAAAATTATTTTATAGGGATTTCCGTGCCGGTTTCGCCAGCTTGGGCGTAGTTGGTCCAACTGCCGGAGTCGTAGCGCGGGGCGACGAGATAAAGTCACTGACCCACAAGTTCACTCAGGATTTTCGCAATCTTATCCTTTAAATTTGCTAAGTCTTTTTGCAAGATTTCCCAAACCAATTCCGTATCAACATCGAAGTACTCATGCGTCAAAAAATCTCGCGTACCAGCGATCTTTTTCCAAGGGATTCCGGGATGCTCCTCTTTGAAATCGGCGGGAAGATTTTTCACCGCCTCTCCAATAATTTCCAATCTCCTCAAAACCGCATCCTGGATCTCAAGAGATGATTCGAATTGCTCTTTCGTAAGGCTACTCGCATACTTTTCAATCTGTTCTATGCTTTCCACTATGTGCTCAAGAAAAATTCTTGGTTCTTTTATCATAGAATGGTAACCAAATCATTTTGGACAAATGGCTTGATTTTCGGAGAAAGAGAACGCGGCGTAGCCACATCGACCTTAACTTGCAGGGCCTCTTCAAGCTTCATTTTAAGATCAACCAAATCAAAAAGAGTTTTCCCCCGCGGAAATTCAACCAGTATGTCGATGTCACTGTCAATTTTATTTTCTCCCCTTGCAACCGATCCAAAGAGGGAAGCGCTTAAAACGCCGGCATCTTTCAAAATCGGCAGCATCTTAGGTTTTACCGAATCAATCGTCAGTTTCATGCCAACAGTATAGCAAAAAACCTGAGACTTTAAAAGGATTTCTACTTCAGCGGGATCAAGGTGCCGGTTTCGCCAGCTTGGGCGTAGTTGGTCCAACTGCCGGAGTCGTAGCGCGGGGCGACGAGATGGTAACTTACTTCCAAATCGGAAACCACCGGGGCGCTTTCAGTGCCCCGGGGGGTTTCCGCATAGGGTCCAGATGGAACACCGAATATGACAATCTGTTTTTGAGCTGGGTCGATGTTGTACCACACCTGTCCGGGGAAATCCGACGTGAGATAAACGCCGATATCTTTCATATCCTTCCCCTCTTTGATGGTTTGCCAGAAGAGCCATAAATCTGAGCCAACGGATACTTTATTAAAGTCTATAGTGTATGAATACGTTGACTCAGAATTTTCAATTTTGCAATTTGCAATTTTCAAAGTGTTTGAAGCATTGGAACTTGAACATTGATTGGAAATTGAGAATTGAGAATTGGAAATTTGCGCAAGCTCTGCCTTGCCGAACACTTCGGTTTTGAGGCCGATGATGTCGGGACCGTAGGTCGCGTAGCTCACCCCGCCGATCCGATACACCGGGTCGAGAACCGTCGTCGTCAGTTTGTTGACGCCGCTTATATTGTATCCATTCATGTTCAAATTAGCCTGCGCCGCGCCGCTCAAGGTCCAATTACCGTTCACCGTTAAGCCACCAGCAAATGTGGCATTGCCCTCACTTATGCTCGATTGAACGGTGGAAGATGAGTATCCTGAGAACGGAGTTGTCGCCGAATTATAAACATCGCTGACTATTTCAACTCGTGCCGACATACCATAAGACTTGTTTGGGCTATTGTTCGTGATAGTCATGGCTACGTAGACCGCACCGCTGTTCAAATACTTGTAGTAGAACTGTATTCTGTTATTGCTGGAACTTTGAACCCCTTGCTGTACATCCAGAGCAGTGCCCCAGTAAGGCACGTTCAGCACGAAATACCCAACGTCGTTTGCCCACCCTCCGCTATAAGAAACGAATACCTGCGCTCCCCCAATCGAAAGATTACCCAGAAGTATCGTCATGTCTCCCGATGAAACTGACGATTGAATAACGTTTTCCTGCATACCGTTCACGGTCAGGTTTCCATTTGTTATGTTTACCCCCCCACCAAAATTTGCAGAGTACGGCATGATATTCCCTGACGGGTTCACGTAGTAGTTTGAGTTCGAGCGGTCATAGAGAACATAACCTACATTAATATTCCCGTTCACGTCGAGGTTGGTGGCGGGCGTGGTCGTCCCGATGCCGACGTTGCCGCCATCCGGATTTATGGACATATTCCCCGCGCCGATAGTGCCGATGATACCGACGCCGCTCCGCCCGCCCAGAAGAATACCAGTGCTGTATGTAGTGTTCTTCGCCTGAGTCACCCAGTTCGCGGTGCCATTGCCCTGCGCGTCGAGCGGAAATCCCGGGCTCGCCGTCCCGATGCCGACGTTGGTTCCGTTGTCAAAAATCAATGAATTCCCCACCGTGTTCGCGCTGGTGAATTTTGCGATGTAATTCGCGGTTCCTGTTATGCCGCCACTCACGCCCGTCGTGATCGCGGAATCGACATAGCTCTTGGTTGCGGCATCCGCCGCATTGATCGGCGTGCCGAGGTTGATAATCCGATCGTTCGTGGCATCGATTGCCGCGCCGCTCACGTTTGTCGCGACGACGAGGCCGGCGGTCGTGGGGACGGTTGTACCAATACCAATCGGACCATTGGTGAAATATCCTGAACCGTTATGCAACAAACGGAACAAATCACCGCCGCTGGCACTCCAAAGGTTAAAGGAGTAACTGCTGTAATTTGGGTTTACTACCATCCACCACGTGCTCGTCGTTGTTCCCCCGGCGCCGTTCAAAGTAATAATCCGATCAGTACCGGTCGTTTGAACATTCAACACGCCGGTCGTATCGACCGGCGAAGCGATATTTGTAACTCCCGCGATGCTTGCCGTACCGTTTACCGTAAGCGTCTGTCCCGGATTCGTCGTCCCGATGCCGACGTTGCCGCTTCCAGTGATTCTCATTCTCTCAGTTAGTGTGTTAACGGGGTCTGTAGCATATCTTGTTGAAAACAGAAGGTCACTACCAACGTTCCCCGTCGAGGCACCCGGGC
>JAKALR010000006.1 GCA_021824045.1 bacterium | reverse complement strand
AAAAGTTTTGAGCATAGTCTTGATAACGATAGGAGTTTTTGCACTATTTGTTTGAAATTTTCAATTTACAATTTTTGATTTTCAATCAATTTTCAATGAAAAGAATTTTCAAAACGATAGGAATAACGGCGGCAATTCTTTTCGCGATTTATCTTTTCAGTTTCACCTTGAGTTTCGGGAACGGCCATCCCGCGACGGGATTGTCGTTCAGCGAATTGTACGCGAAGGAGGATTTGGGTTTGGATTGGAAAACGGCCTACCAATCGATCGTGGACGATTTGAATCCGCAGAATCTGCTTCTCATGGCGTATTGGCAGTACCTGGAGCCGCAGAGGGGGGTCTATAACTTCAGCGATTTGGACTGGGAATTGAATCTCGCGCAGCAAAAGGGCGCGAGTGTGATTCTCGCCGTGGGGCAGCGGGTGCCGCGGTGGCCGGAATGCCACATCCCCGGCTGGGCGGCAAAATTAAGTCAGGGCAATTACAATCAGGCGCTCCTCTCATATCTCACGCAGGTCATCAATCACTATAAATCGTATTCGGCGATCAAGGCGTGGCAGGTTGAAAACGAGCCGTATCTCGGGATGTTCGGCGATTGTCCGCCGTTCGATCAAAACCTGTTCAACGAGGAACTGGCACTCGTCAAGAAGCTGGATCCGACCCGCCCCGTCATGACGACCGACAGCGGGGAACTCGGGTTGTGGTTCACCCCCGCGTCGCAGGTGAATATTTTCGGGACGACGCTCTATCGGGTGGTCAGTGCTCCCACAATCGGCGTATTCCATTACTTTTTCATCCCGCCGGCGTTCTATGCCCTGAAAGCCGCCCTCGTCAAGGAATTCACGGGCGTTTCGAAGGTTTTCATATCCGAACTCCAGGCCGAGCCGTGGTCGATTAATGGCGCGCCGCTGGCCTACGAAAGCATGAACGCCCAGACGTCGGATTTTTCGACGACGACGCTCCGAGACAATTTCCAGTTCGCCGAGCGGACCGGTTTGAGCCCAATCTACTTCTGGGGTTCCGAGTGGTGGTACTGGCGGAAGGTCCACGGTGATTCGAGTTTCTGGAATGTTGGTAAGCAATTGTTGAGCCGATAAGCCAGTCCGTTGAAAGAGCGACTCCAGTGGTATAAACCAGGTAGTGAAAATGCGACCATATAAGAGTTATAACTTTAGTTACCACAAATATCGTCTTTTTGTGCTATTCACTTTTGGTTATCTTGATGGGATAATATATGACAAATAAGTTAAGTCGCATTTCTACTAACCTGGTAAAATAAAGAAATCAATGAACGGTGACGAAAAAGACGTCGTATACTTTGGCCGGGTGGACTTCCGGAACTCGAACCGGCTTTTCGGCATCAAACGGCGCGACCGGCGGCAGCACCTGTATGTCGTCGGAAAGACCGGCACCGGCAAGACGGCGATGCTGAATAATTTGATCGTGCAGGACATCGCGAACGGCGAGGGGCTCTGCGTCGTCGATCCGCACGGCGAGCTGGTGGAAGGATTGCTCGATAAAATACCGGAAGAGCGGCTTCAAGACGTCATCTATTTCAATCCGGCCGATGCCGATTCCCACATCGGTTTCAACGTCTTGGAACTGCCGGACCCGAAATACAAGCACTTGGTCGCCTCGGGCCTCATGGGCATCTTCACGAAGATCTGGTCCAACGTCTGGTCGGCGAGAATGGAATACATTTTGAACAACGCGATCCTCGCGCTCCTCGACACGCCCGGCACGACGCTCCTCGGCATCACGCGCATCCTGGTCGACAAGGAATATCGCCAGAAAATCGTGGATAACATCAGGGATCCGGTCGTGAAAGCGTTCTGGGTCAACGAGTTCGAGGAATGGCGCGACCAATTCAGGAACGAAGCCATCGCCCCGATTCAGAACAAAGTCGGCCAATTCTTGTCGACGTCCATGGTCAGGAACATCGTCGGGCAGTCGAAGAGCACGATCGACATTTTCGAAATCATGAACACCGGGAAAATCTTCCTGGTCAACGTTTCCAAGGGGAGGATCGGGGAGGACAATTCCGCTCTTTTGGGGGCGATGCTCATCACGAAGATGCAGCTTGCCGCCATGGAGCGGGTCCGCATTCCGGAAGATGAGCGTGTCGACTTCTACCTGTATGTCGACGAGTTCCAAAACTTTGCCACTGATTCGTTCGCGAATATTTTGTCCGAATCGAGAAAGTACCGCCTGGATTTGACTCTCGCCCATCAATACATCGGCCAGCTCGTGACGGACGTTTCGACGAAAGTGCGCGATGCCGTGTTCGGGAACGTCGGCACCATGGTCTCGTTCCGGGTTGGCGCGGGCGACGCCGAGTTTTTGGAAAAGGAATTCGAACCGGAATTCATGGCCCAGGATATGGTGAATCTGCCCAACTACCACATTTATTTAAAACTGATGGTCGACGGGGTCACCTCGCGCCCGTTTTCGGCCGTCACCCTGCCGCCGTTCAATTTGGATTCATCGCCGGCCATTGCCGAGAAGATCGTCGAAACCTCGCGACGCATCTACGCGCGGCCGCGGTGGGCGGTGGAAGATGAAATTAATCGCTGGAGCGGCGTGATGATGGGGAAAGAAGAAGAAGCCGCGGAGCGGAAATTCGAACAAAAACCCCGCGAACGGGAAACCGCTTCGCGGTTCTCGGATCTCGCGAAGCTGGGGATAGAGTTCCAGGAAAACCAGGGGCCGTCGGCCGCGGAGAGCCATGACCGCGCCCCGCACGGCAATTTCAATAATGCCAATCACGACCGGCGACGGCCGTTCGTACAGCGTTTCGTGAGGCGGGAACCGGAGCGGAAATTCGCTCCCGCGAATACGCGAAAGCAAACGATCGTCGGCGACAACGGCGCGGAAGAACTGTCCGGCAGCGAAGGGACCATCTCACTCTCCGATTTGAAAGGAGAGTCGAAATTGGCTGAGCGGCCGAAGGGCGAAACTCCCGACATCGAATCGCTCAGGGAGTCTCTAAAAAAATCGCTGAAGAATATCGGGTCTTAACCCTGGACGCGCTCGATGTAGTCGCCGGTCTGCGTGTTCACCCTGACGGTGTCTCCTTCTTCCACAAAGAGGGGAACGTCCACTTTCGCGCCGGTCTCGAGCGTCACGAGCTTCGTGCCGCCCTGGGCGGTGTTTCCCTTGACGGCCGGCGGCGCTTCCGTCACCGTGAGGTCCATTTTGATCGGGAGTTCGGCATTGATGAATTTCCCGTCGAATTGGTATGCCGTGAGTTCGGTGTTGGGCTTCAAAAATCGGGCCGCTTCTCCCAGGATGTCCTTGCTGAGCTGGAATCGGTTCTTGGGATTTGTCTTCTCGTTGAACCAGTACTCGCCCCGGTTCTCGTAGATGAACTGAACCGGCATCACCTCGATCTCGGCTTCTGTGAATTCCTCGTTTTGATGAGCCGCGTATTCCTGCGTTTTGCCGCTCACAAGATTGATAATCTTGAGCTGCATGACGGGCTTCCGCTGCTGCATTCGGATGAACGCCGATTCAACGACTTTGTAGGGAGCGTTGTCCTTAACGAAGATCGTGCCGATTTTGAGCTCGTTGTATGATAGTCGTGCCATACCAGGTAGTGAAAATGCGATCGTAAATCGCAATTAAATTAATGATTTTTTCTGTGAATGACCTTTTGATTCCTTAACCTTTTTATATCGGGGAATAGCATGCGATTTAGATTTGATTAAATCGCATTTCTACTACCTGGCATAATTCTCCTATTCTATTGAAAATCGGGGAAAATTTCAAGATAAAGCATCTGCACCGCAAGGCCTCGACTAAAGTTGATTGAAATTGCGGTGCAGGATTGAAAATAATGCTTTTTGTGATATGTGCTCGCGCACCTCGACCATCTCGGCACGCTCGGTTATATTCGCTAATGCTCACCGCCCCCATGCCTCTCATTAACTTGCCGTGAGGCATTCGGCGGAGGCACAATAATACCTACACCGATGAAAAAGAGCAGCAAAAAAGTGTTCGTGGGCATGTCAGGAGGAGTAGACAGTTCGGTTGCCGCGTATCTCTTGAAAAAACAGGGCTATGACGTAACCGGCGTTTTCATCCGCTCATACAATGTCGACGGATGCGCGGAGCGGGACGCGGAAGACGCGCGGCGGGTTGCCGAACATCTCCGCATTCCTTTTTACGTTTTCGATTTCGAAAAAGAGTACAAGGAAAGCGTCGTGGACTACATGGTCTCGACATACCGGGACGGCATTACGCCGAACCCCGACGTCATGTGCAATAAAGAAATAAAATTCGGGCTCTTTTTGAAAAAAGCTCTGGCGTTGGGCGCAGATTACATCGCGACCGGCCACTATGTGCGGCTCGGCCGAATTATCTCTCAGAAACAGCATAATTTTCTTCCAGCGAGAAAATTTGCTTCGCCCTCGTCCCGACATCCCTCACTACGCTCGGAAACCAAACTGTCGGGATTGCGGGATGTTCCTCGAGACAACTCGGCCTCGCCTTCTTTTTCTTTATTTGAGGCAGAAGACAAAAACAAAGATCAGAGCTATTTCCTGTGGACGTTGACGCAAGAACAATTGAAGCATTGTCTTTTTCCGATCGGCGATTACCTGAAGCCTCAGGTCAGGGAAATCGCGCGGAAAGCGGGGATCTCGACCGCCGAAAAAAAGGACTCGCAGGGTATTTGTTTCCTGGGCGAGGTCGATCTCACGGATTTCCTGAAGCAGTACCTGCCGGAGAAACCGGGCGAAATCGTGACGACCGATGGCGCCGTCGTGGGGCGGCACGAAGGGATCTTTTTCTATACCATCGGCCAGCGGCATCTCGGGGTCGATCTCAAAGTGAGAAACCCCGACCATAAGCCGTACTATGTCGCCGCGAAAGATTTGGCGAAAAATGAACTCATCGTCGCGGAAGGGGACGATCATCCCGCGCTTTTCAAACAAGACATGGAGCTGCGCCAAGTGAATTTCATCGATAAAAAGTTACCTTCTCTAATTCGCGCGAATAGGAGAATAGAGGTTCTTGCGCGCGTGCGTTACCGCCAGCCGCTTATTCGAGCAACACTGATATATGCGGATAAAGGACGGATAGATACGGATATTGATTCACATAAATCAGTTTCGAGATCCGCGTCAATCCGCGTGACTTTCGCAAAACCGGTGAAATTTGTGGCGCCGGGCCAGTCGGCTGTGTTCTATTCTCAATCGGGCGAAATGCTCGGCGGCGGCGTGATCTCATAGTTATCCCCAGATGTTAGGCCCCCCGCTCTCCTTTAAAGCCCCCGGGGGGCCGAAATTTTGGGGATAACTTCGGGGAGGGGCGGATTTCCCGCTCCTATAATGAAATATATGCCCGCGTACAATGTCCTCTTTTTTGGGATGGTGTTCTTTATTTTCGGCATTCTCCTCGCGAGCATTCATGCGGGGTGGATTATTTTCGCTCTCACTGCTTTCGCCGCTCTGGGGGCTGCCGGATTTTTTTTCCTGACCCGGAACAAAAAGTATCTGGCGCTCATTTTCATTTCTCCCGCTATTTTCGCCGGAGCGTTCTATGCGGAAGCATTCGACATGAATCTCAAAGCGTCTTCGGCTATCGTCTCCGGCGCGAACTCGGCATTCGAGGGGAACGTCGTCGATGTGTCGGTCTCCGACTATTCGTCGACCAGGATTGTCATCGCGTTGCGCGGTGGCGGGAAAGTGCTCGTTGCGCTTCGGAGATATTCGAATATCCGGTATGGCGACAGAGTGGCGTTCCGGGGAGCGGTGGAAAAACCGCCGGCCGGCGGCTATGCCGATTATCTCTTGAAAGAAGGAATCATCGGTACGTCGAACTTTCCGGAGATCATCTCGGTGGAAAGCGGGAACGGAGGGTATCGCGGATATCTCTTCGATCTCCGGGATAAGGTTCTCGGCATTTTCAAAAGAACGCTGCCCCAGAAGGAAAGCGCTTTCCTCTCCGGCTTACTCCTCGGTTACCGCGGCGGCTTCTCGGATGATTTTACGAGCGCCATGCAGTCGAGTGGAACGACGCATCTCGTCGCGCTTTCCGGTTATAATGTCTCCTTGGTCGTGATCGGCGCGATGGCGCTTTTTTCGTTCTTCGCGCCGCGGGCGCTGGCGTTCACGCTGACATCGATCGCCATTTTCCTTTTCGTCACGATGACCGGCGCCGAAGCGTCAGTCGTGCGGGCGGCCCTGTTCGGATTTTTGGTACTCCTCGCGACCGAGAGCGGCCGCTTCTTCAATCCGCGGAATGTCATCGTTCTCGCGGCGTTTCTCATGCTCCTCGGCAATCCGAAGCTTCTCGTTTTCGACGTCGGTTTTGAATTATCGTTCGCGGCGTTCCTCGGGATCATGTATTTGAAGCCGGCCGTCACGTCGTTCGCGAAGTTTCTCGCCGGCGGCGGACTCATGGACTGGAAAGATCACTTAGCGTCGACTTTCTCGGCCCAGCTCGCGGTTCTGCCGATCATCGCGGGGAGTTTCGGGTCGTTCTCACCGTTATCCATTCTCTCGAATATGCTGGTTTTAAGCTTCATACCGACGACTATGGGACTCGGATTCGCGGCCGCCGCCCTCGGATTCCTGTCGGAACGTCTCGCTTCCGCTGCGGCCTTCTTGACATTCCCGTTCCTGAAATTCGAGACGGCGGTCATCGTATTTTTCGGAGAGCTGCATTCGCTGGTTGCTTTGAACTTCGGCTTTTGGGTCCTTTGCGGCTATTACTGCTGTCTCATCGCGTTCATCCTATGGAGAAAAAAGAAAACGCTTCCGAATTGAAGATCGCTGTCGATGCCGTCGATCGAAACTTCCTGACTATTGCGCCGTTCCTTCTGGTGGCGGTCATCATCGACGCGATTTTTTTGGCACCCTTCTTCGGGGATGGCGGCTGCAGCGAGTATTTTCTGCCGGTCGGCGAAGGGGACAGTGAGCTTATCGTGACGAAAACCGGAGCAAAAATTCTCATCGATGGCGGCCCGGCAAATTCACTGGCTCTGGAATCGCTCGACAAAATCATCGCTCCATCTGACCGGTATCTCGATCTCGTTGTCATGACTCATGCTCAGTTGGACCACTTTGGCGGCTTGATGGATGTCATAAAAAGTTACCGGATCGGGATGTTCGTCTGGAACGGCGTGGAAAACGCGACCGAAACGTTCAAGAATCTCAAGCGCAGCATGGCGGAGCGCGGCGTCGCGTCGATCGCGCTCAAGGAAGGCGACCGGGTAACGATCGGCGATACGGCGATGGAGATCCTCTCGCCGTCTGCCGCGCTTTTGGCGGGCGGCGACCTCAACGATTCGGCTTTAATCATCGAGGTGGATGCCGGGGATATCCGATCGCTCTTCATGAGTGATGTGAGTTCGCGAGTCGAGGAGGAAATTGTCCGGGGGATCGGCGGCGCGATTAATGTTCTGAAAGTTGCCCACCACGGTTCGAAAGGAGCATCGTCGGGAAAGTTCCTCAGGGCGTTGTCGCCGGACATCGCGATCATTGAAGTCGGGGAAAATTCCTACGGCCATCCCGCGGAAGAGGTAATAAATCGGCTCGCGGCAATCGGCGCCAAAATTGTGCGCACCGATGAGACGGGAATCGTCAAAATTTCGGGGACCGCGACCGAGAACATCGGGGTGTTTGCGATGAAGTGAAAATTCGGGTACCATTACTTTCAATGGACAGGGTTTTATCAAAGGATATTGGTGGTTTCGAGGGGAAGGAAATAGCGTTCACGGGCTGGGTGGACGTCCGGCGCGATCACGGGAAACTCATCTTTATCGATCTCCGGGACCGGACCGGGGTGACTCAGGTCGTCTTTACACCCAAGGACAAGGATCTCCACGCGCTCGCGGAAAAGCTCCGGCCGGAGTGGGTGGTGACTGTAAGAGGTGCCGTCGGGAAGCGCCCGGTGGGCATGGAGAATGCAAAAATCCCGAGCGGCTACCATGAACTGCAGGCGACCGCTTTGGAAATCATCGCGGAGGCGAAAACGCCGCCGTTCGATCTCACGTCCGACGGCCGGGAAATCGGGGAAGAGACGAGAATGAAATACCGCTACCTGGATCTCCGCCGCCCGCGGATGCAGGCGAACGTCCGGATGCGCGCCAAGATCAACAAATTCATCCGCGACTATCTCTCCGAAAAGGATTTCGTGGAAGTGGAAACGCCGGATATCGGCAAATCGACGCCGGAAGGCGCCCGGGACTATCTGATCCCGAGCCGCCTCTATCCGGGCAAGTTCTATGCGCTCCCGCAGTCGCCGCAGCAGTATAAGCAGCTCTTGATGGTTGCGGGCTTCGAGAAATATTTCCAGATCGCGCGGTGTTTCCGCGATGAAGACACCCGGGGCGACCGGCAGCCGGAATTCACGCAGCTCGACATCGAAATGAGCTTCACGTCCCAAGATGAGGTTTTGGCACTCATCGAGGAGCTTTATACGAAGATGGTGAAAGAGCTGTATCCCGAAAAGAAGATAAAATGGTCTCCCTTCCCGCGTCTCAATTACGCGGACGTGATGGCGAAATACCATTCCGACAAGCCGGACTTGAGGGAAAATAAAGAAGATCCGAACGAACTCGCGTTCGCGTTCGTCGTGAATTTCCCGATGTTTGAATGGAAAGAGACGGAGAAGCGGTGGGACGCGGTCCATCACCCGTTCACCAAGCCGGACGCCAAGGACAAGGATGAATTCATGAAGCTCTTCGCCGAAGGCCCGGAAAAGATCAAGGCGCTCCAGTACGACCTCGTCCTGAACGGCTTCGAGGTGGCGGGCGGGAGTATCCGGACGACCGATCCGGACGTCTTGGCGGCCATCTTTGAAGCGATGGGCAACAAGCCGGAAGACGTCAGGGAAAAGTTCGGTCACATCCTCGAAGCGTTTTCCTACGGGGTTCCGCCCCACGGCGGGATCGCGTCGGGTCTCGACCGGCTGATCGCGATCCTCCAGAATGAACCGAACATCCGGGAGGTCATCGCGTTCCCGAAGACCGGTGACGGCAAGGACCTCATGATGCAAGCGCCGTCGGAAGTTTCGCAGGAGCAGTTGAAAGAGTTGCATTTGAGCGTCGAAGAAAAAATAAAATCAAACAATAAATAAAAAACAAAACCATGAAAGATTTCGAATTCCCGTTGTTCAAGACGAAGGGTGAATCGAACCAAACGTTCGCGCTGGACGATCCGATGGAGCGGAAGAAGTATTTTGCCGCGAAAGCCGGCCCGGAAATCGAAAAGATCAAGGAATACCTGGACGGGGGAAACTCGTTCATGGGAATCCTTCTCGGGAAGAAAAACTCGGGCAAGGGGACGTATTCGAAATTGTTCATGGAAGCGGTCGGATCGGAGCATTTGCGGCACGTGTCGGTCGGCGACATCGTGCGCGATGCCCATGAGAGCATCGAAGATCCGGCGAAGAAGGAAGAGTTGGCGGATTACTTGAAAGAAAAGTACCGGGGAGCCATGCCGCTCGATGAAGCGTTTGCCGCCTTGTCGGGCCGCTCGACGTCGTCGCTCCTGCCGACCGAGTTCATCCTGGCTTTGGTCGAGAAAGAAATCGCCGCGAGTAAACATCGGGCGATTTTCGTGGACGGATTTCCCCGGAGTCTCGACCAAATTTCGTATTCCTTGTATTTCCGCGAACTCATGGGATACCGCGATGATCCCGATTTTCTCGCGTTTATCGATCTGCCGGAGCCGATCATCGACGAACGGATGAAATACCGCGTCGTCTGTCCGGTTTGCCACACGCCCCGCAATTTGAAACTCTTGAGGACGAAAAAGGTGGAATACGAAGAATCGGAAAACAAATTCTATCTCGTCTGCGACAATCCGTCCTGCGGCGGGAAGCGCATGATCCCGAAAGAAGGGGACGAACTCGGCATCGAAGCGATCCGCGACCGGATCGAGGTGGATGACGCCGTCATGCGGACGCTCCTGAAATTGGAAGGCGTGCCGAAAATCTATCTCCGGAATTCCATTCCCGCGGACGTCACGAAGGATTACACCGATGCCTACGAAGTGACGCCGGCCTACCGCTATGAGTGGGATCCGGCGAAGAAGGAGGTTCACGTCATCGAGGAACCGTGGGTGGTTCCGGACGACAACGGCAAGCCCTCGGTGAGCTTGCTTCCGGCCCCCGTCGTGGTCTCATTTCTCCATCAGACGGTGAAAGTACTCGGTCTTTAGCTTTTGGAATCGGAGAACAGCGAGGCGAAAAAGTGGGTAAGACCGGCCAAGCGGCCTTGGAGCGCACACTTTTTCGACTTGCCGTTCTCCGTATTGTTTGGAATACAGACAGATGGAATTTCTGTCAAGGTGCTGGATCTCTAGGGAGTGGTATAATAGGAGTGTCCCGTTCAATGTGAATTCCGGATTATGTAACTTCATTGGGACTCCGATGATGCTCCGTCTCGACAGAGAATTCTCAAAGATTTTTCTTAAGGGTCGGACTGAGGAGACCCACCTGGTCAAAACCGGGAATTAATTCCAAGAACGGGATTTTTGTTGCCTTCATGTTCAAAACCATCGCCATAGTTTCATCGGCCGCGCTCCTCATGGTGGGGATCTTCGGTTTTCTCGGTTTTCAGATGAGCGCCGGAACTTCCTGCGGCTTTGCCTGCCCCCTGACGCAGGGTGTCCTTGCCTTCTCGGCGTTTTTCAGTCACTCGCTCGGCGGATCGACGTTCGTCATCCTGCTGCTCGTCTTTTCGCTCGCAATCGCCGCTTCATTTGCCGTTCCGGTTCATCCGAGAGAAAGCAATTTCATCCAGCGGGATTTCTTCAAACTCGCAGAAGCCTGTTCATTGGTTTTTCAAAAAATAACGTTTTGGTTCTCGCTCCACGAGGCGAGTCCCGCGAAGTAAACCGAAGAGAGCATAGCTCAAGGTCGGTTTAATTTTCCGCGGGTTCAATGAAAAAAAGAGTACTGTTGTTTTTAGTCGCCGTATTGGCGTTCCTCATCGGGTTATTCCTCAGCACGGGACACTTCGTGCCGATTTTGCTCGGCTCCGCGCTCGTTGACAGCATGAATCCGTGCGCTTTTTCGGTCCTCTTCCTCACCATGACATTCCTGTTCGGTTTGGGGCGCGAGCGGGTTGATATCGTGAAGGCGGGAGGGTTATACATCTTCGGGATTTTTCTCATCTACGTGCTTATCGGTCTCGGCGTTCTGGGGGCCTTGAGTCTCTTCGGAATACCGGATTTCCTGTCGAAGATTGTGGCGTTCATTCTCGTGGTGTTCGGCGCGATTGAAATCATGGACGGCATTTTCCCGAAATTCCCGGTACGGCTCAAAATGCCCGCGTCGACGCACGCGGTGATCGCCCGCTTCATCGAACGGGGATCGCTCGTCGCTTCATTCGTCCTGGGGATCCTGGTCGGGCTCTTCGAATTTCCGTGCGTCGGCGGCCCCTACCTGTTTGTTTTGGGGCTTCTGCACGACCATGCGACGGAACTCGCGGGGTTCGGGTATCTCGTGCTCTACAACCTTGTATTCATTCTGCCGCTCGCGGTGGTTTTGGCCGTCGCGAGCAATCGTGAGTTTTTAGCAAAGGTCGAGACCTTAAAGAGGGAGAATGGACGGCTGACGAAAATCGTGGTCGGGACGCTCATGATCGCGCTTGCGGCTGTCGTCATCTTCTTCGCGTAAATCATTATGGAAGAATCAAAAAAGAAAAAGTGGGAGGAGCTTCTCGAAAAAATAAAGAAAGCCCATCTCGAACACAAGCTGGATCTTTCGACGGATGAAGATCTGTCGATTGGCATCATGAATCTGGTGAGCTTGGAGGAACACTTCTTCTTCACGGCCGAAAAGACCAAGAATGACGGGTACTTCGATCTCCTGGAAGAAGTGCGGAACGTGCGGAAGGAACTCCTCGCCAAGCTCATGCCGGTGAATGAAGGAGAAACCTGGTGCATCTCGAAGCATCTGCTTGCCGCGACAATGCGCCTGATCGAAGTTGGGACCAAGCTTGATTCGTCGAAGAGGAGGGAAGAGGCCAAGCAGTCGTACGATTCGGCCTTCAAATTGTATTCTCTTTTCTGGGCACTCCGCCTGAAGCTCGTCGACGCGTCGAACATCAAGAAGGCCAAGGAAGAGGGGAAGCCGCTCGATTTCGAGAGCATCATGACCGAGCTCATCAACTGTTGTGAAGAGTGACAATGAGGGTGTCCTCGGACGCCCTCATTGTCACTGGCCCTCGGGAAGCCAAAGGGCTCCCGAGGGCCCTGCCCTCCGAGCACCCCGGCGCTCGGAGGGTGATGTAAAAGGAAAAAATATGAAATTCAATAAAACAAAAATACCTACGATTGGTTTAGTGATATTGATTGCCGTCATCGGTGTCGCGGTTTATTTTACCTATCGGCCGAAATCGGGCAATACGCTCGACGCGTTCGCGAAATGTCTCACGGCGAAAGGATTTACAATGTACGGGCTTTATTCCTGCCCGCATTGCACGGCCGAAAAACAGCTCTTCGGGAATTCATTCCAATATGTGAATTACGTCGAGTGTTCGGCGGATCCGCAAAAATGCACAGCCGACAACGTCGAAGCCGTGCCGACCTGGATCGAGCCCGACGGCCAGAGACTGGTGGGAACCCAAACGCTTGAAGCGCTTTCCGGAGCGAGTGGCTGTGCCCTGCCAAGTCGATAAGCAGAAGTTTAAGTTTTTCTGTCTCGAGGGTTATAATGGTGGAAATGAGAGGGAAGATAAAAAATGTTAAAAAATTGGCGACAACGCCGGCGAGAAAACTCGCCCTGGAAATCGCGGAAGCCGGACTTCAGGCGATCGATACGGAGCAAACCGTCCGGTCCCGAATCTCCATGTCGAGCGATGCGCTTGCAATCGGCGATCGTTCGTTCGCTCTCGGCGGCTTCGACCGTTTATTCGTCGTCGGCGTCGGCAAATGCGCCCTGGAAGCGGGAAGAGCGCTTGAGGGGGTGCTTGGCGACCGGTTGACCGGCGGCATTATTCTAACCATCGGCGTTCCAGCGCCATTCAAAATTAAAAATTCGAAATTAGAAATTCGTTTTGGCACTCATCCCTTTCCGACCGAAGCGAACGTCGATGCGACGAGCGACATCATCCGGCTCTTGTCATCTTTGACGGAGAAGGACTTCGTGATATTCGTGATATCCGGCGGCGGATCGACGCTTCTCTGCCAGCCCTTCGACGCGGCTCAGGGCAGATCCCTGAAATGCGAAGACGAAGGGAATATCCTCAAGGTCCTCTTCGAGAAAGGAGCGACGATTCAAGAGATCAACACGGTCCGCAAACATCTCTCGTTCGCGCGCGGCGGGCATCTCGCGGCCTATGCCTATCCGGCGACGTCCGTGGCTCTGATTTTTTCGGATGTTCCCGGAGACAATCTTGAGTTCGTCGCTTCCGGCCCGACGGTGAAAGACGTGACGACGGTGGATGAAGCGCGAATGATTATCACGAAGTATGATCTCGAGAAAAGCACGGGTTTGAAGATAGAACCCCTGAAAACCCCGAAAGAAGACAGGTATTTTGAAAAAATCGAGAATATCCTTTTCGTCTCGAATGCGACCGCGCTTTCGGCCATGAAGGCGCGAGCCGAGACGGCGGGATTCAAGGCGGAAATCGCGACGGCGACACTCGAGGGCGAAGCGCGGGAAGTCGGGAAAAAAATCGCCGGGGACATCGCCGCGTCGCCGGATAAAATAATGCGCCTCTATGGCGGAGAAACGACGGTAACCGTGAAAAGGAGCGGCCGCGGCGGCCGCAACGAGGAGCTCGTTTTGGGAGTGCTCGAAAAGATTGAAAAAGGAACCCTCGTCCTCTCGTTCGATTCCGACGGCCATGACAATCAGGGAGGATACGCCGGAGCGTTGTGTGATATAATAACGAAGGAAAAAGCCGAGAAGCTTGATCAAAGCGCGGAAAAATTCCTGGAAGAGAACGATTCGGCTGGATTTTTTGAGAAAGTCGGGGACTATGTCGAAACAGGAGATACCGGCTCGAACGTGTCGGATCTCGTGATTGCTCTGAAATACGAGTAATCAGTAACTAGTAAACAATAACAAGCCCAAGTTACTTGTTACAAATTTATGAACAAAAATAAAAAATTGATCCTGTGGTATAAAGATATCACGATACGGGATGTTCCGCTCGTGGGCGGCAAGAATGCTTCCTTGGGCGAAATGATCAAATACCTCACGCTGCAGGGGGTGCGGGTACCGAACGGATTCATTGTTACGGCGGAGGCCTACCGCTATTTCCTGAAGAAGACCGAACTCGATAAGTTCATCCGGAAAACGCTCAAGGGTTTGGACACCAAGGATTTGAAAGATCTCGCGAAACGGGGCGAAGAAATCCGAAAAACAATCAAAGCCGCGAAAATGCCGTACGATTTGAAGCAGGCGATTGTCCGGAACTACGGCCAACTCGAAAAAATATACGGCAGGAATGCGGACGTCGCCGTCCGATCGTCCGCCACCGCGGAAGATCTGCCGGGCGCGAGTTTCGCCGGCGAGCACGAAACGTATTTGAATATTCGGGGTGTCGACGAGCTCCTCGAAGCGGTTCAGGCGGATTTTGCATCACTCTTCACCGACCGGGCGATCTCGTATCGGGCGGATCGGGGATTCGACCATATGAAAGTGGCGCTCTCGGCGGGCGTGCAGAAAATGGTGCGGTCCGACCTCGGGTGCTCGGGCGTCATGTTTACCGTCGATACCGAGTCCGGTTTCAAGGACGTCGTCTTGATTAACGGATCGTGGGGATTGGGAGAAATGATCGTGCAGGGCGAAGTGACGCCCGATGAATTCCTCGTTTTCAAAAAAACGCTGATGGACGCGGATAAAACGGAGAAGCGCGGATATAAGCCGATTATAGACAAGAAGCTGGGAGTCAAGAATCGGAAGATGATCTATTCGGCGGGGCGGGGGATCAAGATGACGAAAATCGTTCCGACGGACGAAAAAGAAAAAGACACGTTTGTCCTTTCGGAGAAGGAGATTTTGGAACTCGCCCGCTGGGGTGTTTTGATTGAGAAGCATTATTCGAAGAAGAACGGGAAATGGACGCCGATGGACATGGAGTGGGCGAAGGACGGCAAGAGCGGCGAACTCTTCATCGTCCAATCGCGCCCGGAAACGGTTCAGGCGAGCCGCGATTTCTCGAAGCTCAGGGAATACGAATTAGAAAATTCAAAAGTTAAAAATTCAAAAATTCTCACCAAGGGTTTCTCGGTCGGTTCGAAGATCGCGAGCGGGAAAGCGCGGATTATTTTGAGCGCGAAAAATATCGGCGATTTCAAGTCCGGCGAGGTGCTGGTGACCGACATGACCGACCCCGATTGGGAACCGATCATGAAGATTGCTTCCGCGATCGTGACGAACAAAGGCGGCAGGACCTCTCACGCCGCGATCGTTTCCCGCGAACTCGGGATTCCGTGCGTCGTCGGCACCGAGAACGCGACACGCGTCATCCGGACCGGCGATGTGGTAACGGTTGATACGACCGGCACGGAAGGCCTGGTCTTCGCCGGCGCTCTGAAATTCAAGGTGGAAGAACGGGACGTGCGGAAATTGCCGAAGCCGAAAGTGAAGATCATGGTGAATATCGCGACGCCCGATTCGGCGTTCGAAAAATCGTTCCTGCCGGCCAGGGGCGTCGGCCTCGCGCGGGAAGAGTTCATCATCGCGGGCGACATCGGCGTCCATCCGATGGCCCTGATCGAATACGACAAGATCGCGAAGCGCAACAAGCCGCTGGCAAGGGCAATCGGCGAAAAAACGAAGGGCTGGAAAAACAAGGAACAGTTTTACGTTGATAAGCTCGCCTACGGTATCGCGAAGATCGCGGCGGCGTTCCATCCCTACGACGTGATCGTGCGGTTCTCTGATTTCAAGACCAACGAATACCGGGTGCTCCTCGGCGGCGAAGCCTACGAGCCGAAGGAGGAAAATCCGATGATCGGGTGGCGGGGCGCCTCCCGGTACTATAATCCGCAGTTCGCGCCGGCGTTCATCCTCGAGGTAAAGGCGATGAAGAAGGTGCGTGAGGAAATGGGCCTCACAAATGTCGTGCCGATGATTCCGTTCTGCCGTACCGTTGATGAGGGCAAGAAAGTGGTGGACATCATGGCGAAGAACGGACTGAAGAGGGAATCCTCCTCCGCTAGAGCTTCGAAGGACGACAAAAATCTGCGGATTTTCGTGATGTGCGAAATACCATCGAACGTCATTTTGGCCGACAAATTTTTGGATGTTTTCGACGGCATGTCGATCGGTTCGAATGATTTGACGCAACTCACGGTCGGCATCGACCGCGACGGGAACGACATGATCCGCGGGATCACGAACGAGAATGACGAGGCAGTGAAAACCTTGATCCGGAGCGTCATTCACGCTTGCAAGAAGCGGGGCAAGTATATCGGCATTTGCGGCCAAGCGCCGTCGGATTATCCCGAATTCGCCTCGTTCCTCATGAAAGAGGGCATCGAGAGCATCTCGTTGAATCCCGACACGGTCGTGAAAACGATCCTGAAACTCAGCAAATAAACTTGACAAAACTTGAAAAAGAACGTATTCTCTGAATCAAGTTTTGCAGTTTTACATATTTTCCTACCATCTACCTACTAAAAACTCGGAGGAAAAAAGATGAATGAAGGTGAAACCTTCGTCCATTGTGTCGGACACAATGGACCGGTGAGTCATGGAGAGACCGTCTACTCAATCCATGACGGCAAGAATGGAGAGCAATTAGGCGTGATCTGTGAGAGATGTCTTTTCGGTCTGCTGATCTCACAGTACGGCCCAATCACGCTTTACAAGGGAATTACCATACCGGCCGAATCGGATAGCCGATACGTAAAATCGGTCGAGCCACATGGTTTGGCCGTAGGATACACAAACACCGATGTCCTTATGGCAGCATTCGGCAATTCCGCCTCGTAAAGAGAGACGGAGGAATTTCAACGACGTCCGTCGTTCGACTTGTTCGAACGGCGGCGTTTCTTTTTCTATGGTAAACCCCGTTAGAAGCTTGCGTGGAGCATCAGACCCCACGTCCACACTGCACGCTGCTGCGGGACATTTTGCTTCTAACGGGGTAAAATTGAATCATTGAAGACCGAAACGAAAACAAGGGGGAATGAAACGTTGATCGCGCTCCTCGCGATAGCGCTCGTTTTGGTTTGGTTCAAGATTTTGCCGCTGGCGTGGAGAAACGACCTTTTGATCGCCGTTTCAATCGCGGGCGTCCTGCCGGTCGTCTGGAGCGCGGCGAAAGCCGTATGGAACCGGAAGATCACCATCGACCTTCTGGCGTCGATCGCCTTGGCGTTCACGTTCATCAAGGGGGAATGGCTCTCGGCCGCTTTCATCAACCTCATGCTCGCTTCCGCGCGGCTCTTCGACAATTTCACGGAAATGCGGACGAAGCATGTCATCGAGCGTCTCATGAAGCTCCGGCCCGAGCGCGTGAAGATCAAGATCGGCGAGAAACTCGAGGACGTTCCCTTGGAGCGGGTGAAGGTGGGCGATATCGTGGTTGTCGAATCGGGGGAACGGGTTCCGGTCGACGGCGTAATTATCCAGGGTCAGGCGAGCATCGATGAGTCGTCCTTGACGGGCGAGAGCGAGCATGTGACGAAAAAAGAAGGCGACAAGGTTTGGAGTTCCACCCTGAATGATTCCGGGTCGCTCCTCGTGCGGGCCGAGAAGGTCGGCGCCGACACGACGCTCGCGAAGATGATCGCGCTCATCGATGAAGCGTCCCGCGCGAAGACCTCGATTGAGCGGATCGCCGACCGGTTCAGCACGTACTATATCATTATTTCGCTCGTTGGATCATTTATTCTCTATGTCGCGTCCGGCGATTTGAATCTCGTTCTCTCCGTTCTCCTCGTGACCTGCGCGGACGATATCGCCGTCGCGGTTCCTTTGGGATTCACCATCGCGATCGCGAAGGCCGGCAAAGAAGGCGTCATCGTGAAGGGGGCGGCAATCTTCGAGAGAATCCGGAAGCTCAAGACGTTCGTGACCGACAAGACCGGCACGCTCACGAAGGGGATGGCGCGGGTGGTGGACGTCGTCCGGTTCGGCGACATCGCCGAAAACGATTTCCTGAAGCTCGTGGGGACCTGCCAGGTGAATTCCCGCCATCCGGTGAGCCTCGCGATGCTGAAGTTTCTGAAGGAAAGGGGCATAGCGTTCCCGCCGCCGGACGAGTTCCATGAGACACCGGGGGATGGCATTGCCGTTACCAAGGAAAAGAAAAACCTCTATGCCGGGAAAATATCTTTTTTGGAATCCAACGGCGTGAAGTTTACCGAAGAGGAAAAGAAGAAAATATCAGAACTGGAGACGAAGGGATACAGTTTGACCGCTTTCGGATCCGACGGGCGCCTCGTCGGCCTCATGGTTATGGAGGATGAGTTGCGGCCGCTCGCAAAGGCGAGCGTCGCCGAAACGAGGAAACTCGGCGCCGAACATTGGATCATGCTCACGGGCGACAATGAGCGGGTGGCGAAGAAAGTTTCCGACGAAGTGGGACTCGACGAATACCATGCCGATTTGAAGCCGGAGGACAAACTACGCATTTTGAAGGAAATCAAGAAGAAATACACCGGTGATCTCGCGATGATGGGAGATGGCGTGAACGACGCGGCGGCCTTGGCGCTCGCGGACGTCTCGATCGCGATGGGTGCCATCGGTTCCGACGCGGCGATCGAAGCGGCGGACATTGCTTTGATGCACGACAGCGTGAAGAAAATCCCAGAACTCATGCTCCTCAGCAAAAAATCAATGCGGGTTATTAATAACAATTTCTGGATTTGGGGCGTCACGAACGCACTGGGTCTCGTCCTCGTTTTCGGCGGCGTCTTGGGCCCGACCGGCGCCGCGGCGTATAATTTCGTGACGGATTTCTTCCCCGTCATGAATGTCTTCCAGATTTATTTCCTGAAAACTAAGGTCACCATGCTATCCTCATAGTATGGGAACGAAGAGGGGGGCTTTATTCTTGGGAGGCGTCTTATTACTCATCATCGTTTTGATATTTATCGTACGGTTTGTGGGCGGCGGATCCGAGGATGCGTGGATCTGCGTGAACGGAGAGTGGGCGAAGCACGGAAACCCCGCCTCGTCGATGCCGGAGTCGGGGTGCGGAAGCGCCGGAACGCCGGCAACTTCGTTTTCCGCCATGGGGAATCTCGTGAAGGACAATCCGGGCCTCGCGCCGGGCGCGTGGTATCTCGTTTTTGAAAAACCGGGCAGTCCCGCGGTAACTATTGAGCTGTCGTTCGACGCGAAAAGTTTGTGCATCCTGAATGGAACGGTTTCTCCCTGCCGTCCGTCGGATTTCGTTCCCGGGGAGCGGGTGACGGTTGACGGCGAAGAGAGCAGCGGGACAGTCGGCGTCGTCTCGCTCATCGATGAATCGAGCACGAAAGCGCTATCGAGCTGTCCCGAGTGGGTCAATTGCATTCCCGGACCGGATATCGGAACGCGGTGCGTCGTCCCGCCCGGCTGCGAGAACATCACGCAGAAGGCCTACTAATTTACAAATACTTATAGATATACCGTAGAGACAAATGGATATTTGTTGTTTTATCCGTCATTATCCGTTGCTATCCTGATCTATCCGTTTTTAATGTTTCGGCCAGATGTGCGCGGCTGGGAGTGGTCTCCCGGTGCGAAGCCCCCGGGAGGCCCCGTATTAATGTTTCGGCCAGATATTTGCGGCTTTCGGATAAATCTTTGTCAGGGGATGCTCCGCGCAATCATGCGGGCGCGCGGGGCAAATATGCCGGCCGTATTCGATGAGCTGATAGGTTAAGGAAAACCAATTTTTCTTGGGGAATAGCTCCATGAGGTCCCGTTCGATTTTCACTGGGTCGTCGTGATCGGTGAGGCCGAGTTTCATCGCGAGCCGCCGCACATGCGTATCGACGGCGATGCCGACGACCACGCCGTAGGCATTCCCGAGAACAACGTTCGCGGTTTTCCTGGCGACCCCGGGGATCGTCAGAATTTCTTCCATGGTGCGCGGGATTTTCCCGTGGAACTTTTCTTTGATTATTTTCGCGGCCGCGAGGATATTCTTGGCTTTCGCGCGGTAGAAGCCGGTCGCCCGTATGTCTTTTTCAAACTCGCCTATGGTCCGCCGGCCGGCGGACGCGTTCACGTAATCGTCGAGTGTCCGGTATTTCTTGAAGAGTTTCTCCGTCACTTCGTTCACTTTCTTGTCCGTGCACTGGGCCGACAGGATGACGGAAACCAAGAGCTCCCAGTTGTTCCGGTATGTGAGCGCGATGCCGGCTTTCGGGAAGAGCTTGTCGAGGGCGGTGATAATTTTCTTCGCCCGAGCCTTTCTGATTTTAAGTTGATCGGGGGTCATTTGTTTGAATGTTTGTGAGAACGGGGCGCCAGGGTGCCCCGTTCTCAGTAACCGGCGAATTCTTCGAACCGGATGTCGTCTTCCGGAATATCCATTCCGGCGAGCATTTTCCGCATGGCGGCAACCATCCCCGGCGGTCCGGCCAAGTAGTAAATAGGCCCGTCGATATTCTCTACGTATTTTCTGATCGTTTTTTCGTTGAGATATCCCTCGCGCTCGGACATGATCGGCACGAACGTGAAATCGGGTATTTCCGCGGTCAATCCGGAAAGTTCCCGGAGGAACGCGGCATCGTTTTCGGTTCGGTTGGAATAGAAGAGGAAGAACTTCCGGTTGAGTTTTTCTTCGGCCGCCGACGTGAGGATGCTCATGAAGGGCGTGATGCCGATGCCGCCGGCAATGAAGACCGCCGGTTTCTCTTTCTTCGCGTGGAGCGTGAAGGAGCCGTAGGGGCCGTCCATTTCGATTGCCGTTCCTTCGGGCATCCTGTCGAGTTCGCGTTTGAACGCGGTGTCGCGCATGCGGGTCGCGAAAACGAGGTCTTTCTCGCCGGGCGCGCTCGCGATCGTGAAAGTCCGGATATTGCCTTCCCGGTCGGTTTCTTTCGGATTGATGATGGCAAGATCCGCGTACTGTCCCGGCACGAAAACGAATTCAGCCGGTTTTTCGAAATGGAACGCCATCGTGCCCTTCGCGACAGTTTCCTTCTTCAGCAATTTTATTTTATGGCCGGGCATAGTTCTATTATATTTCGTATGATATACTTGAAGCAATGAATCCCGTGAGAAACCATAAACTTATGGAAAGTGCAATCATCTATAAAGTCGAATTAGCTGCGTATTATAGGCAATCGCTTATGAAGAAGGCGTTTTGTTTCTAACGGGATGAAGATCGCGTTTTTCGAACTTGAGGGGTGGGAAGACGAGGTGATCAAGCAATCCTTTCCGACGGATGAGATCTATCTTTCGAAGGAGAAATTGACGCCGGAAACGTTGCCGAAGGCGTTGGATTTCGACGTCATATGCCCGTTCATCGGTTCGAAGATTGACGCGTCGATCCTGACGAATTTCCCGAATGTTAAACTCATCACGACCCGTTCGACCGGATTCGATCACATCGACCTTGCGGCATGCCAGGCAAAAGGAATCACGGTGAGCTACGTGCCCGGGTACGGCGACAACACGGTCGCTGAGTACGCCTTCGGTCTTCTCTTGAACCTCACGCGGCGGATCTATTGGGCGATCGACCAGATCAAAGAAACGGAATCGTTTTCGCTCGAACATTTGGAGGGCGTCGACTTGAAGGGAAAGATTATGGGGATTGTGGGAACCGGCCGCATCGGCAAGGAGGCCATTCGGATCGCGCGGGGTTTCGGCATGGTGGTCTATGCCTACGATCCGTATCCTGACTACAATTTCGCGAAGGCCTTCGACGTCAAATACGTTTCCCTGGAGGAACTCTTGAAAAGCGCCGACGCGGTCTCTCTCCATTGCCCGCTAACGCCCGAAACGCAGCACTTGATCAACGTGAAGAACGTATCCCTGTTCAAGAAAGGAGCATATCTCGTGAATACCTCGCGCGGCGGAGTGGTGGAAACCGACGCGGTTATCCGAGGATTGAAAGACAGCATCTTCAGCGGCGTCGCGTTCGACGTCCTCGAAGAAGAAGGAGACACGAAAGATGAACTTGAATTTCTGACCGATCCGGCCGCCAAAGAGGCGAACCTGAAAACCGTTCTTGAAAATCACGCGCTCATGAAGCATCCGAAAGTGCTCATTACTCCCCATAACGCGTTCAACACGAAAGAAGCCCTGCAGCGGATCCTCGCGACGACCATCGGGAACATCAAATCGTTCGCCTCCGGTATGCCGACGAACGTGGTAAAGTGAGAAAGGGAATTTATCCCGTTAGAAACCATAAACTTATGGAAACGATGATGATCACTAAAAAAGTCGAGCTAATCGTGCATCATAAGCAATCGCTTATGAAGAAGGCGTTTTGTTTCTAACGGGATGAGAATAAAAGATTTTGGGATCAACGAGATTTTTGACTCGCGGGGGAATTCCACGATTGAAGTCGGCATTGCGGTCGGCAACGGCCTCGCATTTTATTCTTCGCTGCCCGCCGGCAAGAGCCGCGGTTCAGAGGAGGCGGCAGTTTTGCCTTTTGCCGCGGCATCGAGTGCGGCGAACCGGAAACGCCTCGGCGCGATAACGAACAGAGATTTCAAAACGCAGCGGTCGTTCGATGAGTTCCTCATCGCGCTCGACGGAACGAAGAACAAGCGGAAGCTTGGCGGTAATGTGATGCTCGGACTTTCGATGTCGTTCGCCAGAGGACTGGCGGCGGAGAAGAGGGAGGAAGTTTGGGAATTCCTGCAGGAAGAATTCTTTGGAGCATCGGGGGGAGCCGCGGTATGGGAGCCGGTTATTTTTTCCAATCTCGTGAACGGCGGAGAACACGCCGCGAATAATCTCGATATCCAGGAATATATGGTTCTCGCGGGGACGAAGGGCGGCGTGAAGAGTGCGGTGAAAAAGCTCATTGCTTTTTACGGGGCGCTCGGGGAACGGCTGAGCTCGCTGAAGCGCGCCGCGAATATAGCCGTAGGCGATGAAGGAGGATATTCACTGGATTTCAAAAACAACCTCGAGCCGCTCGCGATCCTTGCGGATCTTATCCGAGAGAAAAAGTTTTCCGGCAGTTTCCGCCTGGGGATGGACGCCGCGGCGAACGGATTCTTTTCGGACGGCAAATACCGATTTGACGGGAAAACGGTGACAACCGGGAACCTGGCGGCAATCTACGAAAGGTATTTCAAAAAAATTCCGGCGCTGTATTCAATCGAGGACCCGTTTGCGGAACGCGACGTGTCCGGTTTTTCGCTGCTCTCGGAAACATTGCAGGACAAGATTGTCGTGGGAGACGACCTCACGGTCACCAATCGGGAGCTTATCGGGAAATACGCCGGTGAGGGGATCATAGGCGGGGTCATCGTGAAGCCGAACCAGGCGGGGACGGTGACCGAAGCCGCCGAAGCGCTCCGGGAAGCCCGCGATCGGGGGATAAAGGCGATCGTTTCCCACCGGTCCGGGGAGACCGACGACGTTTTCATCATTCATCTGGCGAAGGCCGCCCGCGCTTACGGTGTCAAGATCGGCGCCCCGGTGCGCGAGCGGATATTCAAATTCAACGAGCTTTTGAGAATCGTTTAATGGTATAATAAATACATGAAACCTCAAACAACCTGGCTCATCGTAGCCATCATCGTCGTTGTGGTTGCTATCGTCGTATTCCTCGTCGTTGGGGGAGTGAAAGCTCCGGCCCCCGCGATGAATCCGACGCCGTCGACAACCACGCAGAGCCTGGGAGCTCAGATCTATTCGAACGTCGCCCCAGAGGCAGCAGTGCCGCAAAGTCTGCCGCAAACCAATCCTTTCGGCCAATAATATGAAAAATAAAAAATTCAACATCCTCCTCGCGGTCGCCGTTCTTGCGACGGGGATTTTCGTGTCGCACGCCCTCGTGACGAACGCGCAAACGTCGACGGCGACGACATCGGCGTCCTCAACGCTGGTTTCGCCGTCGTCGTTGCAATATCCGATCGCGGCCTTGGGGAATTGCGGGAGTGTCGGCGCGTGCCGCACCTACTGCAATGATCCGGCGAATCAAAACGCGTGCCTCGCGTTCGCCGAACAGAACCATTTGATGAGTCAAAAGCAAGTCCGGCGGGCGCAAGCCTTTCTTTCTTTGATTCAGAACGGAGGAACGCCGGGGAACTGCTCTTCGACGGGTGAGTGCCGCACCTACTGCGCCGACGCGAGTCACGCGAGCGAATGTTTGGCCTTTGCCGAGAAAGAAGGGTTCATCAGTCAGGCGCAGGTGCAGGCGATCCAGCAGAACGCCGGCAAAGGTCCCGGCGGATGCGATTCAGAACAATCGTGCACTGCATTCTGTAATAATGCGCAGAATCAGTCGGTATGTTTGAATTTCGCGAAGCAAAACGGTTTAATCTCGCAGGTGCAGGCGCAGAACATTCAGCAAAGCGCGACGGGCCTCAAGATCGGCCTTACTGAATTT
Organism: bacterium; assembly: GCA_021824045.1. Taxonomy (GTDB): domain Bacteria; phylum Patescibacteriota; class Minisyncoccia; order UBA6257; family GWB1-50-10; genus JAKAHT01. The sequence continues at coordinate 4,288 of JAKALR010000006.1, read as the reverse complement.
CCTGGGCAGGTAGTCTCCTGTTTGAAGAATGAGCTGGGGGACAACGCCGTGGGCGAACTCGAGAGCGGAAACATCACGCCGAACGCTTCGACGAGCGCCGTCGTGAGTTCCTGCATGTCAGCGTATAAATCGCAGATCCAAAACAGGTTCCAAAATTTGATTCAAAGCGCGTCGACGACGGTGCAGAATTGTCTCCAGGGCGTCGGATCGTCGACGGTCGCGAGTCTCGGGAATGGTGATTTCAGTGCAATCTCGTCCGGTGAAGGCGAAAAGATTCGGGAATGCTTGAGCGAAGCGAACGACCAGAACCAGGAACAAAACGCCAGCGATACCCAAAGCCGGGAACAAAATACCGAACAGGAGCGGAATCAGGTGATGCAGCAGCAAATGGAGCGGGCCAGGGAACAGGTCAGCAATCAACTCGATAACCTGCCCGATCGGGTTAAAAATTGCGTGCAGCCCTATCTCCAGTTGAATCCGACAAGCACCAATATCGGCCAGATCATCTCCAATTGCATGCAGGCATATGGTACGAGTACGTCGTCGGGCGAAGGGGAGGGTTCGGGGACGATACCGCCGTCATCGGGAGGCGACAATCAACTCATGATTCCGGCGACGTCGACACCCATCGCGCCGCAAGTGCAGCAGAATGGGGGAGGCGACAACGGCGGAGGTGGGGATAATTAAACTGTTACATTTTGAGCTCGTTTAACGTATACTGTAATGTCCTCTGGGAAAGAAACCCCGTGGCCGGGTCCCAGGGGTCCTAAAAGGGCCACATACCCCCTCTTTTTCTTATAACGCCGGGCTTTATGCCCGGCGTTTTTGTTTTCAAAATAAAAAAGCCACTTCCGAAGAAGTGGCCGGCCACAGGGGGGCCTGTTATATCGCTTAGAAGAGGGCTTTCAAGCGGTCTTTCACGACCCCTGAATGAATGTACGAGCTCGGCATGGGAACGTCGCCGATCGTGACGTTTTGGGGAGCGTAATCGTTCGGATTCTTCCCCTGGTTTTCGTCGAAGAGATCGATCGACGCTTTTGCAAATTGGCGGGCTTTCCGCATGTTGCCCTGATTTTTGAAGATCACGGCCAAGGCATAAGCATATTCAGCAGCTTCTCGGGGGTTGTGTACTTTGAGCGATCGGAATTTCTTTTCAACAATGTCGGAAACAGAGTTTTTCATGATCAATCTCCTTTCTTGGTTTGGGTGTATTCTCCGTGGACGAACATGATGCCTTCATCAATCTTTTCCCACTGAATGATTTCATTGTCCTTGAACCAATTCACGATCTCGAGCTTCGCGTCGGCGACGCTCGATGATGCATGAACGAGATTCCGCGACGGACTCCCTACGACGTTTGCGAGATCAGCTGAAGAGATCGAAAAATCTCCTCGAATGGTGCCCGGTTCGGCAATGGAGGGGATTGTATATCCCACTTTCTTCCGTACGGCATTCACGGCGTGAATGCCCTGGAGAACCAAAACCACCATGGGTCCGGACATGAGGTAGTCGTAGAGCTGGCCCATGATCTTCGTGCCGATTTCGAGCGGATTGGTTGTTCCCATGACGTCTTCGACGTCGACGCCGTCTTTCCGGCACCCCTCCGTCGTTTTGACGCCGATGCCCCGGAGCCACTCGTCGGTCGCATGGAAGTGGCCGTCGAGTTTTTCTCTTGTCGCCATGACGAGTTTGGCGGCGACGATTTTGAGGCCGCATTTCTCGAATCGCGTGATGATTTCTCCCATGAGTCCGCGCTGGACGGCATCGGGTTTGATGAGCACGAGCGTGCGCTCGCCCATCATTTTCCGGTAATCTTCCATAAGAAACACTCCTTTCTTTTTTTTGCGAACTGGGGACATTGTAGCACACAATCCCCATTTTTGGCCCCCCGCTCTCCTTTAAGGCCCCGGGGGGGCCAAAACAGTTTCCCCCCCGCCTTTTGGGTGGGGAAAGAGGCGGCAATTGGTAGGGTCATTGACATCCGATTTTCAAGGGACTATTTTTCTATTTAGAACGTCAAAACTAAAAAAGAGGAGAAGATCATGTATCCTCATCTCAATCTCGACGGACCAATGGAGCGGGCAGTTAACAATTTCATCGAAGTTGTCATCGCCTGCATCGTAGTCGCGTTCATCACGGTAGCCCTCTTCGCCGCGGTAAAGTGGATTAAGCGATTTTTTTTGAATAACGGCCGTCTTTTTTCCGTTGGAGGAACGCTCGCCGCTTATTTCGTCCAGGCACTTCTCTTCGCCGCGACGATAGCGGTCGGCGGATATGCAGCGATAAAGAGCGTCGTCCTCTTCTTGGGCTTGGGGCGGACTGAGATGGGCGCAAGCATCACGTCGTTCCAAGAGTACGAGTGGACAGGGATCATTATCGCGGCCGTCTTTTTCATCATCCTGTTTCCGGAGGGGAAAAAGGATGGACGCTTTTGGTACTCCGCGCACCTTCCAGTCAGAGCCAAGTTTCTGAAAGCTTTTTGGGACGGCCTCCGGATGCCGAAGATGCGCAAGTTTTGATTTTATTAAAAGGGAGACACCTAGTCTCCCTTTTGTGTTTTTGGATCTGTTATCCCCAGATGTTAGGCCCCCCGCTCTCCTTTAAGGCCCCCGGGGGGCCGAAATTTTGGGGATAACTTCGGGGGAGATCGATTTTCCCGGCTTATAATAAGGATAATGAAAATGAGGGATTTGCCGCGAGTTGAGCGGCCGCGGGAAAAGCTCGAGAAATACGGTGCCGAGCGATTGCTCGATGCCGAGCTCCTGGCGGTTCTCCTGGGGTCGGGGACGCGGGGTATGAATGTCCTGGAATTATCGAAGAAGATACTCCGGGAATTCGGCGGCGCGAAATTACAAAATACTTCCGTCGATGAGCTCACGGAGGTCCGCGGCCTCGGCACGGCGAAGGCGTGCCAGATCGTCGCATCACTGGAACTCAGCCGGCGGCTTCTGAAAGACAAGAAAGCCGCCTTGATTCTGTCGCCGGAGGACGTCTGGAACGAGCTTCGGGATATCCGCGGCCATCGGAAAGAGCATTTCGTCGTGTTCTACCTCGATACCCGGAATCAGGAGATCAAGCGGGAGATTATTTCCGTGGGGACGCTGAACGCGAGCCTGGTCCATCCGCGCGAGGTTTTCGAGCCGGCGGTCAGGAACCTCGCGGCGCAAATCGTGATCGCCCACAACCACCCGTCGGACAACGCAGATCCGTCGGAAGAGGATATCGTTCTCACGAAGCGTCTTGCGGAAGCCGGGAGAATATTGGATATCGAGATCGTGGATCACGTCATCGTTTCCCAGTCCGGCTACGTGAGCTTCAAGGAGAAGAAATTGATCTGATTCAACGCCATTTTGAAATAGTGAGCTGATTCCTCCGGGGCACCCGGAGGTCAGCGGTATTGAAATTTGACTTTTTGAAGCGGCGGGGTACTATATGAATATGCGTTCATATAGTAGCAAGACGATCGGCTGCTCCTGCAAGGTGCCGGAGCTCCACCGGAGGGATTTCTCGCCGGCCTCCGATTATTTCAAGAAACTCAAGGTTATTGCCGTTCCTTCGAAGCTGGCCATACTCTTCACGCTCCGGAAAGCGCCCCACTGCGTGTGCGACCTCGAGAAGCACACCGGGCTTTCCCAGACGCTCATTTCGCACCACCTGACCGATTTCTCGAAACAGAAGCTGGTAACGACCGAGCGGAAGGGGACATTCATTGAATACCGTTTAACCGACAAAGGCCGGAAGCTCGTCACAAGCGCCAAGCAATTACTCTAAACCATGATCATCCAGGTTTTGGGATCGGGATGCCCGACGTGCGAAAAACTTTTTAAGCTCACGAAGCAGGCGGTCGAAGAATTGAAGCTCCAAACAGAGGTGGAGTATGTGACGGACGTCCGGAAGATCGTCGCAATGGGTCTCATGCAGAGCCCCGTCCTCGCGATCGACGGGAAGCCGGCCCTCGTTGGTTTTGTTCCCGATGTTAAAAAGGTGAAGGAGGCAATCATTAAGAACATCCCGTAATATGTTCACTCCGCTCCAACTGATCGCCGATTGGCTGACCTATGGCGTGCTCGGCATTGCACCGCAATCACTCCTCGGGAGCGCTGTCGATTTTTTCATTTTTGACACGACGAAAATCTTCATTCTTTTGGCCGTCATCATCTTCGCCGTTTCCCTCATCCGTTCTTTTCTTCCTGCGGAAAAGGTGCGGGCGATTCTTTCCCGCAAGCGGGTATACCTTGGAAACATCTTTGCCTCGCTCCTCGGCATCGTGACACCCTTCTGTTCCTGC
>JAKALR010000005.1 GCA_021824045.1 bacterium | reverse complement strand
GAGCCTGATGAGAGGACGGCGATGGGGCGGATGAAAGACGACGCCAGGCATTTCATGAAAGAGATTGGCGGCGGCATACGGATCGCGATTCCCATCCTTTTGAACCTGCTCCTCATCTCGTATCTCGTCGACTTCATCAACATCGTGAACCGAACCCGACTCATCGACCCGATGCTGGCATCAATCGACTTCTGGATCACCGGCGCGTACCCGTTCCTCAGCCTGGAAGTCATCCACTTCCCGACATGGGCCATCAATGCCGTCGAGTTTTCCTTTCTGAACCTCACCTCGTTTTTAGTCCTCGCGGCCATCGTCATTTTCTTCAAAAATAAAAAAGCATTTTCAAAATACGTCCTCGCCTTCTTCGCGAGCATCTTCATCATGATCCCGCTCTGGCTCCTCGTGCCCGTCATGAGCCCCCAGGACCGATTCATCGACAACGTGTATCATCTCCCGGATCCGCCCGCCATCGCGGCGGATCTCAGGGGCTTTACGCCCGTCCCGGCGATCCGGAGCTTTCTCGACCAGATCCGGAAGATGAAGGAGGGGCTTGATACCATGCCGACGACGACGTTCCCGAGCGCCCATGCCGCCTGGGCGGCGATCGCTTTTCTCTGCCTCCTCGAAGCGAGTCCCGTCGCCGCGGCTCTCTTTTCGCCGTTCCTCCTCCTCTCAACCCTCGGCACGTTCTCCCTCGCCCAGCACTATTTCGTCGATGCCCCGGCGGGCATCATCGTCGGCATCGTCACGGTGCTCTTAGTGAATCTCTTATTCAAAAAACTCCACGGAACCAAAGAAGATAAAAAACGGATGTAACTGTATCTCTGTTTTCTATTTCCGTCTTTTTCCGTGGAACGCCTCGTGCACTTCCCGAAGTTCCTTGTTCGTGAGGTGGGTATAGATCTGGGTCGTCGAAATGTTCGCGTGACCCAAGAGGGATTGGACGGAGCGCAAGTCCGCCCCGTTGATCAAGAGGTCCGTGGCGAAGGAATTATGAGAAATAATTCCATTGGTAATGAGAGTTTCGGATGGCGCAACCGTAAAATCATAAACATCACCGTCGTAAACCATATTTTTTATTTTTTTTACGCGAAGCCATTTAAGATCATCGCTGTGTAGGAGTTTTTCCACCAAGTCCAGCCGCTTATCTTTGCAATTTATTTCTCTCAATAACCTGACAATTTTTTCTACGACTTCTTTGGTTGGAATAATCGTTGCGGTTGTACCGACATACCGGTAAATATCTACCCCATTGTCGATTTTTAGCCACTTTCCGAATCCTGTCCAGCGATTTGCCGCAAGACTAAAATAAACATCTCTAATGATGGCCTGCACCGGCAGTTTATCGGCATTGGCGGCATTCCTAAGAGACGGGGTTACATCCTTTAGCGTCTTGATTTGGCGCATAAAATTCAACTGATCCGGCAATCTTAGAATCTGTAAATGATACATTGTCTGCGCAATCATTTTTTTGTTGGGCAGTCGTACCATTCTATTCCTTTCGTACAAACGTATATCAATACCCAGCATAAGAAAAAGCATTTGAATCTGCAGCAGTAACTGTTTACTTGATGAGAATACCTTGATGCCGCCATTTCCCTCATTCCCCTCAGCATCGTAAAAACCGACAAGAAAACTTCTGACTTCCTCCTTACTGGCTTTAAAAATCAGAGGAGGGACTTTTTTTTGGTTTCCCTTCGTAGTAAATCCTTTTGAACGGAGAAATCGCACAAGCGGTACAGAGTAGAGATTGAGATAATAACTCGCTGAACCTGCTTTATGAGTAATAGTCGGCTGATACCCCAGGGAAACCAGAAGGTTATTGTAGAAATCTATTCTTTTCTTATTTTTATCGGTTACGATAATGCCTCGCCGTTCCTTGCTGACTACCCCATCTCCAATTACGTAACCAAGATACCGCCACATGGATTTATTTAAAGTGGGGTATTGTTTCTTTGTTTCTCCATCAACCCTTATCCGCTTTACTGCGGCAACATAGTCGCCGATTTTCAGATCTTTAGCGTAAATTTCCGTAATTCCGTTCTCTTTGATGGTAAAGAGACGGTGCTCTGGCGTGCACGAAAGTTCATACCCGTCTGCCCGGAAGTTTATAAGATTTTTGGAGCGGTGTCTCTCCTTTCCAATAATTGCTTCTTGTTTTAATTTAAATTTTTTAAAATCAAATGCTGTGATTTTTGTCTTTGCTTTAAAGAGATCTCGCGCCTCCATAACGGTATGCGGTAAAAATACCAACGTCTCTGGATGGAGACAGTGGCGCAGTTCGTGCGGGTGTACTTTTTTCGGGATTCCCGATTTGCGAGCGTAGAACGAAACCAATCGCTCGACGCTCCGGGGAGAAACCCGTCCGATAATCTTCCCTTTTTTATTCAAACTCACAAAGAGTGCTTCTTCGGCGTCTTCGCGTTTTTTCATGTAGTCCCCGATCGCTTGCTTCGCGTCATCGGAAAGAAAAACGACCCGGATCTTGTCGCCCTTCCCCCTGATCGAGATTTCACCCCGCTTCAGATCAACGAACCGCGAGAGGCTGCAGAGTTCCGAAAGCCGGAGACCCGTTGAAAAAAGTGTTTCCAGAATCGCCTTGTCCCGGAGCGACCGCAGATCGCCGCCTTTCGGCGCCGACAAAAGCCGCTCAAGCTCCTCGTAGCTCAGAACTTCGATATCCGCCCGCGTGACCTTGGGGAGTTCGATGGTGTCGGGTGCGAGAACTTTCAATTTCCTTTTGATCAAATACTTCAGGAAATTCCGGAGCGCGATTACGTAGTACCCTTGGGTGATTTTTTTGATCCCGCGCCGGTTCAAATCGAGACGGAAATTCCGCACGACGTCGTCGTCGATGTCGAAAGGGGATTTCACTCCCGTCTGTTTCACGAAAAGCCGGAGGTATCGTTCGTAGTTTTCGCGCGTCTTCCGCGACCGGTTTTTTTCGATCTCCAGGTAGTCCAGATATTCCTTGAGATACTTCTCAACTTCTGTCATTTGTCTTCATTGTATCACCTTCACCTGTCGCACAATACTACTTGACAAACGGACCTGTGATACTTTAGTATACTAAAGTATGAAGAAAGGAGAAAAATGGATAACCAAAAACACCGACGCCCTCTTTGAGGCAATCTTAAGGCTCGAAAATCTTGACGAAGCGAGGAGATTTTTCAGGGATCTCATGGCGGAGAAGGAAATAGCAGAATTCAGCAACCGGTGGAAGGCCGCGCGCATGCTCGATCAAAAAATTCCCTACGTAGCGATAGCCAAAGAAACCGGCTTAAGCTCGACGACCATCGCCCGCGTCCAAAAGTGGCTTACGGGGGACTTGGGCGGCTATAGAACTATTATCAGCAGGATTCATCATCACGACTCCATCCGATCGCGGAGAGGATTGTCTTGATGTAGTTTTGCGTCTCACTCATATGAAGCCAATCCCCTCCGTAACCGGAGGGGGTTTTCGTTCGCCTACCCGCAACAGAACGGCGGACTCAGTTCTTTTAAAAGGAGAAGGTCATGCTTAAACCGTATATTGTTTCGGCGGATATACGCTTACTGATGAAAACGTGGGCAGTGGAACACGGCTTCGCGTTACCCGCGGAGGAATTTTTTCGCCAACTGCGGGAAGAGTTTTCGGACCATCTACAGGGAATTTTCCCGAATTTCGAACTGGTCTCAGAGGACGAAATTTCTCGCGGCCTTGCTAATCTTACGATTAAAAATGGCCTGCCAACCATCTCACTGGATCGCGTTTATCTTGAGAGTAAATTGAATCTCGAAATCACGCGTCTGGTAGATGGCAACAATGCGGATCGGGGCTTGACGCACCGCCCGGGAACGCCGCCTCTTGCGCAACAAATAAAGAATCTGCAGATAAGCGGCGTGCGCGAGGTGATTATCGTGGATGATGTGATTTTTACCGGCATACTCCTCGAGAGGATCATTGCCCTGCTCTCGGAGATAAACATCCAAGTACCGCTTGTCTGCGCGGGTATTGGGATCACCGAGGGAATCAATCGCGTCGCCGGCACAGCACGAGAAATTTGCTGCGTCCGCCTTTACGAAGAAGTTATTGATGAGGTATGTGAACGCGATTTTTATCCCGGCGTTCCGCTCTCGGGGCGATTGCTCACGGGAGGCGACAACACCGGCGTTCCATACCTCCTACCATTCGGAAGGCCGGAAAGCTGGGCGTCCATTCCCTCCGAGCGAGCGCTAACTTTCTCAAAGTTTTGCATCCGTCAAACACTCGCGCTGTTTGACGAGGTTGAGAGGTGTTCCGGCAAACCAGTCCTGTGTCGTGACCTGGGACGGAAAGTTGTCGGCTTGCCGACGGATGGGACGCGATATGTAGACGCTCTACGTAAGATCCTCTAGTTCACTGCGGCCGATCGATCCCTAAATCGATCGGCCCTTCTTTATCATCGTCCTGTTGACATGAGGTTTATTGCCAGCTATACTTTAGTACAATAAAGTGTCTAAATTAATGAATAAATCACCGAGAAAGCTGCAAATCGGAGTTATGGGATCGGCTGCCGATCTCCAATACTCAAAAGAAATAGAAAAAATCGCCTATGAAGTCGGCAAACTTATTGCTCAGAAAGAAGCTATTGTAGTTTACGGTGCCGAAAAGGACTACGACTCCCTTTCCACCGCCGCGGCAAGAGGTGCCAAAGAAGCTGGCGGGATCACAGTTGGTATCACCTACGGGAAGGGGAGGGGTATTTGGGACAAAGAAGGTTCGACGGATGTGATTATTGCGACCGGCATCGAGCGTGGAGGGGGAAGAGAATTCGTCCTCGTAAATTCCTGCGACGTCATTATCATTATTTCCGGAGGTTCGGGGACTCTCACTGAAGCGGCGATCGCATATCAAATGAATATCCCTATCATTGCCATCACGGGGACTGGGGGATGGGCCGACAAGTTGGCGGACACCTACATTGACGGACGTAAGCGGATTAAGGTGATAGCGGCAAAAAACCCACAAGAGGCGGTTGGGGCGGCTTTGGGCGCCGTAAAACATTTATGTTTGTATGTAAATGATGCCTACAACGAAGATAGGAAACCTAATACATGAGCGCCATCAATTTTGCGCATTTTGTAACCGATAAGACCTTGATGCTTTCCAAATAAGAGGGGTGTGAATCTCTCATGTCCCGCGTCTACTTCCTCGAAGTCTCGAAGATCTACATCAGCGACATCTGCGGGATTTATCTTTCCGTATACCAAATAAAAATCCCTACTTTCAATACCGCGATCTAGCGATGAGAGGTTCCTCGCGACACGACCAACTCCCTCTTTTAGGAAAGAGGTCACAATTTTCTGCAAACGTCCAAGCGTTTCTTTGGATGAACTTTTCGTCCCTGATTCTATCTCAATACCGAACTCGGCGTACTGTACCAAGGGCCCCGTTTTTACATCGGGGGATGAAGGTGGCCAAATGAGTATCTCTTTTATATCAAAAGCGAGCGCTAACGCAAAGGACTCCCGGCAAAGCCGGGGGATTATTACAACTATTCGATCGTTAGCCTTCGTTTCATGAAGATCAATAATATAATCAAACTTCTTAAATGAGGCGACTAGTTCTGATGCGCGTACCATTTCGTATGTCTCGGAAGTTGAATCACCAGGTGCCGACCTATTGAGATCAACATCAAGGAAGCGTTTCCCCTCACTCAAGGCGCGCGGGTTACCAATAATTGACTCATATAAACCCTGGATATCTTCCCGGTCCGACAAATTTTCCAGCAGGGCCGGTCCAATTGATTCGTCGCCATGGGTCGCGGCAATAAATAGTACCTTTTTGGTCATATATACCCTCAATAAAAATCCTTAAGAACAAGTATAATCTCACAAAGAGCATGGCACAAATCAATAACAAGCGTTAAAAAAGAGACTTCGGTTTTCGACAATGTCGTACAAGAGACTAATCACGATGTAAATTGGGAGTAGGGCCTTGACACACTCAACTTCTCTTGTTAGTGTTAGTATAGATCAACGAAAACACCAAATCCTTCGATTCCGGTCCCTTGTGAAACAAGGGGTTGGGCCGGAATTGCCGCAAGGCAAGGAGGTCTCTGCATAAGTGGAGACACGGTTTCCTCCGTAACCATGGGATAATCGATGTCAGCTGAAACACGCCGGAGTCGATGAGAAGCAAGCAGGGTGGCACCACGCGGAGCTTTCATAAAAACTCTTCGTCCCTTCGCACACGAGCACGTCGTGCGCGCGGAGATGAGGAGTTTTTTGTTTTTACGAACATGAAAAAAATCAAAACAACAATGCAAAAGGAAATTATCCAGGGATGGTGGAGCGACGAGCGTCCGTTTGTGCGCTCGCGCCTGCATATTTTCTTCCGTATTTAGACGCCAGCACAAAAACAGTTCATTGAAACCCGGAATAAACAAGCTGGATTTATTCCTCAAAATAAAGCAAAGAAAGGAAGTGTCATGAGCACTCTGAGAATCAGGGAAAATGTGAGGGGGTATGTTCGAGACACCTATCTCGGCATCCAAACAGAATACAATCCTTCGTACCCCGTCATTGATTGTGCCATTGGCTCCAGTCAATGGGGTATTGCGGAGCGCGCCTCCGACGCACTCCGGGACCATCATCTCAAAGCTCAAACGGCATATCCGGAGATGTTTTACGACAAACTCCTGAAGCCGGCAATACTTGAACGGTTCAAGATCGAGGGGCTCAAGCTGGATCACGTCTTCTTCGGCCATGGTAGTTTCAACTTAGCCGAGCGATTAATCCACAAACTAATTGAACCCGGGATTATGTTGGGTGTCGGTCCGCAATTTAATGAGATACCTTCGGAATTCGTTGCGGCGGGTGGAAGCTATCTACCCGTTCCCATTCAAGAACCAGATTATGCCTTTCCCTTAAAAACATTGAAAGATGCTCTGAAGAACGGAGTGTCGGTACTTTACCTTGACAACCCAAACAATCCTCTTGGGCGTCTTATTGGACTTAAGACCTTATCCGAAATAGTGAGGGTGGCAAATCAAGAGGGTATCATTGTCATCATCGATGAAGCGTATGCCGATTTCGTTGATGACAATCAGTCCGCGGCAAATCTGATATCTCATTTTCCTAACATTGCGGTCCTCCGATCCTTCTCTAAGGGGCTTGGACTCGCAGCGGCGCGGATTGGGTATATGTTTTTGTCGTCAGAACTGGCTCACTACTACCGGATGCTTGATGTGCCTTTTGAACCATCGCTCCTTTCTGCCGTACTTGCCCGTGCAACTCTTGAGGATTCGGCATTTATTCGTCGTGTCAGAATTAATTCAACCAACGAAAAGTGTCTCCTTCTGCCACTTATCCAAGAGGCTGGTTTCACTGTTTTACCGACTCACCCCTCGACATCTATTTTAACGGCGCACCGAAGTGACTGCGATATTGTTGCGTCATTTGCTTCGGTGAGTATCGCCGTTGAACCCGGATCGGCGTTTCAAAGAACGCATCCCGCTTGGGACAATTCCTATTGCAGACTTCGTCTTCCCCAGCCGAGCGATATTAATGAATTCAAGAAACGACTCATTTACCTAAAGGAGAACTCCTATGCTTATTAGTGTTGAACATGAAATGCCAGCAATCCCGCTCGTCGGCGGAGGTGGCGTAGAACCTGCCGTGTTCATTGATCTTTGGAGAGAATTGAGCCGCGAGGGTTGGTCGCCTGACGGGAAATTTGCGGTTTCCCGGAAATCGGCCTATTCTCGCCCTCAAGCGGAAAAACCTTTCCAAATGGCGAGCACTGACAGCGGTCCTACGATAGAATTGGCGCCCAGTCCAGTCGAAACTGTGCATGAAATCGACGAACAGCTCCGTGATCTTCGTACGCTTGTGGGAATCAAATTGCAATCGAGAGGCGTGGGCCTCCTGGGAAACGGCATAAATCCCTACCTCGGAACCACTCTTGATGAATATTACCAATACCGCACTCCCCGCAACGCATACGATTATGCAATTCACGAAAGGGGCTGGCGGCACTGGACAATTCTCAACATCGCTGCGATGCAAGAAATAGTGGACATATCAACAGTGAATGCGCCCACAATTCTTGCGATCATGCACCGGCTCACTGGTTTAATCCTTTTTCTGAATCGGAACGATCCAGAGCTCGACGGCGCCTCATCGCAACAAACTTTGTCCGTGAGGCCGTCAGCGTGGCGTGAGCACGTGCCTTCTGCCGGACTATTTGGGAACGATCGTCTTAAGGTTTACCTTCCACCTCAAGAAATAAGAACATGGCATGACTATCTCCATCTTCTATGGGACAGCAATCCCATGTTTATTCTCGGCACAAAATCGAGTGGATTGGTATTCGTTCCTGAACATCCGACATTCGGAGCTTTTATGTCTTCGCCTCCGATCGACGGCTGGAAGGCGCGTCGAGTGGATACCAATGAAGAACTCTCCATAAGGCCGGAGATGTCTCATGTAGCACAAACCGATTGGACCTATATGGGCTTTGCACGCCTCAGAATGTTCTGGAAAGACGGTACGAGATTGAACGATGTCATCGAGGCCTACCGAGGCGACGGAAAGACTTTAGAAAGTTTCCTCGGCGCACACCTCGACAAAGTACTCCTTGAAAACAGGTCGTCCGCTTCCCCTCCCCCGGGAGAAGAAGTGTGTTCTCTTGCATTCATCGTTGGTCTCATTGAAAACCTCGACGCCGTTCGGTGCTTTGCGGATGCCAGGCCGTACTCTTTTTGGCTATCAGTCGCAAAAGCAGCTGAACATCTTCCCCTTACTTCGCGGGTAGAGGGAGTTGACGTTACGGAACTTCTACTGCAGACACTTTCTTTAGCTCAAGATGGACTTCTTCAGAGAGGTTTCCAAGAAGAACGCTATCTTGAACCACTATTCCGGAGAGTGAGGGAGCACCAATCTCCTTCGGAACGGATGCTTAAATTCTTTAAAGAAGGAGGGGTGGACGCTGTCGTTGAACATTCCCTCTATCACTTTAAAGGCTAGGAAAGATCAAGAGAGGCGTGGTTTACCACCACGCCTCTTATTTTTAGGATATACTTACAAAAAACAAAAATGACCATCCAACGCGCAGAGATATTCCATATAAAAATACGAATGCCCCATCCTTTTGAAACGAGTTTCGGCGTCATTGCAGACCGACCGGCAGTGATCGTTAAGCTGACGAGTGATAGCGGCCTCGTCGGCTACGGTGAATCCTCAACGCTCGACATGCCGATGTCGGAGCCCGAAACAACCGCAGAAGCTGTTGCCTTACTCCAGAAAAAATTGTCCCCGTTAATCGGCATGCCGATCAACAAGGATCTTGACGTCGTGAAGCTTTCCGCTGATGACCGGAACCCCGTTTCCTTTTTCGGCATCGAAGGAGCTTATCTCGACCTCGTTGCGCAATCTCAAAACATTTCCCTTCACCACTTCTTCGGAGCCGTCCAATCAAAGGTCGAGGCCGGTGAAAGCGTCGGCCTCCACCCCTCCCTCGGTGAGGTGCTCGCGGAAGTCGAAAAATATGTCAGTGCAGGACTTTCCCGCGTCAAGGTTAAAATCGCTCACGGACGCGATTTGGACATCATCCGAGAGGTTCGTAATGCATTCCCTTCGCTCTGTCTTGGAGCGGATGCAAACACCGATTACACGAGGGGGGACATCGATCACCTCGCCAAGCTTGCTGAATATGATCTCGCCTTCGTGGAACAGCCCTTCAAGGCCGACGACTACGCATCCCATGCTGCCTTGAGACGAACTGGTATCAAGATTTGTCTAGATGAAACCATACGAGACTTCGAGACGTGCCGGCGCGCCATACAAGAAAAGGCCTGCGATATGGTAAACATCAAGCCAGCTCGCATTGGGAGTTTCCGGGAGTCAAAAAAAATTCATGACCTCTGTGTCGAAAATCATATCCCTCTTTTTGGGGGCGGCCGCCTCGAAACGGGAATTGGAAAAACAGCAAATGCTGCTTTCTATGCTCTGCCCGGTTTCACGGAAGCATCCGACATTACGCCGCCGCAAGATTATCTCGAATCCGATGTCATTATTCCCCCCTTCGAAGTTAAGGAGGGGATACACGAAATTTCTAACCTGCCGGGCCTCGGTGTAACAATCAATGAAGAAAAACTGAAAGGGCTCTGCGTCGAACACTACACCTTCCCAAGGTAGGCTAACTTCATAAAACACAAGGGTGTGTCATGGGGATACGCCTTCCTTTTTAGTACGGCAACTTCTTCGGTAGCCGGGTGAGGAACATAACCTCTTCCTTGAAGCTATGAGGAACCTTTCCTTTGGGAGCGAAAGAGCACAGCAGTCGCTCGGAGCGAAAATTGATGGTTTGCCATCCTTTGTTGCGATCGGCTGACCCTTTTTGATCCCTTGGAAGCTTTGGAATTCTTCAACCAGCTCATACGACTTATCTGGGAAGACGATGGATTTGAATATCTGGTATTCAACGTGCTTCGGAACCGTTGGTCGATAATCGGGGATAAGATGGATCATCGAAAGAAAGGCCCGTGCGCTTTCAATCGCTCTTATGAAGGATTCTCCATTTGTATGGCTGCCCGCTTCAATGCCATACACCTCGGCTTTCCGTCCCCCATAGAAATAGGTGGCCGGAACGCCGATTTGCCACAGATCTATATCACTCACCACCTTCTCGATGGGGAGGCTGGACACAAATTCTATTCCGCTCCGTGATAACTTTATAATCATGGGCGGACTTTCCAGGCTCGTACTGTGGATGTCGAGACCGTAATCGAGCTTGTCCCATATCTTCTTTAATTCGCGGGCACGATTCAATTCGTAGCCATTTTCTCCCGTTTCCATAAGATCTTTCGGCAACCGATTCATATTGATGTCTATGGAGCGGAGGTTTTTCTTTTCATCATCGGTTTCCGCCTTGAAGTATCTCTCGGCAGCTTTGAGGTTGTTGATTATGAAATAAACGGTGCCCTGGAGGAGGTTCCGCTCCAATCGATAGATGTGACGGAGATAGCGGTAGACAGCGAGACCCGCTGGTTCATTGCCATGCGTTTGGATGGTAATGCCGACAACGGGACCGGGTTTCTCCGAACGGATAACCCGCACGCCGTGGACACCCTCAACACTGCTT
This sequence comes from bacterium, assembly GCA_021824045.1. Lineage (GTDB taxonomy): Bacteria > Patescibacteriota > Minisyncoccia > UBA6257 > GWB1-50-10 > JAKAHT01. The sequence goes on along the minus strand of JAKALR010000005.1, from coordinate 19,869 downwards.
TGGGACAGCTTCCGGAATGAATCTTTCAGCTCGGAAATCGTGAATGTTTTCATATTTTTCTCCAATTATTTTTTGTTTTCTGACAATCTCCTTTGTGTAAATCATGCTTATTTTTAAGGGAAATATCAATATTACCAAATAAAAAAGGTGGCTCGAGCTCCCAACAAACGATTTGGGGGACTGTCGCTCTACTAAATACCGAAGTGATCGGTTCTTTACAAAATACCGATTTTAAGATATCATTTACCCATAATGCTTACCAAACGGCAGAAACAGAATACGATAAAAGATTCGGCCCGGCACGAGAAGGATACCGGCTCGAGCGAGGTGCAAATCTCGCTTATTTCCAGGCGGATCAAGCTCTTGGCGGACCACTTGAAGAAAAATCCCAAGGATTTCACGTCCCGACGGGGGCTTTTGATGATGGTTGGCAAACGAAGGAAGCTCCTCCAGTACCTCAAGGAAAACGACGAGAAGAGCTACACTAAGGTAGCTAAAAAACTCGAAATCGAAGCTTAAGAATGGCCAATACGAACGCAAATCAACGAGTTGGGATATTCATCGACGTTCAGAACATTTACCACTCGGCCAAGAACCTCTACCACGCGAGGGTGAATTTCGGCGAACTCCTGAAGTACGTCGTGGGGCGGCGGCAGCTCGTCCGAGCTTACGCGTACGTCGTGAAGAGCGATCCCGCGACCGGCGAGGAATCGTTTTTCGAAGCGCTCCGGAAAACCGGCCTCGAACTCCGCTCAAAAGATCTCCAGGTCTACCCCGACGGCACGAAGAAGGGTGATTGGGATGTCGGCATCGCGGTCGACGCCATTCGAAGCGCGGCTGCTTTGGACGCGGTGGTTCTCGTGACCGGCGACGGCGATTTCGTCCCGCTTGTCCAATACCTGAAACTGGGTTTCGGGAAAGACGTGGAGGTCGCCGCTTTCGGGCACACCACGTCGGCGAGGCTCAAGGACGCCGCCGATGAATTCACGGACATCGAGAAAATACCCCGGGCGCTCCTCAAAATCAGCGAGCACATCGATCGGAGGCAACCTCCCCTGCGGAGAACGAGAAGGAATTATTAAAAACAAAAACCATGGATCCCGTTAGAAATCGCGTACGTCAATGAAATAAAACTATGAACAAAAAATCAGTCGAAAATATCAACAATAGCAAGCGCAACGCAATTCCCGCGTGTGCGTACTATTTCTAACGGGATGGATTTAAATAAAAAAACATACCGGAAGAACGTCGACGGAAAGGATTTTTCCCTTGAAGTTTCCCGGATCGCCGGACAAGCGAACGCCGCAGTCATCGGACGATCGGGCGATACCGCGGTTCTCGCGACGGTCGTCATGAGTAAAGCCGACAAACCCGGCGATTTTTTTCCGTTGACCGTCGATTACGAAGAGCGGTTTTACGCAGCGGGAAAAATCATCGGCAGCCGGTTCATCCGGCGGGAGGGGAGACCCTCGGATGAAGCGATTCTTTCGGCGCGCTTGATCGACCGAACTATCCGGCCGCTCTTTGACCAGCGCCTCCGGCGCGAAGTGCAGGTTGTCGTGACCGTCCTCGCCTACGACGAGAAGAACGATCCGGACGAACCGGCACTCCTTGCCGCATCGACCGCGCTCGCCATTTCCGACATTCCGTGGGGAGGTCCCGTGGCGGGACTGAAAATCGAAGAAGGAGAAGATACGAAAGGTTTCTTCGCCGGCACCGAGAAATTCGTGAACATGATCGAATTCGCCGGGAAGGAAGCAGATAAAGCAACGGCGGAAAAGATATTCGCCGCCGCGCACGAGAACATAAAACAGCTCATTGATTTCCAAAGAGGGATCATGAAAGAAATCGGCAAACCGAAAGCTGATGTGACGCTTCCGGCCGGCGATCCAAAATTGACGAACACCATAGCCGAATTTATCAAACCCGACCTGGAAGAGGCGTTAAAAAACAAGACGGTCGACGAACTGAAGGGCAAGCTCTTTGAACACCTGAAGGGCTCCGGTGAAACCGAGGAGTCCCTGAAGATCGCCGAGATTGTCTTTGAGGACGAAGTCGACAAATTTGTTCATGAACTGGCGCTCCAACACGGCAAGCGCGCTGATGGAAGGAAATTCGACGAGGTGCGGGATCTCTACGCCGAAGTCGGCCTCTTCAACCGCACGCATGGCTCGGCGTTATTCATACGGGGCGAAACCCAGGTTTTGGCGATCACAACCTTGGCGGCGCCGGGCTCCGAACAAATCGTGGAGACGATGGAAACGACCGGCAAGAAACGGTTTATGCTCCACTATAATTTTCCGGGATTTTCCGTGGGAGAAACGTATCGGTCGCGGGGACCGGGGCGGCGCGAAATCGGCCACGGCAACCTTGCCCAGAAAGGCGTCGGCGCGATGCTCCCTCCCATGGAAGAATTTCCCTACACCATCCGGGTGGTCGCCGAAACGCTTTCGTCGAACGGATCGTCTTCAATGGCTTCGACCTGCGCGGCTTCGCTCTCCTTGATGGATGCGGGTGTTCCCATGAAGAAGCAGGTTGCCGGCATTTCAATCGGTCTCATGACCGGCTCGAATGAAAATGACTATCGATTATTGACCGACATCCAGGGGCCGGAAGATCACTACGGCGACATGGACTTCAAGGTTTCGGGAACGAGGGACGGCGTGAATGCCATTCAAATGGACGTCAAGATCGGCGGCATCACCGCGAAGATTTTCGCGGAGGCCCTCCAGGCGGCGGAAAAGGCGCGCTTCCAAATTCTCGACGTCATGGATAAAACGCTCTCCGCTCCGCGCAAAGAACTATCGCCCTGGGCACCGAAGATCACGATCGTCCAGATTCCCCAGGATAAGATCGGCGAACTCATCGGACCCGGCGGTAAGACGATTAACGGCATTCTCGCGGAAACGGACAACAAGGTGACCATCGACATCGAAGAAGACGGGCATGTGTATATTGCCGGTCTCGACGACGAAGCGGTGAAGCACGCCGTTCTCCGCGTCCAGCAGATAACAAAAGAATACCAAGTCGGGGAAATTGTCGAAGGACCGGTCGTCCGCATCCTCGAGTTCGGCGCCATCGTCGATCTCGGCGGGGGACGGGACGGCATGATCCACGTTTCGGAACTCAAGAACGGCTATGTCAAGAAGGTTGAGGACGTCGTGAAACTGGGCGACGTCGTCAAAGCGAAAATCGTGAAAATTGAGAACGGAAAAATAGGACTTTCCCTGAAAGCTCTCAATCAACAGTAAGAAGAGCAATAGGAATTCAAAAAAGAGTGGGTAAAAGACTTGGCCTAAGCGGCCCGGAGCGCACACTCTTTTTTCGGATTCCTGTTTCTAGTTTTTCCACAGAAAGGTTGAGGTGAAAATGCTATAATGGTAGTACTATGGCAGACCAAAACTTTAACCAGGTCCCGGGAGGTTCCGCGCCAATGGGCGGAGGAGAACCCCCAAAGAACGTCGACGTGAGAACGATGGCTTCCGATTTGAATTCCATCCAGAACGGAGGAACGCCTCAATCGTATACGCCGCAAACGCCGGCTCCCGAAGCGCCGAAGCAGCCGCCGGCAGCAATACCAACCCCGACACCAACCGCACCGTCGGATAATTTTAATTTTGAGATACCCCAGGTGCCGACCGGCATGAATCAGATGCCGGGCGCCGAAACGGTCCCCCTGCCGGCAAAGAAAAAAGGGAAGGGTGCTTTGGTCGGCCTCATCGCTTTCGTCATCGTCTTGGCGCTGGGAGCGATCGGCTACTTCCTCATCTATCCGATGTTTTCGGTGACCGCGCCGGTGACAACGACGCCGCCGACAACCGCGCAACCGGCAAATGGAAATGCGCAAAACCAGGCACCGATAACGGCAGCTACGACGACTGAAACCTCCACGCCGAGCGGAACAACGACGGCAGGAACGGCGGGGGCGGCGACAACGACGGGAACTTCAACGCCGGCAGTCACCCATGTTTCTCTCTTCGCGACGACCGACGGATCGGTGAATTCCGCGACACCGATCGCGGGAACCGATCTGCCAACCTTATCGCTCGGGACCTCGAAACAACCAGCCCTCGTGGAGGTAACGTTTAATGACCAGAATGGCAACCTCATCCCGTTCTCCGCGCTCATGCAATCACTGCTCTCGATGGATCTTTCGCAGTCGGGATTGAGCCAGGCCTTCGACCCCGCCTCCGTCTCCGGATTCGTGTATGTAGACGCGAGCGGAACGCGATCTCTCGGCTTTGTCGCAAAACTCACGGCAACGTCGAGTTTAGTTGACGAGAAGGCTTCCTTCGGACAAATCTTCGAAGCAAACACGAATCTCAAAAACTTCTTCAGCGGGAACCCGGGAACCGAGGGCGCTTGGAAGAGCGGGGATCCGACAACGTCAAATCGATACGTCCTCTTCAGCAAGAACGGTTACGGCGTCGACTACGGCTGGAAAAACGACGTTCTCGTGATTGCCTCCTCCTACGACGGCTACAAAGCAGCGATTCAGGATTTGCAATAAAAACAAAAAGTCGCTTTCCTTATCCCCAGCGATGAACGAGAATTCACCGGGATATTTATTACCTACCCATGAATCCCGTGAGAAACCACAAACGTATGAAAAAGATGATCACTTACCAAGTCGAATTAACCGCGCATCATAGGCAGCCGCTTATGAAAAAGGCGTTTTGTTTCTAACGGGATGAACAGAGAAGAATTAAAAAAACTGGAGGAAAAGCTCATCGACGAGAAAAAGCTCATCGAAGCGAATTTGAAACGATTCGAGTCTGAATTAGATTTCGGAGACGACATTGATCATGGAGAAGAAGAGGCTGATGAGATGGAAGAAACTGAGAGTTTCCTGAGTATTAAAGAAAACCAAGATAAACGCCTGAAGCAGATCGAGAACGCCCTGGGGAAAATCCGAAACGGCACGTACGGCATCTGCGAAGAGTGTGGAGGAAAGATAGAACGAGAAATCTTGGAAATCGATCCCGAGTCGTCGCTGTGCAAACAATGTAAGATCAAGGGGAGAAAATAATTTTTGCATTCGAGAGGGGGAATCAATGCATAACGTTCCAAAACTGTATTCCGCGGAACTTACGGGAATTAACGCAGAACTCGTCGAGGTGGAGGCTGACTTGAACGTCGGCCTTCACTCTTTCAATATCGTCGGCTTGGCGGACAAAGCGGTCTCCGAAGCCAAGGAACGCGTGAACTCGGCGCTTAAAAATTCCGGCATCAAACCACCGACGAAAGAGAATCGAAAAATAACGGTGAACCTCGCCCCGGCGGATCTGAAAAAAACCGGATCGCATTTCGATCTCCCCATCGCGCTCTCCTATCTCCTCGCGAGCGAACAAATGGCCGAGTTTGCAAGCGACGGAAAGATATTCGCCGGTGAATTGTCCCTCGACGGCGGTCTCCGGAGCGTGAACGGCGCTTTAAACATTGCACTCCTTGCGAAGAAGATGCATTTCAAGGAGTTCTTTGTGCCGGAAGAAAACGCCGAAGAAGCCGCCATGGTCAAAGGGATCAGGGTGATGCCGGCAAAAAGCTTACTGGAAATCATCGCCCATCTGGAGGGGGAAAGAAAAATAGAACCTCAAAAAGAAACGGACATCGAGACGGCTGCCGCGGAGCCGCTCATCAAGATCAGCCACATCAAGGGACAGCGATCGGCGAAGCGGGCTCTCGAGATAGCGGCGGCGGGGGGCCACCACATCATCTTTTCCGGCCCGCCGGGGACGGGAAAAACCATGCTCGCTGAAGCTCTCATCGCTCTTCTCCCGACGCCGTCATATGAGGAGATTATCCAAATGACCGAGATTTGGAGCGCCGCGGGACTCTTATCCCGCGAACGGCGCTTCGTGAACGCCCGACAATTCAGATCTCCGCACCACACTTCATCACTCATCGCGATCGTGGGCGGCGGACAAAACCCGAAGCCCGGAGAGATCAGCTTGGCACACCGCGGCGTGCTCTTCCTCGACGAGTTGCCGGAATTCAAGCGAGACGTCCTCGAAGCGCTGCGGCAACCGATGGAAAGCGGTCGCGTAACGGTCTCCCGCGTCAAAAAAGTCATCGATTTCCCCGCACGCTTCATGCTGGTCGCCGCCCGGAATCCCTGTCCCTGCGGATACTTCGGCGATCCGGAAAAAGAGTGCACGTGCAACGCGAACGCGGTGTTTCGCTACCAAAAGAAAATATCCGGGCCACTCCTCGACCGAATAGACCTCCAGGTGAATGTGCCCAGAGTACCAGTCGATGAATTGATGGGGGAGGGAAACGAAGATGAGGATCGTGAAATGAAAACACGCATCGAGTCCGCGAGAAACTTGCAACGCGAACGGTTCCGGTCCGCCGGACTCGACCACTACGCAAACGCCGATATGACGTCGCGCGACGTCGACCGCCTTGTGAGAATGGAAAAACCGGCGGAGGAATTTTTAAAAAGTACCATGGAGAAGAATTTCATCTCGGCGCGGGGATACTATCGAACCATCAAAGTCGCTCAAACGATAGCTGATCTGGGGAATGCTCCCATTATAAAAAAGGACCACCTCGCGGAAGCCTTTCAATACCGGATCAGGGAAGAGTAGGCGGATAGAGAGAAATAGGTTCCGCTTCGCGGAACGAGATACGCAGAGAGACGACGTATCTCAATGTATCTCTATGGTATATCTTTTATATCTGTTGTTAGTTGATGGCGAACGGGTTCTTCGCTCCGTAGACCTCGAAATGCAGATGGCATCCGGTCGGCCTATGCGTATTCCCGGTATTCCCCATAAGGCCTATTTCCTGCCCCTTCTCCACATAATCGCCGACTTTCACCAATGATTTGGCGAGGTGGGCATACCTGGTTTTCGTTCCGTTCGGATGTTCGATAAAAACGAAAATGCCGTATCCGTCATTCCAACCCGACGAGCCGTCGCCGAGATTCGGATCCGCGACAACTAAGCCCTCGGCAGCCGCGGAGACCGGCGTGCCGCACTGGTTTGCGATATCCACCGCGTTGTAGGAATGCAATTCTCCCCAGTTCCACCCGATGGCCGGCAGACTGAAATAATTTTTTAGATCGGGGAGGTTCGCGGAGTCGGCGGCAGCGAGAAGCGTGCTCGACGCAGCGGACGTCGGTATCATAATCCAAGAGTTGAGTGCCAAGTACTTAATGTTTTGGTTCGCCAACTTGATGTCGGGAATGGTTGTTTGGAACTGCTGGGCAATGGTGGAAAACGTATCTCCTTTTTTCACTTTGTACCGCACCATGCCGTTGTCGAGGGGAATGATGCCGATCAGCGGATTTTGATTCCCGAGAACCGCCGAATCCGAGATAATGATGTTACCCAAGACCGCGTTCTCGCTTGCCGGAGCTGCTCCGCTCCCAGCCGAAACGTACGAAACCGGCGAATCGGGGATGGGGCCGCCGAAATTCATGTCGCTTTTGAGACCGCTATCCTTCAAACCGGCGCCGAAAGCGGAAAACGCGATGCTCGCCGATACGAATAAAAAAGCTCCCCAGAATGCTGCGGATTTCAAGAGGGACCCCCCAAGGCCCCGTATTTTGAGCCAAATACGAATAGGAGTATTATAACAAACAACGGAAAAAATGTATAGATGTAGAGAGAAATAGGTTCCGCTTCGCGGAACGAGATATGCAGAGAGACGACGTATCTCAATGTATCTCTATGGTATATCTATTTATATCCGCTTATTTCGATGCAATACCTGGGCCAACATTTTCTCAGAAACGAAATTATCCTCAAAGAGATCGCTGATTCGCTTGCTCTCAAGAGCGGCGATGTCGTCATTGAGATCGGGCCGGGGCACGGGGAGCTCACCGGGGAGTTGTTAAAACACCCAATCACCGTTGTGGCCATAGAGAAAGATGCTGCTCTTGTTGATTTTCTCACCAAAAATTTCCAATTTCCAATTTCCAATTTCCAAATAAATCCCGAACTTCAATTACCAAAACTACAAATCATCCATGGCGACGTGTTGAAAGCTTTGCCCTCAATAATTAAAAATTTAAAATTAAAAATTAAAAATTCCAACTACTCTGTAGTTGGCGATATTCCCTACTACATCACCGGATATCTCCTTCGAGTCCTGAGCGAGACGAAACAGAAACCGAAAATCATAACGCTCTTGATCCAAAAAGAAGTCGCCGAGCGGATCGTCGCCGAGCCGCCGAAGATGAACTTGCTCGCCGCCATAACGCAATCCTGGTCGGTCCCGAACATACTGCGCTCGGTCGGCAGGAAAGAATTTTCTCCGCCGCCGAAAGTCGATTCCGCGATCATAACCCTCATCCCCAGAAGCCTCCCGAGCACCCTTGGCGCTCGGGAGGCTGAGTATTACCGTTTTTTGCGAACGTTATTCAAGCAACCGCGGAAAACGATAGCGAATAACCTAACGGCAGAGTCCGAATTTCAAATGCCGAAAAACGAACTCACTCAAGAACTGAAACAAATCAACGTGAATCCCGGCGATCGGCCGCAGAGCCTCTCACTCGAGGACGTCCAAAACTTGTTCAAGAAGTTGTATAATTCAAGGTAATGATAAAAAGAATCGTTTCGATTGCCATTTTCGTCACGGGTACCGCCTTTTTAGCGACCCAAGCGCTCGCTTTTAGTCCGCTTTTGCCGTTCGGCGGGAAAATAACCGCGATCGTGCCGGGTGCCATCTGCTCAGACGCAAAGACGCCCTTCACCATAATGCCTTCCGGGATCGTACCGGCCGGTCCCTACGGCGGCACAGCCTCGGCTCTCATCGGTTTTCCGACCGAAGTCATTATGCCGGGCGTTTGGGTTTTGGGATTATACCTTCCGACACCTCTTCCCATCTGTTTCACGACAACTGTACCCCCAGTACCGGTTTTCGCCATGCCGGTCTACGTCATCGGCACCTCAAAAGCTCCTTCGTTATAGCGAAAAAACGCGGAGAATATTGTATAATTAAAATCAGGAATCACTCTGCCTGCGCTTTTCAGATTACCAATGAATCCCGTTAGAAATAAAATACAATCTTTTTTCAACAACAACAAAATGGTTACTATAAATACCCAGTTTTGTCAGTCGGAATCATTCTTTTATTTCTAACGGGATGAAGTTACATCTTACAAAAAAGAAAAAGAAGTTCATGAGCGCGGTCATTTTGGTCGCGGCGGCCGGCATGAGTGCCTACCTCATCATCGGACCAACCTCGGCAAAACCTTTCCCCGCGGGCATTTCCGTGGCAACCAGCACGACCGAATCGAAGATCGATCCGTCGCTCGTTTTCCAGTCGAATCCGCTTGAGAACCTGACGCTCGATTTCGCCAATACGACGTTCCAGAACGCCATTAACAACAACCTGTATCAAAACAAGGGGTCGGCGAGCATCATTCCGCCAAGCACCGCGGATATCCAAAACACCATTTCCCAAATCATCGACAAGGAGTATTCGACCGAAGTGGTCACGAGTTCCGACATTACCGTCGGAACGGACGATTCGAAGGGAGCTCAGACGCTTTACCTCCTCTACGTCGATCAGGTCATCTCCGATATCCCGACCTATAGCACGAGCTCGACGGCGTCCGCCGACTTGAGCTCCACCTTCACGACCGCAGCGCAGAATTTCGATACCGCAATCCAGCTTCTGGAAATCATCAAAGTTCCGCCGTCGTGGGTCGCGATACATCAAGACCTCTTGACGCTCCTCGTTCACCAGCGGAATGTTTTTCAATCACTCGCCAAGTCGAGCAATGATCCGATTCGGTTCATGATCGCCCTCTACCAAGGTGGATCCAACCAATTCGACGCCATCTTTTCCCAGATACAAAATGAGATAAACCAGAAAATCCAAGATGAAAAACTTATTTAAAAAAATTTCCTTTTTGCTGGCATCGATTTTGGTTCTCCAAACGTTTTTCTTCTCCGGAGGATTGTTCCCCGTAAGCGGGGTTCGCGCCGCCACCGACTGCGAGGCCGGGTGGGTGCTTCAATGGTCCGACACGGGAAGTACGGTAAGTCCCAGCGATTTCACCCTGCCACCAGCCGTGACGAGTGTTATGCCCGGATCGGCTGATTTCTCAACCTCGTCCGACCCCGGCGTCGTGGATCCGACTCTCTCCCCGGCGAGTCTCTCGTTTATGGTTGCGTCGGGCACTGCGGAATACGCTTCCAATCAGCCCAATAACGCAAAAAATCCGGTTCAGTGGGGGTGCGTCGGGGGTTTAGTTTCAGTCCCTGGAATTTTATCCAGCGTCGACCAGCAAAATCCTCCCGGCATGGAGTCGTGCCTCGCCGCCGCGCAAATAGCCCAAAAATACGCCTGGTATACCGGGATGGGAAGTACCGATCAGGTCGTTAAAAATATAGGTAACCTGATTTTGCCGAAGGTTAAGGGCTTGTTGTCCGGCGCCTTGAGCAATATTCATATCGATCTGAGCACTCTCGTGGATCCCAAACTTTTAAGCAGTATTTTTGGCACGTCTAAAATTTCCGTCAATCAATTGTCGAGCTTTTTTAACCAGAACAACATTCAAGGTACTCTCCAGGGTATTTTCACCAACTCGCAGCTCGGACAGAGCGTGAACAGCCAAGTGAACAACATCAAGCAGGACGTTATGAACAAATTCGGAAATGTCATGTCTCAGGTTGGAATTAATGTCGTCGGCCAATTGTCGGACCAAGCAAAGAAATTACTTAATCTTTCCCAACCAGTGCCAGTAAACGATCAAGCTACTCAGGCTAAATTATCTGAAGTGGCAACGTTGCAGAAGGCACAGATGGAACAGCAGCGGGCGGATCAGATCACGGCGGACACGCGGGCAAAGTGCAACCTTCTCTTGAGCCAAACCGTCGAGACCATCAAGCGCTCGCTCCTTTACCAGTTCACCACCGAAACCGTCGATTGGATCCAAGGCGGCGGCATAACCACGACCAACGGTAAAATAACAGTCAATCCGCCGCAATACTTCCAGAGGCCACTCAAAGATCTCGCGGACGCGGGACTCAATGCCGTCGACAATGTCATCTCACAGATCGCGCCGCAGCTTTGCCAGCCGTTCCAACTTGCCGTAACGCTCCAAATCCCGACGACCAACCGGCAAGCCAACCCGTTCTACCAACAGGCGAGCTGCACCTTAAACCAGGTGGTCGGCAACATTCAAAACTTCTACAGCAACTTCCGGAGCGGCGGCTGGCTCGGCTACCAAGAAATGTGGATGCCTCAGAATAACTACTACGGCGCGTCCCTCATCACGCAGCAACTTGCCGCGCAGGCGAGCGCGGCGGCGACGCAGGCGACACAAAACGAAATGAACCAGTCGGGGGGGTATAAAAATACGTATATGTGCACCGAGTGGGATGAGTATAAGGAACAGCAATCATATTACTGCCAACCCGGAGTCCCCAACACGATTCTCGACCCCAGTACGGGCATCTGCTACGCCCTCAGCAACAGCTTCAGTGATCCGAACGGAATAGTCGCGCCCGATGATGCCGCATCGACTATTACCAATCCAAACAACATCATCGTCGAGAATAACAAGATTTTTACCGACGCGAGCAGATCAACTTATTACCAATGCGCAAGTTCGATTGTGACGCAGCCTTCAAATATCGCGTCGGGTCTCGCTCAACAAGCCTCCCAGGTCGATACGAACGCCATCATCAACGCGCAGGACCTGACGGACATCGGCACGATCATCCAAAACGCGATCATTAACAAGCTCACGAAAGTCGGCATCGGCGGCATCCGCGGTATTCTTCAGGATCTTCCCGCCATACAAGAAAAGTGGCAAATTCTAAAACCATAACATGAGAAAACGGGGTAGGTTCAAAAAAGCTGGAATTGTATTTATTGTTCTATTCTCATCCATAGTAGTCTTTCAACTTCCTTTTGTCCCGGCGTCACCCTCGTCGTTCCCGCTGATTGGCACGAGGGTTGTTGAGGCTACTTCTTCCCTCCCAACGCCCGGACAGAAAACCGATGAATTATTCCAACAGCTAGCAAATGAGGGGAAAATATCACCACAAGAATATCAAGCACTGCAGCAAGATCCGGTCCAGGGGATAACAGTCAGCGCGATAGCCTTTGTCGTCCAAGTAGTGAACCAGATTTTGGGCGCCATAGCCGGCATCCTCATTTGGATCGGCGGGCAGCTTATATCGTTCGCGTTCAACCTCAACAATTACATCATGGTCATGCCCGTCGTCTTGACGGGATGGAAGATAACACGCGATATCGCGAATCTTGGATTCACGCTCGCCCTTATCATCATTGCGTTCATGACGATTCTCCGGATCAACCAGTACGGCGCCCAGAAAATGCTCCCGAAGCTCATCGCCGCGGCGATCCTCGTGAATTTCAGTTTGGCGATCGGAGGCGCAATCCTTGACTTCACGAATGTCATAACGAAATTCTTTGTTGATCGATCCATCAGCAACAGCAGTCAAGTGTTTCAGATAGGGGACCAATTGGTGGCGGCGTTTCAACCACAAGCGCTCCTCAATGTGGATTCGCAAAGCGTTCAAAAAATAAAACAAAACAATCCAGGCTTGGGAACTGCCCTCACAAGCGTGGTGAGCACTTTTTTCATTGCGGCCTTCACCTTTCTCATGGCGCTCACACTTCTTGCGATTGCGCTCATGCTCCTCAGTCGATTCGTGTGGCTCGCCTTCCTCATGGCAATTGCTCCCATACCTTGGCTCTTCAGTGTGATACCAATCGGGGAAGTGAAAAAGCAAGGCGGAAATTGGTGGGGAAAATTCATACACTGGGCATTCGTCGCTCCCATCTTGTCGTTCTTCCTGTACCTCACTATGGCGACAGTAACCGCCATTAACACACTTGCTAATACCATCGTGAGTCAAAATCCCAACTCCAACACAAATCCAACCTTCATGGTTAACCCAATCCTCCAGATAACCAATATGCTGATATTGGTGGGATTCTTGGTGGGCGCCCTCCTCGCCGCGAATAGTATGGGCATCGCGGGCGCGAGCGCCGTCACGGGCTTTGCGAAGAAAACCGGCGAGAAAGCAAGGGGTTGGATTGGAAAACAAACCGTCGGCAAGGCCGGCGAGGGCATGAAACGTGGGTGGAACAGCGTTCTCACCGCGGGCTCAAAGGGTGATACCAAAGGACGAACTTGGCTCGAGAGGGCTGGCGAGGGTAATCTTTCCAAGATTCCTTTGTTGGGCGCCGCACTTACCGGCATGGCCGGTGTATCAAGGGATGCGAAAAAGCGAATAGAGAAAACAGTGGATGAGGGATATGACAGCGATAAGAAGCACAGCAAAGAAGCTCTTGCTAATAAGTTGAATAGGCAGCTGACAACATCTCAGGGTGATTTGGGATCCGCCCTCGCTTTGGCGGAGAAGGGTGGGTTAGGTCTCCTCGACGAAAAGAAGAAGAAGCAGTTGGTTGATATGGTGCGGAAAACCGGCATGCAGGACAAGTTCGCCGCTTACGATCCGGTCATCGCCGCTATGGCGGGCGATGAAACTAAATCCTTCGGCGAGCGGATGACAAAATACGTCGGGAAGGTCCAGGATGTCTCGAAATTGGATCCCGATGTCATACGCCAATCGGCACGCTACTTCAGACAAGGCCAGATGACGCAGCTTGGCTTGAATGGGACGGCCGAACAGAAAGAAGCCTTCGAGACCGGCCTTAAGGAAACTTTCGTGCCCAAGATATTTACCGAAGAGGGAAGGAAGGAGGCTGCGAAAGGGAAACCGGAAGCCGCAACAAGGTATCAAACGATTGAAGAAAGCTTCACCGAACTCGATAAAGCCGAGGCTGACTTGGATAGCAATATGAAAAAATTCAAAGATGCCAAAGACGGGGGGCTGGAGGAAGAAATGGATCGGTTGGTAACCGAGCGGAAAGGTATCGGGGATAAAATCAAAAAGATGTCGAGCGATTTCCTTGCAAGACCCGAAGGCTTATCGGACGAGGATTATAAAGAGCGACAGCATGCTCTTAATTTGAGATCATCAGCGCGGAAGCAAATCGCCTGGCAGAGCTATTACGGAACTGGAGAAACTATGGAAACTGAGGAGGGTGCGATGCTCGGCTCCACGACGGTCGACGACGAAGCGAGTGGTATATCCAGCAGGAGAAAAAAGAAAGAACCGCTTATAAAAGTTGCTAATGAGTACACGGATTTGAGAAACGTTAAGCCGGAAAAATAATGAAATTCGAAGAAATACCGCAAAATATACGAGATAGCCTATTTCATGAGAGGATTAATGAGATACTGGAGGATATCCGGGAGAAAGCCTGCGTCACGAGTCCCGGTTTGATCTCCCGCGCTTTCTATCGTCTCATCGCCAAAGAAACGCCTGTCCACTACTTCGTTGAATCGTTGGCGGAAACGGGAATTGGAGAAAAAATAGCGAAATCAATCGCCAAAGCGATCAAGGAGCGGGTTTTGGAATCCGAACGGTACCCGCTCTTCCGATGGGGAATCGACATCAGTGAAATAAAAGTGAATGATGCCGAGGATATCGAGAAACTCGGACTGAGAGAGGATTTGGAGCCGGAAGAAGACGAGAAAACAATTCACCTCGAATCGCTCGGTGAACCGGATCTCGGACCGGAGAATATTCCGATACTCCGGAGTCGGGAAGTGCCGCCGGAAATCAAAAAAGAAGAGACGGCGAGCCCATTCATTCTCCAGGAAAAGCCGAAGGAGGAAAAAATCGCCGGAGGAAAATTCTCCGGAAGGATCATCCCTTCTTTCTCGGTGGGATTCTTTAAATCTAAAAAGCCAGCCACGGAATACCAGCCGAAAACTATCCGCGCCGAGGTTGAAGCACCGGCCGCGGAAACGAAGCGCGTCGTGCACTACACGGAATCCCGGTCAACGCTCTCGCCATTCGAGCCGGGGGGAGAATTCCTGAGAACCGAGGAAATAACACCAATTGTGAAACCAGCCGAAAAGGCCGCCATTCCACCGGTGATTTCACCCGAAACTCCGACGCCGACCCCCGCAATCGCCGAAAAACCATTCGTGAATGCCATCACGAAGAAACAACCCGAGAAGGCAGGGGTTGTGAGCGGAGGGCCTCGGGTGGAGGGCAACACCATCGACCTCAGACCATAATGGAATCCCGTTAGAAATCACAAACGTATGAAAAAGATGATTACTAAAAGAGTCGAGTTAGCCGCGTATCATAAGCAGCCGCTTACGAAAAAGGCGTTTTGTTTCTAACGGGATGGAATTCCAAGTACCTCAATTCATAGAGCAGAAACCGAAGATTGTGGGACCCTTGACCCTCGCGCAGTTTTTCTATTTGGCGGGGGCGGCGACCGTGAGTTTCATTGCCTACAATCTCTTCGGCGCGTTTCTCTGGATTCTCATTAGTCTAATCGCTTTCGGTGCCGGCATCGGGCTCGCGTTTGTTAAGGTGAATGGGCAGGACATGACAAAAATCCTCGGCTCCATTTTCAATTACTTCGCGCAATCAAGAACGTACACCTGGCAGCGGCAGGCGGCGAAAACGACGCTGGAGTTGAGCGATGAGGACTTGAGCAACCTCAGGGAGCACATGAGCATCCAGGAGAAATTGAAGTCCCTGGCTCTCAAGGTGTCTGTGGGGAGAATTCTAGGGAAAGGGCTCCCGGCGGAAAACAGCAGCGGGGAAGAAGGCTACGAGGTCGTCACGTATCTCACCGGCGAACAAAAGTTAGCCAAGCGGATTGACTACTAATTTACCCCGTTAGATTCTTATCGGCCAACAGCGAGAAATCTAACGACGCGAGAAAATCAGCTTTTAAAAGGAAAATTAACGGGGTAAAATATAAGGTAATGGCCCAAACAAACCTTCCAACGCAAAATTTAATCGAGATCAAAAAGATCAAGGACGGGGTGGTCTACCTCAAGGACGGCGGGCTGATCCAGCTTATTATGGTGAATGGCATCAACTTCGACCTGAAGTCCGAAGAAGAGCAGAACGCCATCATCGGCGGTTTCCAAAAATTCCTGAATTCCCTCGACTTTCGGACGCAGTTCTTCATCCACTCCCGGAAGGTCAATATCCAGAAATATCTCGAGAACATCGCCGAACGGAAAAAGAGCGAGACCAACGAACTCCTGAAAATCCAAATTGATGAGTATTTGAATTTCATAAAATCGTTCGTCGAGCAGAATGCCATTATCAGCAAGAGTTTCTTCGTTGTCGTTCCCTACAATCCGACGCCGGAAGCGGCAGCGACCGCCTCGGGACTCATGGGGATGTTCAAATTCGGAAACCGCAAGCCGTCAAAGACGGAGGAACAAACCGCAAGCGCCAAAATTCAGGGCGACTTGGAACAGCTCCGGAACCGGTCTGAGGGAATCATCGCGGGGCTCGAGCAGATGGAGCTCCGGGCGGCGCCGCTTGAGGATGATGAACTCACCGAACTGTTTTATAATCTCTACAATCCGCAGCTTACCGAGAAGAAGAATATCAACATACCATCATGAATCCCGTGAGAAACCACAAACGTATGAAAAAAATGATTCCCAAGGAGGTCGAGTTAACCGCGCATCACAGGCTGTTGCCTGTGAAAAAGGCGCTTTGTTTCTAACGGGATGAAAGTACAAATCCCAAAGGCGTACCAACCGGGAGAAGAGGATCTCTTCAATATCGTCGCGCCGTCCGGCGTCGAGGTGAATGCCAACTATTTGAAAATCGGGGATTATTTCACCAAAACGTTCTTCATTTTCACCTATCCGCGGTATATTTCGACGGGATGGTTTTCGCCGATTGTGAACCTCCCGACGATGATGGATATCTCCATCTTCGTACATCCCATGGATACAGCACTCGCGCTCCGCAACTTGCGGAAGAAGGTTACCCAAGTCGAAGCTGAAATCGGTGAAAAAGAAGAAAAGGGTATTGTGCGGGATCCGGTCCTCGAAACCGCATACCAGGACATCGAGAGTCTGCGGGACGCGCTCCAGCAAGCTCGGGAAAAATTATTCGAGGTCGGCGTGTATCTCACTATTTACGCGTCGAGCTTGGATGAATTAACGAAAACGGAGCAGGCGATAACGAACGCCATGGAAAGCCGTCTGGTCTATATCAAGCCGGCGCTCTTCCGGCAGCTCGAGGGTTTTAATTCAGTGCTGCCTATCGCTTCGGACAAGCTCGAAGTACGGACACCCTTGAACAGCGGTCCCGCTTCATCCGTTTTCCCGTTCACGTCGGCCGATCTTACTTCCGAAACCGGCATTCTCTACGGGATCAACATGCAGAACAACACGCTCATTATTTTCGACCGGTTCTCCTTGGAAAACGCCAACATGGTTGTCTTCGCCAAGTCCGGTTCGGGGAAATCATACGCCACAAAACTCCAAATTCTCCGCTCCCTCATGATGGGAACGGACGTCATCGTCATCGACCCGGAGAACGAATATCAAAATCTTGCCGATTCCATCGGCGGGAGCTACTTCAAAATATCCCTCACCTCCAAGAACCACGTGAACCCGTTCGACATCCCGATCATTCCGGAGGGGGAGGAGCCGGCGGACGTCTTCAAATCTCACATTCTGAACCTGACGGGCCTCGTGAAACTGATGTTGGGAGAAATAACGCCGGAAGAAGAATCACTCCTTGACCGGGCAATCACCGAAACCTACACTTCCCGCGACATTACCGCGGAAAATTTCGGGACCTTGAAAGAAATGAATCCGCCGCTCCTTGAAGATCTCCAGACCATCCTCCGGAATACCGAGGGTGGCGCGGGCATCGCGGAGCGTCTGGACAAATATACCCATGGTTCGTACTCGGGCTTCACCAACGCCCCGACGAACGTCGATGTCAAGAACCGCTTGATTGTTTTCTCAATCCGGGACCTCGAGGAAGAACTCCGGCCCATCGCCATGTACATCGTCTTGAACTTTGTCTGGAACCTTGTCCGGTCGGAGCTTAAACAGCGGTTGCTTGTGATCGACGAGGCGTGGTGGATGATGAAATACAAAGACAGCGCATCCTTCCTCTTCGGCCTCGTGAAGCGGGCTAGAAAATACTATCTGGGCGTCACGACGATTACCCAGGACGTCGACGACTTCCTCCGTTCCGAATACGGTCGGCCGATTGTTACGAATTCCGCGATGCAGCTCCTCCTGAAACAATCACCCTCGAGCATCGATCCGCTTAAAAAGGCGTTCAACCTGACCGACGGCGAGTCGGCACTGCTCCTCGAATCCGCCGTGGGGGAAGGATTGCTCTTCGCGGGTCTGAAACACGCCGCCATCAGGATAATCGCCTCTTACACGGAGGATCAGATCGTCACCACAAACCCGGAACAAATTTTAGAAACCAAGGGTATTCAAGAAGAAAACCATGGATCCCGTTAGAAACCGCAAACGTATGAAAAAAATTATTACCCACAAAGTCGAATTAACCGCGCATCATAGGCGGTCGCTTATGAAGAAGGCGTTTTGTTTCTAACGGGATGAATGATGAATTACAACCACTAAACCTCGACGAGGGGATTGATGCCGCCGCGAAGGACATTGTTGGCGACGCGCCGAAAATCAGCTGGGGGGAAATTTTTCTCATTACGCCGCTCTTGCTCTTTATTGATTTCATTGAAATCATGGCCGGCTTCATGGAAGTAATACCGGTAGCCGGACAAATAATACTTCTTCCTGCTTCACTTTTGTTTTCGGGAATAAGCCTCTTGGTGACTCTCTTCGTTCAGTTCTATCTTTTCGTGAAAAAAATAAAGAACCTTACGTTCCTCGCAACTAGTTTGACTGATTCCATTCCTCTCATTAGCGCTCTTCCGCTCCGGACCGCCGGATGGCTCGTAACGGTTTTCATTACCAACAATAAAAAATTATCGAAGGTGGTCGGCCAAACGCCCGTCGGAAAAGTGGCAAAAGTGCTATGAACATCACGAAAAAAATAATCGGCCTTTCTCTGCTCATTCTCCTCCTGTCCGCTTTCGGCACGGCGGAGGCTCAGACGACGGCAGTTGATAATTATTCCGCTCTCATAACGTGGCGGGCAAACAATTATTTTCCCTCAAATTTTAGGGGGAAGGCTCTGCCGACCAATGGGACAACGGTTTCCCTCTCGGCCGTTCTCCTCGACAATCAGAAAATTCAGGATGTGTCCGGCTTGCCGATTCTGTGGTACGTAGACGGGAATTTCTTGAACGGGGGCATTGGGGACTACCAAACAAGCTTCCAAGTCACGAAGACGGCCGGGAGCTCGCATATGGTAAACGTGCAGATCGGCACGGCGAATCAAACTGTCTCGGCGTCGATAGCCATACCGGTGGTGAATTACCAGGCGGTAGTGAACGTTCCCTATCCTGCCGATACCGTGAAGCAGAACTCAACCGCCAACCTGGAAATTATCCCCTATTTCTTCAACGTAAACTCATTTGGCGATTTTCTCTTTTCCTGGAACATCAACAACATCCAAAATGTCACGAGCACTCCGCAAAATACCCTTTCTTTGAATATCGGCCAAGTAGATCCTTCCCAGGGCGCCATCGGTGTCAATGTTTCGGTTCAAAACACGTCGAACGCGTTTGAATTCGCCTACGGAAAAACAAACCTCTATGTGGAACAATAATAAAAAGAAATTTTTGGTCATGGCGGCACTCTTCGCTGTCGTGCTCGTGCCAGCAATAACGAAGGCACAATTAACTTTGCAACTCAACAGCTCTCCGCCGTGTCTTCTTTCGACTGACGCAAATGGTGCGCCGCTCTACGGTCCCTGCGCCGCCTCAAGCACCTTGAACGGCTACATCCAGTTGCTCTATCGGTTCGGCCTCGGCATTGGCGGCATTTTGGCCGTCGGCATGATCGTTTGGGGATCGATCCTCATATCGATATCGGGGAGTGTCGACAAAGAAAGGGAGGGGAGGGATTTCATAACATCA
>JAKALR010000026.1 GCA_021824045.1 bacterium | reverse complement strand
GTTGCTTGAGGCGCTTTTCTTGGCGGCTTGATTGAACTGGATGAGATTATCGATATTTTCCAAAAGTTCGCCGCGGTCGAGATTGAACGAATCGAATGCCCCCACCTTAATCAAGCTTTCCAGGGACTTCTTATTGAGGTCCCGATCCTGGACTCTCGCGAGGAAATCGCTCAGGTCTTCGTAGGGGCCTTTGAGCGATCGTTCTTCGATGATCTTCTCCACGATGTGCAGTCCGACGTTCTTCACGGCCGCGAGCCCGAATCGGATGTTCGCCCCGTCCACCGTGAAACGCTGGAAGCTCAAATTGACATCCGGCGGCAGCACCTTGATGCCGAGTCGCTTCGTCTCGTTGATGAGGGAGCTGATTCGTTCGACGTCGGTTCCCGAAATATTGAGCAAGCTCGCCGCGAATTCAATGGGGTAGTGTGCCTTGAGATAGGCGGTTTCGTAGCTGATCATCGCGTAGCACGCCGCGTGCGATCGGTTGAAGCCGTAGCGCGCGAACGGCGGAAAGAGTTCCCAGATATCATTTGCCGTTTTTTCGTCGATGCCGTTTTTTATCATGCCGTTCAGGAGTTTTTCCTTCTGTTCGTCGAGGAGTTTCTTGATTTTTTTGCCGATGGCTTTCCGGAGCGTGTCGGCTTCGGCGAGCGTGAAGCCCGCGAGGTCCCGCGCAATTCTCATCATCTGCTCCTGATAAACGCCGACGCCATAGGTGCTCCGGAGGATCGGTTCCAATTTCGGATGGAGATAGGTTACCTTTTCTTTGCCGAATTTCCTTTTGATGTAGGTGGGGATCAGTTCCATCGGCCCCGGGCGATACAGCGAAATCATGACAATGATGTCCTCCAATTGGTTCGGCCGCAGTTCTTTCAGGTATCTCCGCATGCCCGATGATTCCAATTGGAAGATGCCGGCGGTCTCCGCGGATTGGAAAAGTTTGAACGTCTTCTCATCGTCGAGCGGCAGATGTTCGATATCGATGTCGGTGCCGTGAATTTCCCGGATGACACGCAGCGTTTCTTCGATGATGGAAAGATTCCGGAGTCCGAGGAAGTCCATTTTCAAAAGTCCCAAATCCTCGACGGCGTGTCCCTCGAATTGGGTGATGACCGCGTTGTCGCTCTGGGGGGCGTGCTGGAGCGGCATGAAGTTCACGAGCGGTTCCGGCGAGATGACGACGCCGCAGGCGTGGACCGAGGCGTGCCGGGCCGTTCCTTCAAGTTTGATCGCCGAATCGATGATTCGTTTCGCGTCGGGATTCGCCTGGTAAATCTTCTTGAGGTCGTCAGTGCTTTCCAGGGATTCCCGCAGGTTCATGTTGAAGGGGATGAGCTTCGCGATCTGATCGCCGAGAGCGTAGGGGAAGCCCAAGGCGCGGGTCACGTCCCGGACGGCGGCCTTGGCCATCATCATCCCGAACGTGATGATTTGGGCTACCCGGTCTTCGCCGTATTTCTCCTTGACGTACGCGAGGACCTCGTCCCGGCGGAGGTCGGTGAAATCAACGTCGATATCGGGCGCTTGAATCCGGTCCGGATTCAGGAACCGCTCAAAGAGCAGCTCGTATTTCAGGGGATCCAGGGTCGTGATGCCGAGGATGTATGAAATGATGCTGCCGGCAGCGCTGCCGCGGCCCGGCCCCACGATGATGCCGTGTTCTTTCGCCCAATTGACGTAGTCCTGGACGATCAAGAAGTAGTCGGCGAACCCGGTTTTTTCGATGACGCCGAGTTCCATCTCCACCCGATTTTTAACCTCGTTCGTTACCTTGTCGTAATATTTTCCGATTCGATCGTCCACGAGCTCCTTGAGGTACGCCATCGATGTCTTTCCTTCCGGAAGCGGGAATGTGGGCAGGTGGATTTTGCCGAGCGTGAATTCCCACGTGCACTTGTCGGCGATTTTCAGGGTGTTTTCGATCGCTTCGGGGACGTCTTTGAAAAATTCCGCCATCTCGTCGCCGCTCCGAAAATGCAGATCGTAATTCTTGAGGGACATGCGCTCCTCCTCCGTCACGCGGTTGTTTGTTTGGATGGCGAGCAGGATTTCGTGTTCCGTCCGGTCGCTCAGGTCCAGGTAGTGGCTGTCCTGCGTGGCGACGACTTCGATCCCGAGACGCCTCGCGAGCGCGATCGATTTTTGGTTCAATTCCGGCGTGTGCGGTTGGAGCTCGAGATAAAAATCGCCGCCGAAAACTTTTTGATACCACCGGGCCGCTTCCTCCGCTTCGTTCGTTTTGCCCGCGGCGAGGAATCGGGAAATCTCGCCGGAAGAACATCCGGAGATGCAGATGAGCCCCCCGTGCAGTTCTTCCAGGATCTCCTTGTCGATCCGCGGTTTGTAGTAGAATCCTTCCGTTTGCGACGAGGTGACGAGCTTCACTAAATTTTTCCATCCCGTTTCATTTTTCGCGAGGAGGATCAGGTGGTAGCGGAGTTCGTCCATTTTCGGACGCTTGTTGAGGCGCCCGAACGGGGCGACGTACGCTTCGATGCCGTTGATCGCCTTCACGCCCTCCTTCTTCGCTTTTTTATAAAATTCCACGGCGCCGTAAAGGTTGCCGTGGTCGGTGATCGCCACGGCGTCCATGCCGTAGCTCTTCGCTTTGTCCACGATGCCGTCGATTTTCGAAAGTCCGTCGAGGAGCGAGAAATGGGAGTGGGTGTGAAGGTGGACAAATTTTGTCATAGGAAGGGTGGGGTTACGCCGTCTCGTCGTTTACTCCGTTCTTTCGGACGGGAGAGTGCGTCTATCCCGGAACACCCCTTCATTATATAAGGTTGGTTTTCAAAAACAATTGTCCTTTTGCCGGTTTTGTTTTGTAGCTGCCCGATTTGAGGTATGATGAGGAATAATCTCAAGAAAATGGCCAGAACCCATCTCAAAAATGCTTTTCGTCGCGACCCCCCTTCCGGCTTGAGCGAGGCAAGGAACGACAACGAAGCTGTATCAGCAGGGCGGATCCAGCGAGGAGGAGTGACGAAGCCGCAGCCGAGACGGAGGAAGAGGAGCAGAAAGGGTATTTTTGAAATGGGTTCAGAGTATGTTATCGGGATCGATGAGGTGGGGCGGGGGCCTTTGGCGGGGCCTGTCACGGTGTGTGCTGCAGCCGTCCGGCGGGGAACGAAATTCGCGCCGCTTGAAAACGGGGTGAGGCTCGATGATTCAAAGAAGCTTTCCGCGAAGTCGCGCGAGGCATGGGCGAAAAAATTGAAAGGGGCCGGCGTCGCCTTCGCGATTGCGAGCGTAACGCCCGCGGTGATCGACCGGATCAACGTTTCCCGCGCGGCGGATCTCGCCGCGGAGCGGTGCCTCGCGAAGCTTGCGGAAGACAAGGGAATTTCCGTGAAGCATTCCGCGATTTTCCTCGACGGCGGACTGCATGCGGGCGGCGGGAAGACGATCGTCAGGGCGGATCAAAAAATCACGGCCGTGAAAGCAGCTTCGGTTTTAGCAAAGGTGCATCGCGATGCGTTGATGAAAAAACTTTCGAAAAAATATCCGGCGTACGGATTCGAGAAACACAAGGGGTACGGCACGAAGATACATCTCGCGGCGATCAAGAAGCACGGGCTTTCGCCGGTGCACCGGAAAACATTCTGCAGGTTCGCGTGAGGCGCGTGAGAGTTGAAAATATATCTCTCGTTCATAAACCTTCGAATATAAGAATTCATACTCGCTCGCACGCTCCTCGCCACCCAACTCGCCATTCGGCGGGGGGCCTGGCTCGGCGACGCGGTGATCGAGGGAATTTTCCGGACATGCTCCGGCAGTATTCTATCGGGGGTGGTGCCGTGAGAGGTTTAAGGAGAGATAATTTATTTTAAAAATGGCGAATTCGTGGAGAGTAAAAACAAAAGCCGCAGCATAAGCTGCGGCTAGAGTATATCGTAAGCGGGATTCTGTAAGGAGCCCCTGCACGAATCCAGCAAGATGTTGAAAGTTTAAAATTAATTTAACTCAAGGCACGACGACGAAGGTGTATAAGCATAGGCGATACACCAAGGAGGAGTAACGCAGAGGTAAGTTAATTTTAAAACTTCTCTACGAGCCAGAATATTTTTCATCCTGGCGTTGTTGCTCATCACTCGTGTATTTGCTTTGCTAATACACTTCGTTTCTCGCGCCTAGCCAGAATGAAAAATCTTTCTGGCCAACGCTTGTTGAATTTGTGCAGTGGCTCCCCAGCGACAATCTGTCTGGGCCCTCGATTGCTCTCGGGCTCTGGCGGCGCTTCCGCCTCCCAGCCGACTGGCGGGAACGGACACGGCCTTGCACTCCGTAAGGATTTTGCCGTTTCACCTCCGCTTTGTTGTCCCTATGGCGGAGTTGATCCTTCAACGTTGGGATGGGGATCTCCTCCGGCTTTCGCCGAAGGGCGTCACTGATCGCACCTCTATTCTTTCGAACGACGGCTGTTAGCCGCTACGTTGAGCCCCCCAGGGGCTCAAGTGTCCCGACTTTCCTCCCCAACCTTGCGGTTGGAGCTGTCACTTGATATGCTCTGGTTTAAAAATACACCCAATAATGTATTTCATCAAGCCAGTTTACAAATACTCCTATTTTTATTAACCTTACAGGGAGCCCATAAGCTCTTTTTCATTTTAACGAACCCGCAACCTCTTAATGGTTTTGATAGTGGTCTCCGATTGTGGTAGAATATAACTATGTCGATGCCGAGAAAGCGGAGAAGCAATTGTCTTGCTTGCGGCAGCGAAACCAAGCGCTACGGTTATAAATACTGCAGCAATGCTTGCCAGTTGGAGTATCAGCACCGTCTGTACATAGAAAAATGGAAATCTGGCAAGATAAAAGGATTGCAGAGCTTGGGGATAGTTTCCACACACATCAAGCGATATCTCAGGGGAAAGTTTGGCAATAGGTGTTGCTTGTGCGGGTGGTCGAGGATAAATCCCAAGACGGGTCAGGTTCCTCTTGTTGCTGATCACATTGACGGAAACTGGCGCAACAACGTAGAGAGTAATCTTCGGTTGGTTTGTCCGAATTGTGATTCGCTTTCGCCCACGTATGCAGGACTTAATAGGGGTAATGGAAGGGGAAGTAGAGTTTTAAGTAAAAGGGCAAAAGAGGGACGTTTATTAATGAGAAGTAAGCCGGTGTAGCTCAATGGCAGAGCGATGCTTTCGTAAAGCAAGGACGGAGGTTCGATTCCTCTCTCCGGCTCAGATGAATTTCGAGGATTTATATTCTTTCGTCGAAAAAGAGAACAAGAGATTGAAGTCGGCATACGGTCCGCTCGATGAGCGCACGCACACGTTCGGGCGCGCAATAAAGCTGACTGAAGAGGTCGGCGAGCTGAATGAAGCGCTCTTGTCTTCCTTCGGGCTTCAGAGAGACGAGAAGCTTTCCCGATTTTCGGAGGAAGAGCTTGAACATGAATTCGCGGATGTCATGCTGTGCGTTCTCCTTTTGGCCGAATCGATGGACGTGGATATTGCGAAAGCCCTCGAAGAAAAGATAAAGAAGATTAATAAACGGAAATATTAAATCTGATGGATTCACATTTCGATACCAATACGGTCTACGTTTCCGTTTTCGCGGGAGCGGGGGGAGAAGACGCCAAGGACTGGGCGCGGATGCTCCTTCTCATGTATCGGAAATACTGCGACCGGAAGAATTTGAAGTATTCTTTCGTCAACGACAACACCCTCGAAGTAAAAGGAAAAGACATTTATGACGTGCTCAAGGATGAATCGGGCGTGCATCGGCTGGTTCGTATTTCTCCGTTCGACGCGAAGAAACTGCGGCACACGTCGTTCGCCCTCGTGGAGGTCGTGCCGGCCTTCAGGAAAATAGGAGCCGATGACATCGCCATTCCCGAGAAAGATTTGAAGATCGAATTCACGCGTTCGTCCGGTCCCGGGGGCCAGAACGTGAATAAGGTGGAAACGGCGGTCAGGATCGTGCATGTGCCGACCGGAATCGCAGTCACTTCCCAAGTCGAGCGGTCGCAATCGCAAAATCGGGAGAAAGCCATGGTGCTTTTGAAATCGAGATTGGCGAAAGTCATGGAAGAAAAACACGAGCGGGAACTTGCCAACTTGAAAGCGAGAGTGGAGCCGGAATGGGGGCATGAAATTCGCTCGTACGTTCTTCATCCCTATAAGCAGGTGAAAGATCACCGGACGGGATTGAAGATCAGTAAGGTTGAAGACGTTTTGGAGGGGAATTTGGATTTATTGAAAAATGTTTTATAATTAAAATTATAGACCAAGGCACAAGCTGAGAGTCTTTTTATTATGATTACGTTCCAAAATGTAACGAAGACCTATAACCATGGCACCGTGGCGCTCGAAAAGGTGAACTTCAAGATACAGCCGAATGAGTTCGTTTCGCTCGTCGGGAGATCGGGCGCCGGCAAATCCACCATTATCAAACTCCTCATCGGGGAGGAAAAACCGACCAAGGGCCAGATTTTTTTCGGTTCGTATGAGGTGAATAAATTGAAATCGTCGGAGCTGCCGGAATTCAGGCGGCACATCGGCGTCATTTTCCAGGATTTCCGGCTGTTGCCGAAGAAGACCGCCTTCGAGAATGTTGCTTTCGCCCTTGAGGTCGAGGGGAGGCCCCAGCGGGATATCAATGAACTGGTTCCCCAGGTTCTCGATATGGTCGGCTTGAAAGACAAGATACACAATTTTCCCGCCGAACTTTCCGGAGGAGAAAAGCAGCGGGTTGCGATCGCCCGGGCCATGATCAATCAGCCGGACGTTTTAATCGCGGACGAGCCGACCGGCAACCTTGATCCGTTCAACACGTGGGAAGTTATTAAGCTTTTGAGAAAAATCAACGAGCTTGGCAGTGTTGTGATCCTGGCAACCCATGACAAGGAGATTGTGAACGCGCTGGGGGAGCGGGTCATCACGCTCGAAAAGGGCGAGGTTCTCAAAGACGAAGCTCACGGAAGATTTATAATAGATTAAGAAAACTATGATCAATTTATTCAGGATTTTCAAATACGGCATCCAGAGTTTCCTGCGGAACGGCTGGCTTTCCATTTCCACAATCGCCATCATGATTTTGGCGCTCATCGTTTTCGAGGGGCTCATTCTTTTCAATGTCATTTCGCAGGGCGCCATGAAAACCATCCAGGACAAGGTGGATATCACGGTGTATTTCCAGAGCAACGTCCCGGAGGATACCATTTTGAATTTGAAGCAA
>JAKALR010000025.1 GCA_021824045.1 bacterium | reverse complement strand
TGCGTTTGATGAGTGTACGTCTCCCCTGAATGATTACGAGTATACGAAGAGCAGCATGGATCGGACGCACCGGTGGGCAAGGCGGTCGCTGAACGCGCAAACGAGAGATGATCAGGCGCTCTATGGCATTGTCCAAGGGGGAGAATTCCAGGACTTGCGCGAGGAAAGTGCGCGCGTGATCGGCGGGATTGATTTTCCCGGGTTCGGCATCGGCGGATCGTTCGGCAAGGAGGAAATGCTCGATGTTCTTGATTGGACGATACCACTCCTGCCCGAAGGAAAACCTCGGCATCTTCTCGGTATCGGCAGGATTGAAGATATTTTCGAGGGGGTGGAGCGGGGCATCGACACGTTCGACTGCGTGATACCGACGAGGGAAGCGCGCCACGGATCGCTCTGGACCCGGGCCGGCAGAGTCGACTTGAAGAAAGGAGGCTTCGCGAACGATGCGAGTGCCATCGAAGAGGGATGTCTCTGCCCCGCCTGCTCATCGGGAACGACGAGGGGGGAACTCCGCGCGCTTTTCAAATCGAAAGATTTTCGCGCCGGCCGCCTCGCGACGATCCACAACGTCTGGTTTTTCAACGATTTGATGAAAAGAATTCGCGAAGCGATTAAAGAAGGGAAATTCGGAAAACTCAAAGAAGAAACTCTTCGGGGGGGAGAGGGGGGTGGTATACTATAGTATACCACCCCTCATTAGTTCACCCGTCCTTTCTGTTCCCTGCCCCAATTATTAAGCCATGACTTTTTAACTTTGATTTGGAGGATAAAGATAGATTGGTACAAAAAGTACGATCGCGCAAAGTGTACCAATTGGGAGTATGTGCCAGTGAGTGCTACAAAAAATACGATCGTATTTTTTGTAGCACTGAGATCGAATGTCCTTCCTGATATCTGCTGTTTATGGTCTGCTTCATTCGCGGTATAATGGTATCAATGAAGAAAATTGCTTTTATTTCGATATTCCTCGGCGGCCTTCTGGCGGCTGGCATTTCCTCCGCGAGCGCTTTTACGGTTGGTATTTCGAATTTTTTCCCCGTGCAGGGAGATACGATCAGGATAACGGTGTCGGGGAGCGCGAGCGCGCCGCAAACGGCGACGCTCGGAATCGAAACGGCGAATTTCTTCCCGCTTGGCGGGAAATACGTCGCTGCAGTCGGTCTCAAGGTGACGGCCGCGACCGGATGGCAAAAAATCGCGATGCGTTTCGCGGACGGCGCCGTCGTCGAGCGGTGGATCGACGTCCTGAAAAAAAAGATAACCGTGGAAACCTTCGCCGTTCCGCCGCAGATCGGCATGACGCCGACCGAGTTGGTGGGCAGCTTGAATAATGAGAATGCGACGCTCGATAAAATTTTGAACACGGTGACACCCCGAACCTATTTCACGGGTGGATTCGGCTTGCCCTTGGCGGATAACATGCATATCACCGATTGGTACGGAATTTTACGGAAGATGGGAAGCCAAGAATTTTGGCACCTCGGCACCGATTTCGCGGCGCCCCAGGGGAGCGCGGTCGGCGCCATGCAGGGCGGCGTCGTACGGTTCGCGACATCGACGGTTTCGTACGGCAATATGGTTGTCATCGATCACGGCGAAGGGATTTTCTCGATGTACCTGCATTTGTCGAAGATACTCGCGACGGTGGGGCAGCAGGTGAAGAAGGGGACGGTCATCGGCCTCGTCGGGGACACGGGGCTCTCGACCGGCGACCATCTCCACATTTCTCTGAAAGTGAACGGAGTCTCCGTTGATCCCTTGAATTTCGTCCGCGTTTTTTAGGGATGAAACAATTTTTGATGGAGTGATGAAAAGTTGACCGGGTAGTAGAAACTCGATTCCACTTCGTGCGCCAGCTTATCGAGTTTTCACTACCCGGTTGATTTCCCGCGCGTTTGTATTGTAAACTGTAACCAATGTTTCAGAGAATTAAGCCGAAGACGCTCCTCCTCATTATCGTGGCAGTCGGGATCGTTGCCGGCATATTCGATTACCAGCCCCTTTGGAGCACGATCTCTAGTTTCCGGCCGTGGAATCTCGGTCTGGATTTGGCGGGCGGGAGCGTTTTAACGTATAACATTGATTTATCCAAAGTTCCGGCCGCCGATCAATCGACGGTCGTGAACGGTTTGCGGGACGTCATCGAAAAGAGGGTGAATCTGTTCGGCGTCTCGGAACCAAAGGTATACATCGAAACTGCCGGGAGCCAGGATCGTCTGGTTGTGGAACTCGCCGGCATCAAGGATATCGGTCAGGCCATCCAAGAGATCGGCGCCACGCCGTTCCTGGATTTCCGGGAGGTACGGGAGGTTGCTGCTACGTCGTCTTCGGTAACCGCGGCGACTTCTTCCTCGTCGACCTTGAGCGGGCAGAACCTCGAATTCATCCCGACCGATTTGAACGGCCGGTACGTCATCGGCGCCCAAGTGTCGTTCAATTCGGTAACGAACCAGCCGCAGGTCGACCTGCAGTTCAATGCCGCCGGCGCGCAAATATTCCAAGACCTGACCTCGCGGAACGTCGGGAAGCCGATTGCTATTTTCTTGGATGACCAGCTTATTGAAATGCCGATCGTCCAGGAGGCCATCACGGGAGGGAAGGCCGAAATAAAGGGAAACTTCACGGTTCAGAGCGCCCAAACGCTCGTCGAGCGGTTCAATGCCGGTGCTTTGCCGGCTCCCATTACGCTCGTCAACCAGCAAACAATCAGCCCTGATTTCGGCAAAAACGCCCTCAATACGGCGATTTTGGCGGGTATCATCGGGACCTTGGCAGTCATGGTTTTCATGCTCTTCTACTACAAGAAGCTGGGCATTTTCGCTTCAGTCGCCCTCATCATCTATGTGGCGGTCACGCTTGCCATTTTCAAGATCATTCCGGTCACCATGACGCTCTCGGGCATCGCGGGATTCATTTTATCCATCGGCATGGCCGTCGACGCGAACGTTTTGGTTTTCGAGAGGACGAAAGAGGAATTGAAGCGGGGCTTGAGTCACGCGGCGGCCGTCGAAGAAGGATTCAAGCGGGCGTGGACTTCCATCCGTGATTCAAACGTCTCGACGCTCATCACGTCGGCCGTGCTCTATTACTTCACGTCGAGCTTCGTCAAGGGATTTGCGCTCTCGCTCTTCATCGGAGTTCTCGTGAGTTTATTTTCCGCCATCACGACCACGCGGACGCTTCTCCGGGTATTCGACAGTCGCGACAAAAAACCGGTTCCGGCCGCCGAATAAAAAATATGAAATTCCTGAACGTCGTTGAAAATAAAAAATACTACCTCTTGTTCGCCGCGGCGATCGTCCTCGGGAGCTGGCTGTGCGTCCTCTTCCTGGGATTGAAGCCGGGGATCGACCTTTCCGGAGGAACCGATTGGCAAATCGCGTTCACCACAAGCACGCCCTCGATCGCCGAAATACAATCGACACTCTCCGCGGCGGGGGTGAAGGAGCTTTCCGTCCAAATTCTCGGCACCCGCGAATTCACCATCGAAACGCCGGAGATGAGCGAGGCGGACCACGAACAATACGCCGGCGTTTTGAAGTCGAAACTCGGCGATTTCACGGAAGAGAACTTCTCGAGCATCGGGCCGACGATCGGGAGCGAACTGGCGCGCAAATCCATAACTGCGATCATTTTGGTCCTGATCGGCATCTCGATCTACATCGCGTACGCGTTCCGGAAAGTTTCGGAGCCGGTGAAGTCGTGGAAGTACGGACTCGTGACACTCATTACACTGGTTCACGACGTATCGATTCCGACGGGATTCCTCGCGCTCCTCGGATATTTCAAAGGCATCGAGATCGATACCAATTTCATCGTGGCGCTTTTGGTCATTATGGGCTTTTCGGTGCATGACACCATCGTGGTTTTCGACCGGATCAGGGAGAACCTCCTCGTCGCGCGGGGAAAGAAAATATCCCTCGGGGAAATCATCGACTACAGCGTGCGGGAAACCTTCGCCCGGTCCGTGAATACCTCGTTCACGCTCGTGCTGGTGCTCGTGGCACTCCTCGTATTCGGTCCGCAGTCCCTCTTTTACTTCATTTTAACGATGCTGATTGGGACCATTTTCGGGACCTACTCTTCCATTTTCGTGGCGAGTCCGCTCCTGTATCTCTGGCAGAAGAAAGAAAAGTAACGGGGACGAAGGGAGTTTGACTAGAATTTTATATTGTGGTAGAATGATTTTGCCTTAACGTATGAAAAGTATCAATTCCATTATCGATGACATTCTCCTCGTCCTGCCGCCCAAACAGCGGCGGATTGTTGGCGGCCGATTCGGTCTCAAGAACGGAAAAATCGAGACGCTCCAGGAGATCGGCGACGAACTCGGCATCACGCGGGAGCGGGTGCGCCAAATCGAGGAGCAGGCACTGAAAAAAATACGGGAGAAAACGAAGGAAAACGGCAAAGAGATCGTCGATTTCGCGAAAAAACACCTGCTTTCGGCGGGCGGCGTTGAACTCGACGGGAACTTCGTGCAGGACATCCTCTACGGCATGAAAATCGATCCGAAAACGAAGAACGTCAGGGAAAAAATAAAATTCGTCCTCCTGGTCGCGGGCGAACCGCTGTACGCGAAAGAGGACGATAAAATGAATGCGTATTGGTACGCGGCGAACGACGCGAAGAAGAAATTCCTGGAATTTGTGAACGACATGACGAAATTCCTGACGGCGAAGGATAAGACTTTGATTTTGAACAATAAACTGTACATCAATCAATGCAAGGACCTGGCGTCATGCCATCTCCTCGCGATTCCGAAGCATTTCGGCACAAACATCTTCGGAGACTTCGGATTGAAGAGTTGGCCGGAGATAGAACCGAGGACGATCCGGGATCGGGTGTATTTGGTTTTGAAAAAACACGGCGCCCCGCTCCACTTCACCGATATCGCGAAATTCTCGTACAAGTACGGGCTGGACCGGAAAGTTCCCCATGTCCAAACGGTGCACAATGAGCTCATCAAGGACAATCGATTCGTCCTCGTGGGAAGGGGAATGTACGCGCTCCGGGAGCACGGTTTCGAACCGGGAACGGTGAAAGACGTTCTCGTGAGCCTTTTAAAGAAGAACGGACCGCAGAAACTGGAGCGGATCATCGAGTTGGTGAACAATCAGCGGTTGGTGAAAGAAAATACCATCGTTTTGAACTTGCAGAACAAGAGCCATTTCAGGAAAATGGACGACGGCAGATTCTCTGTGAAGGAAGCATAGAAAGGAGTTTTAAAAGATAGTATAATGCTCTGAAGGTATGCTGAAGGATATTTTTGGCGGCTTTGCCGACATACTGGCGGATCTTTTCTCGAAATGGGAAATATGGCTGGCGATTTTTGTTGCCGGCCTCGCGGGAGTTTTTTTCCTTCCCTTCACCGGGGCAGCCTCTCTCTGGGAGGCTCTTTGGTATTTTTTGAAATTTACCTGGTGGCTTTGGGTTTTCATGATTCTCTTCAATGGATTCAAGGAATTGTGGCTCCACTATAGACAGGAGAAATTCAAAAAAAATTTGAAATGGGCGCTTTTGGAACTCAGGGTGCCCCGGAACATCCTGAAGAGTCCCCAGGCGATGGAGCAGGTTTTGACGTCAATCCACGCGCTCCGGAACAAGCACGCCAACTTCCGGGAGAAATATATCGACGGGGAAGTCACGCGGTGGTTTTCGCTCGAGATGGTAAGCCTCGGCGGAGAAATACACTTTTATATCCGGGTTGTTGCCGCGCTGAAGAACTTGGTTGAGGCGTCGTTCTTCTCATACTACCCGGACATCGACATCGTCGAAGTCCCGGATTACATCGGAAAACTTCCGGGGAGCGTCACCAGGATGTATGAAAATGCGTATGACCTCTGGGGAACGGAAATGCTTCTCTCGAAGGATGAGCTGTATCCAATCAAAACGTACGCCGATTTCGAATCGAGTCCGGACGAAGACAAGCGGTTCGATCCGATTTCCTCGTTCTTGGAAGTCATGGGGAAACTCAATAAAAATGAAATCGTGGGAATTCAGCTTTTGATCGCGCCCGCCGGCAAGGATCCCATGGATAACGATTACGACGCCTGGACGGACAAGTGGAAAGAAAAGCTCGAAGAATTACGCCAGCAATCGAAGAAGACGAAGACGACGATCGGTATCGATGATACGATGAGCACGTTCACGATGCGCAGTCCGCGCCAGACGGAGATCTTGAAGGCGGCCGAGGAAAACCTTTCCAAGCCCGCTTTCGATACAGTGGTCCGGTTCGTTTACCTGTCGCCCAAGGCGACCTTCACCGACAGTTATCCGCGGAGAGGACTCATCGGAGCGTTCAGCCAATACGCGGCGCTCGATATGAACAATTTCACGCAAAACTACAACGTTTCGACGCGAACGAGAATCTGGGACAGCCCGTATGTTTTTCCAAAGACGCGCGGTGAATACCGGAAGGCCCGCCTGCTCTATAACTATAAAGATCGCGAGGTTCCTCCGGAAAATTTCATGGGCCGCTTTATGACTTCCTATTTCTTCAATTGGAACGCTTCGAAAACTTTCATGATGAACACGAAATGCCTCGCGACGCTCTTCCATATACCGACGGCGATCGTGCTGACCGAGCCGCATTTGAAACATCTGGAGAGCAGGAGGACCGGGCCGCCGGCGGGACTCGCCATCTTCGGCGGCGAAGAAGAGATCGAGAGATACAAATAACAATGACCCAGTTTTTTTTAACATTCAATTGGCAGGGCCTCTATGAAGGCCTGCGAGTTGTGTTCATCATTCTTGACGCAGTTTTGTTCGTTGCGTTCGTGTTGGTCTTTTTCAAGGCATGGAAACTTCGTCCGCCGATCGAAAGCGAGTTTGAGGAAAATGCCGAAATTGCGCCGGTCGGGGGAGAGCCGGAAGAAAAGAAATTCGCTTTCAATACGGCGAACTTCGCGGCTCATTGGTCGGGCATCGCGGAAAAGGCGAGGGAGGGAACTCCGCAATCGCTCGTCTTGGCCGTCATCTCGGCGGACAATCTCGTAGATACCGCGCTGAAGCAGATGGGCCTCGAAGGAGAGCATATGGCGGACCGGCTGCAGCATTTTACGTACGACGATTTCAATCAGATTGAAGATTTGTGGCGGGCGCACAAATTGAGGAATGAACTGGTGCATACCCCCGGCTTTCAGCTGAAAAAGGGGGAAGCCGAGGAAATCCTCCGCGTCTATGAATCGTTTTTGAGGACCCTAAGGGCTTTGAAATAAAACCATGCCGCCGCAACCGCAACAAAGACAAACGAGACTGCAGATCATCAAGTATGCGCCGCCGCCGCCGCAGCTGCCGATCTACGGAAGTGTCCAGCCATCGGATATTTCCTACATCGGCCGGACGAACTATGTCGCCTCGCTTGAAGAGAAAAAGTTCATCTTCGGCTTGAAGCGGGTGGACCGGCGCCGACACACGTATATCATCGGGAAGAGCGGCGTCGGCAAATCGAAACTGATGGAACTCCTGGTTCGTCAGGATATCGAGTACGGGTACGGCCTCTGCCTCATTGATCCGCACGGCGATACCATCGACGATATTCTCCCTTCGATTCCTGAGAATCGCATCGACGACGTGTGCATCATCGATCCTTCAGACATCGAATATCCGGCATCTTTCAATCCGCTCGCGAACATCGATCCTTCGTTCAAGCATCAGCTGACCCAAGGCCTCATTGAGGTCATGGAGAAGCAATTCGGC
>JAKALR010000024.1 GCA_021824045.1 bacterium | reverse complement strand
CAAGGACAAGACGACGATCGTCGGCGGCATGGGCAAGAAGGAGGCAATCGGGGATCGGGTCAAACAACTTAAGTCGCAGATTAAGACGACGGATTCCGATTTTGACAAAGAGAAATTGCAGGAACGACTGGGCAAACTTTCCGGCGGCGTCGCCGTGATTAAAGTCGGCGCGCCGACCGAATCCGCGCAGAAGGAATTGAAGCAACGCGTCGAAGACGCCGTGGGAGCGACGCGGGCCGCCATGGAAGAGGGCATCATTCCGGGCGGCGGAGTGGCTCTCTTCAACGCGGTTCCCGCCGTAACGCCGGAGAAAGCGGAAAGCAATTCCATCACCGCCGCGGTCTCCGCGATCCTTTCCCGCGCCTTGAATGCTCCGATAACCGCGATCATCGAAAACAGTGGTGAGAATGTCGGGAGCGTCATGGGAAAATTAAAAGACAACCGGCAAAAGGGAAACGGCTGGAATGGATTCAACGCGTTCACGAACAAAATCGAGGACCTGAAGGAAGCCGGCGTGCTCGATCCTTTGAAGGTTACGAAAACCGCTTTCATGAACGCCGTTTCGGTGGCCGCCAACTATCTCACGATCGGCGCCGCCATAACGGACATTCCGGAAAAGAAAGAGGGGAATGCGCCGAATCTCGGCGATATGTCCGGCGACTACTAAAAGTTATCCCCAAAATTTTGGCCCCCCGGGGGCCTTAAAGGAGAGCGGGGGGCCTAAAATCTGTGGATAAGTCACCGAAGCCGTCCATCGCTTGATGGGCGGTTTTGGTTTATCATTCTAAGCAATGGAAGATACCGAGAAATACAAGCTGAATCTCACGCCGCACGAGTGGTCCGAAAAGGACAGGTATTACCTTGAGCCGTTCGCCACGGATCCGGACGGTTTCATTTCCGTTTTGCGGAATCTTCCGCCGGAGATCGCGGGCGCCTTGTGTTCGCGCGCGAGCCGCGCTTCGGGATCGCTCCTCGAAGTATTCCTCAAGGAATACATTTATCCGATTGTCGAGGGCGACGATCAAGAACTCGCCAAGGAATTGGAGGACACGGTTTCGTTCCTCAGAGATCACGGCTTCAAAAAAATATTGAACAACCAGCGCGCCCAGGCGTTCTACGCCAAGTGGCTTTCCCAATACGGCGACGATTCGATTGCGCAGATGACGGGAACGCACGCGGTTTTCTGGGGAATATCCCAGGTTGCCATGAAATTCATCGAGGACCAGCGGATCGGCCTCGAGCCGATCGAGAAATCGACCCGATACGTGAACTTCAGCAACAAGGTGAACGGCCACTATCTTTACTACGTTCCGAAGCCGGATCTGGAAAAGCTGGGAATAGCCGCCGAATACGAAGCAACGCTGGATCATCTCTTCGATACCTACGTCGCATTGCTTCCGCCGCTCCTCGAATGGCTCAAGAAAAACTTCGACGAAAAGGAATCAATCCTGGAGAAGAAGGCGTTCGACACGCTCCGCGGACTTCTGCCGATGGCGACTTTGGGGCAAGTTGCCATGCGGGGAAACGCCCAGGCATTCGAATATTTGATGAACCGGACAGCAAAGCACCACCTCGGTGAACTCCGTTGGATATCGGAAACGCTCAAGAAGCAGCTCGACGAAGAAATCCCGTCGCTCTTGCTCCGGATCAACGACGAGCCGGCCAAGGCCTACCAATCATATTTGAGCGGCCGGCATCATGCCGTGCGGAACCTGGTCAGGTCGGCAGGCTGGGATTCGTCGAAAACCGTTTCCGGATCTCCGGAGGTCAAGCTCGTCGAGTACGACAAGGACGCGGAGTCGAAAATACTTGCCGGTATTCTTTTCGAGCATACGCACCGGTCATGGGATGAACTCAAGGGGACGATCGCGAAGATGACCGACGGCCAAAAGAAAGAGCTCCTATCCGCTTATCTTTCGGGGCGTACCGCTCGATGGCAGAAAGTCGGCCGCGCATTCGAGAATTCCTATCTGCGGTTTGAAATCACCATGAATATCGGCGCGTACCGCGATCTCCACCGCCACCGGATGATGACGCAGGAGCGGCAGCTTTTCTCGACGCATCACGGCTACGACGTCCCCGGCGAGATCGTCGAGTCCGGCCTGAAGGAAAAATTCACGGCGGCCCTCGACAAGGCGAAGGAGCTGTTCGACGCAATCGAGCCGCGCGACGCCGGACTCGCGCAGTATGCGGTCCCCCTGGCCTACCGCATGCGATTTTTCGAGTGGCAGAATTTCCGGCAGCTTTTCTGGGAATCAGAACTCCGCACGATTTCCCAGGGGCATCCGGACTACCGGCGCATCGAACAGGAGAAATACCGTCTGGTGAAGAAACAATTCCCGATGATCGCCGAATACCTGCTCGTCGATATGAACGACTATCAAATCGCGCGGCGGGGAACGGAAGATCAAATTAAGAAAAAAGAAGAATTCTTGGTTGAAGAATTGAAAAGGAAAAGGGGGAGCGCTTGACACGGGAGCATCGGCGCGGTACCCTGGAATCCAGTTCTTTAAGTGCGGACAGCTCACGGAAGAGCATCGGACTGTAATCCGAAAGTCCGCATGAAAGGTTCGGGGTGTAGCTCAGCTGGCAGAGCGCTGGACT
Organism: bacterium; assembly: GCA_021824045.1. Taxonomy (GTDB): domain Bacteria; phylum Patescibacteriota; class Minisyncoccia; order UBA6257; family GWB1-50-10; genus JAKAHT01. The sequence continues at coordinate 5,119 of JAKALR010000024.1, read as the reverse complement.
GTAATCCAGAGGTCGCAGGTTAAAATCCTGTCACACCCGACGACGCAGGGCTCTAGAGCCCCGCTTCTCCCAGGGACGTCATGCTTATGGCACGACGTCCCTTTTCCTTTTATTTTTTTATGCTAAAATAGAAGCATTATGACAATATCAACGATAATTCTGATCGTCGTCGTTCTCGTCGTCCTGTGGCTCATCTTCGCCTTCAACGGCCTCGTGCGGAAAAAGAACCGGGTAGCGGAAGCGTGGTCCGACATCGAAGTGCAACTGAAGCGGCGGTATGATCTGATCCCCAACTTGGTTGAAACGGTGAAGGGATACGCAACCCACGAAAAAACAGTTCTCGAGGACGTGACGAATGCCCGGGTCGCCGCGATGGGTGCCGCGGATCCGAAAGCCAAGCTCCAGGCGAACGACCAGCTCTCGAACACCCTGAAATCCCTCTTCGCCGTCGCGGAAAACTACCCAAACCTCAAGGCGAACGAGAATTTCGCCAAGTTGCAGGATGAATTGACCGACACGGAAGACAAGATCCAGGCAGCCCGGAGGTTCTCCAACGCGAATGTCCGCGATTTCAACACGGCAATAGAAGTGTTCCCGACGAACTTGATTGCCGGCGCGTTCCACTTCACGAAGCAGGATCTTTTCGATGTTGATAATCCGGCGGAAAAAGAGCCGGTCAAAGTCCAGTTTTAAACGATAGCATGAAGACGCTGTATACGGAGGCATCATCCAATGTCAGAAAAACATGGGCGCTCATGACGGGCGTCTTTGTTTTGATCATCGGCCTCGGGTGGATTTTCAGCCAGGTGTACAATTCGCCGGGCATCTTGGTCCTCGCCGTCGCTCTGAGCGTCATCTTGAACGTTACGGGCTATTGGTACTCGGATAAAATCGTCCTCTCGTCCTCGGGGGCAAAACTGATCCAGAAAAGCGACAATCCGGAGCTCTGGCGGGTCGTCGAGAATTTATCGATAACTTCGGGACTTCCCATGCCGAAACTCTACGTCATTCCGACTGAGGCTCCGAACGCCTTCGCAACCGGCCGCGACAAGGAGCACGCGTCCGTCGCTGTCACGGCGGGGCTCTTAGAGATCATGGACAAGGATGAGCTCACGGGAGTTCTTGCCCACGAGCTTTCCCACGTCGGCAACAAGGACATGCTCGTTTCGACCGTCGTTGTCGTCCTCGTCGGAACCATTTCTCTCCTGGCCGATTTTTTCCTGCGGATGAGTTTCTGGGGCGGGGGAAAGCGGAACGATCGGGAAGGGAACGGCAATCTGATGCTTATTTTGGGAATCGTCGGCGCGATCCTCGCGCCCATCGCGGCGACACTGATCCAGCTCGCGATATCGCGGAAGCGGGAATCGCTCGCGGATGCTTCGGGGGCGCTCCTCACGCGGTATCCGGAAGGACTCGCAAGCGCGCTTGAAAAGATCGAGCGGAATCCGTATCCGACGGCCGGCGCCGGTTCGGCCACCGCCCATCTCTATTTCACGAACCCGTTCAAGGCCGACGTGCAAAACCCCAAGAAAGTTCCGTTCCACGTGCGGCTCTTCATGACGCACCCGCCGATCGAGGAACGGATTAAAGCATTGCGGGCGATGTCACTATGAACTACCGATTCGGCAAAACCATCATCATGTCGCTCGGCGGGTCGATTGTCTATCCGAAAGACATCGATCTTCTTTTTTTGAAACACTTCAAGAAACTCGTCGAGGACGAAGTGAAAAGGGGAAAGCGGTTCGTCATCGTCATCGGCGGCGGGCACCTGGCCCGCATTTTTCAGCAAGCCGCCGAAAGCTTGTGCTCCGTAACCGACGAGGATAAGGATTGGATCGGCATCCATGCAACGCGTTTGAATGCCCAGCTCATGAGGACGGTCTTCAAGGAAATGGCGGATCCCGTCGTTTTCGACAAGCGGGGGAAGATGAAAAAACTCACCCATCCGGTGACCATCGCTTCCGGGTGGCACCCCGGGTGGTCAACCGATTTTGTGGCGACAGCGATCGCCAAAGATCTGAAGGTGGCCGAATACCTGGAGGTCGGCAAGCCGGCGTATGTTTACGACAAGGACCCTTCCGCTTATCCCGACGCAAAGCCGTTTGAAATCATGACCTGGAAAGAATACCGCCGGCTTGTGCCCAAGAAGTGGGTTCCCGGTTCCCATGCGCCGGTCGATACGGTTGCGGCGAAACTCTCCGCTTCGAGCGGCATCACTTCGATCATCATCAACGGCAGAGATTTGAAGAATTTTAAAAATCTCCTCACGGGGGAAAAATTCCAAGGAACCATCATCCGATGAACCGCACCGATACACCCATCAAGATTGTTTTAGCGCTTCTCGCCGTCATCTTGGTTGTCTTGTTGGCCGCTTTCTTGAAGGAATACGGCGATTTGAAAAGGCTCGAAATTGTGAGTCCCCGCGACGCTTTCATGAATATCGTGGAGCATCACGGCCCCTTTACCGCGGGAGACGTTGCGCTGATTCAGGGCTGGATGACCTTCGATTACGTGAATAAAATCTTCGGATTGCCCGTCGGTTACCTGAAGGCGAACCTCGGAATATCCGATGTCCACTATCCCCGCGAGGTGATATTCAAATACGCCGAAGAGAACGGTTTGAGCGTATCGGCAATGGTCGGCAGAATCCAGAATTCGGTCAGTCAGTTCTTAATAAACAAGAAATAAATGGAATCGGTTCTTTCTTTCCTTCTTTCTTCCCTGCTTCTCTATAAATACGCCGCGCTGTTCATCATCAGCTTCACGTCGGCCATCATCCTGCCGCTGCCGGTCAGCGAGGTGATGCTCGCGATCGGCGCTTTCGTCGGCCAGGGTTATTTCAACTTCTGGGAATCACTCGCGGTGGCCCAAGTCGCGAATGTTCTCGGCGACATCATCGACTACGCGATAACGCGGAAATACGGCGGTGGCATCATCCATAAGCTCAAACTTGATCGTTCGCGCTTCTTTACCAAAGTCGAGCAGGAGATACGAATCCACGCGCGGTCGACGATCTTCATAACCCGTTTCGCCGGCGGCTTGGGGCCGCTTGTCAATTTCCTTTCGGGAGCCGTCGGCATACCGTTCAAGAAATTTCTCATCTATGATTTCGCCGGCAATTTCATCTACTACATCGCCATCCTTCTCGCGGGCATTTGGGCCGGAAGCTACTGGGAGAACTTCTCGGAACTCGCGAGCATTCTCGTCGGCATTTTGGTCGTCGTCGTCGTCATGAAGGCGCTCTGGCACGTCTATCGGCGGCTGCGGCGGAATCACTTTGATTCCGAGGAAAAGTAGGATAAAATGATTTCACTCTTTGGAGGGGTCGCATAGCGGTCTAGTGCACCGTCTTGGAAAGGCGGCAAGGAGCAATCCTTCGAGGGTTCGAATCCCTCCCCCTCCGCAATCCTTCGCTAAAGCTACGGAATTGCATGCACTACACATATTTTATTAAGTGGTCGAATGGGTCATCCGAAGCCTTAGCGTAGGAGACCTCCCCCTCCGCCAATACAAAATAGGCACATCCTTGCGGTGCGCTCATTTTGTATCAGTGATGAAGGGATTCGAACGGAACCCGAGCGCGTCCGGGGGACGATGGAGCGAGGGTCCGTGGCTTCGGGGCTTCGCGTATGGCGCGCCTCAATTCCTCCCCCTGACCCTTTTTTGACGCGCCGGAAGGTGGTAGTTCCACGTCTTTTAACCTCATCTTGTATAGTGACGATCTGGCGTCTTATCAGCCCGACCCTCCCAAGACTCTTGCCCTTGCCCCAGCCCTCCCGATGCGCGGGCAAGAGGCTATAAAACTCCCAATAAACCAGTCCATGCCTATCTTCCTCATTAGTTATCCACAGGGGAGCACTTTACAAGAATTGATTAGTAGTCTAGGATCATACTATCAGCTAACAAACTATCAACAAATATATAAAATATGGAAAAAGAACAAAAAATCGAAACCATAGATATCACGCCAGATAAGAGCATCTATCATAAGATCGGGGAGGCAAACTATTCTATTTCCGACGCACTCGCCGAGTTGGTAGATAACTCTATTGATGCCGCGAATGAGGACGGCGTAGAGATATTTATTGTCTTAGATAAAAAAGACGGGAAGATTATTATTGAAGATAATGGGCAGGGAATGAACAAGGAGATAGCCTCGAAGAGTTTGGTGCTTGCCTATTCTAAAAAGCATGATGCGTTAGGCGAATTCGGATTAGGCCTAAAGTCGGCCTGCACAAGTCTCGGAACAATTTTTACTATAACGAGCACTCCAAAAGGATCAGAGGAAAAATATACCCTCGAATATAATAAAGAACAATTTCTACAATCGAGCGATTGGAGTAAATATCCCCTCACAATTGTGAAAGCCCCGAAAAATGAACACGGGACAAAAATAGAGATCAGCGATCTGAAAATAAAATTATACGACGCGCTTGTTACACGCCTTAAGGACGACTTAGCAAAAAGATACGGCCCATATATTGAGCACAACAACGTCGTTATTAAAGTCGGCCTTAAGAGAGAGACGGCCAAGCCGTGCGTACCTAGCGAAAATAAGTTAGTCGCTGATACAAAAAAAGATTTTTCATACATGCTTTCAAAGGGAAGCACTATTACGGGGTGGTACGGCCTTTTGGAAGTTGGGTCGCAAAAACAAAGCGGCTTCAATATGTTCCGAAGGGGACGTTTGATAAGAGCGTCTGAGAAACTTGGTTATAACTATCACCCGCACCTTATGAGCGTTACTGGCGAAATAAATTTAGACTCCGTACCAGTAACACACAATAAAAGAGAGTTCATTGTTGAATCGCCAGAATTCAAGGAATTTATTGAAAATTTCTGGGGCGATCAGACTGAAAAATATTTAGGTTATAAGGCCAAGGGGAAGATTGACGAGATTACAAAGACTGCCAGAGATAGATCAAACCAGGAAAAGGCGGATAGTATGCCGACCGAGAAGAAGGAAACGATAAAGAATAACTTATTGAACGCCCTCAATCGCCTTGATGAGTTCAAGGAGTTGGCCTATCCAGACCTATACCAACCCAAGAAGAGATCCGCGACTGGAAAAGAGAATCTTAAAGAGACTAGAGAAACCGATTTGCGAGTAGCAGATCGG
>JAKALR010000023.1 GCA_021824045.1 bacterium | reverse complement strand
CCGATCTCTTCGTCGAATACGTCCCGATACATCAATTCGTCGGCGGTCTTCGCGGAATACAGCACGACAATCGATCTCCTTTCGTTCTTATCCACAAGGTATTTCACCATGCTCCGGATGGGCGTTACGCCGATACCGCCGCAGACGAGGACCAGTTTTTTCGATCGGTCGCGCGGCAGCGTGAAATCACCGGAAAGCTGGGAAGCGGTGATCGCATCGCCTTTCTTCATCGCGCCCAATGCTTTTTTGAACGAGCTGGAATTTTCATTGAACCGCACCCCCATCCGTATCTTCCGCTCCGTCGGGGAAGAAGCGATGGTGAAATACCGCCGGTTTCCCCGTGAATCGGGGTGCTGGTGCGCCAGTGTCCACTCGAGGTATTGACCGGGAGCGAAGGCGAGTTTCTCGTCGGGCTGAAAAACAAAATCGTAAAGGTTCGTCCCGACTTTGATCCGCTGTTCGAGCGTCAAGATGAGTTTCTTCTTGGAACTCACGAGATACGAAAAGACATTGCCGGCGAGGAGCGCCAGTTCCGGAGTGAAATAGAACGACCCGACGTGGAACTGCGGAACGAAAAGGAATCCAACGAGGGCGCCATAGACCATCTGGAGATTTTCCGTGGGAGGAGTCGTCAGGGGCTCCGTGAGCATGACGAACGCGAAGAAAAATACCGGCGACTCGAAGATCGCCTGGGACGCGAGCTGGATCACGTTCGTGCCGCCGAAAAAGCCGAACGAAAGAGTGGCGAGGAAGAGGATCGCCAAAAAGCTCAATACCAGATCGGATCGCAGGAGCTTCTTCACCATCAAAACCCCGCCGAGAAGGACGAACGGCAACAGCGGTGCCGATCCAACCCACCAGCTCGCCGACTGCCCCAGGACAAGCGCGGTCGAGGCGACGCCGAACGCCGCGGGATTGAAGATGTGCTTCTTCTTGATCGCGAAAATATACTTCGAGGCCATAGCCCAAACGGAAGCCCAAATGGCAATCGAAAAATATAGCGAGGCGTTCGATCCGGAAAGAGGCGTTATGATGAGTGTAAGAATGAGGGCGGTGATGTAGACGGACTCGACATTCGCCTGAGCGTTGAACGTTCTGGCGAAAACGAGATTGGTCAGCCAGCAGACGGCCGTGATGAAGAGACCTGAAAAGACGAGGTCAAGCCAGCCGTAGGGCAATACCTTGATCGCCGAAAAGACCACGGCGACCGCGAAAAGCCCGAGGAGGTAGTAGAGCACCACACGGTACATCGTCGTTTTATTCAAAAATTTATCAATAAAATCCATCATAATGCTCACCTATCAGGTAGTGAAAATTCGACTTGCTGCGCACGAAGTGGAGTCGAATTTCTACTACCTGACATAATTTTTGAAACCGCTGGTCATGGTCGCGATGCCGTTCCGGTCGATCAGATACCCCTCAAGTCCCGGCACCCGCTCGATGAAATTGATGCCTTCCCTCCCCATGGCAAAAGCGGCTGTCGCGAATCGATCCGCTTCATAAACATTCGGACCGATGACGCTCAGGCTTACAATCTCGGCGGAGGCGGGAGTTTTTGTTTTCGGATTATAAATATGGTTTCCCCGTTCGTAGTTTCCCGATGTGGCTATTCCCCCGCCGCAGAGGGCGACCGTTTTCACGATCTCTCCCGCATCGAAGGGGTTCCTGATCCCGATTCGCCATTTTTTCCCCTCGGCGTTCATCCCGCGGGCTTCGACGTCGCCGCCGGCGTCGACGTAAAAATTCCCGAACCCGCGCTCGGACAAAATATCCGCGGCTTTTTTGATGGCCCATCCCTTCACGATACCCGACGGATCGTACGATCCCAGCGGGGTTTTGATGTCGAAATAGCCGCCGGTTTCCCGCTTGGTTGCTTCCGCAAGCTCGAAGATCTCCCGCATGGCGGGGCTCCAATCGGACTCGGCGATTTCGCCGCGGTTAATCTTCATCATTTCACTCGAATCCTTGTACGTGCTGAATGTTCCGTCGACGGATGCGAAGGAGGAAAAAACTTTCCCGATGTCAGCGACAACGGCTCCCCGATCGACGATCTCGACGGTAATCGGCATCCCCATGAGTATCCTCGTTTCCTTCATCCCGTTAGAAACAAAAACGCCTTCTCCATGAGCGACGACCATGATGCGCAAGTAATTCGATTTGGCAAGTGAGTATGCTTTTCATAAGTTTGTGGCTTCTAACGGGATGAATCCCGTTAACTGGCTTTTGCAAGAGCCGAAGCCAAAGATTGCTGGAACGCCATGCTGGTCTGCGTTGCCCCCGAAACAAGATCGACCTGGGAATTTTGCGCCTGGATCGCTTCCTGCGTCAGGATCGGCATCGCCTGCGAGTTGACGTAAACCGAGTAGCTGTGCGTGTTCGGATATTGAAGGAACGCAACATTCGTTATCTTCCCCGATTTCACCGAAACTTGAACTTGAACATTCCCAAAAAAAGCGTCCGCGACGGCACCGGTATAGGTCCCGTCCCGATACCCCATCATGCCGCCCATCATAGATCCGTTTCCCATCGATGTTCCTCCCGATCCGCCGCTCGCCGATGATTGGGGTTGCTGTTGCTGCTGCTGTTGCTGCTGCTGCGATTGCGAAGGCGCGGAAGATACCGTCGGAGACGACGGCACCACCAATGCCACCGAGGCATTGCTGCTCCCGAAATGCTGAACCAGCGCGTAAATGACGAAAACGCCGATGAGGAGCAGGGATAGAAAAAATTTCTTCATCCCGTTAGAAACAAACTAAACAACCCAGTCGACGAGAAAGGGCCTCGCATTGAATTGCTTCACGATAGCAATATTGAATGATTGCACGTTTATTTCTAACGGGATTCATTGCTTTAAATACGCTCCGCGACCGCCTTTTGTTTCAATTTCGTAAGTACTACGGGAAAAAACTAGACCGATTCCCGGACGATTCCGCCTCCTGCGCGATCTTCGCCATCGCCCTCAGGGATTGAATCGGATATTCGCCGGACGCCGTTTCGTCGGAGAGCATGACCGCATCGGTCCCGTCCCAAATAGCGTTCGCGATATCGGAAACTTCGGCCCGCGTCGGATGCGCGTGACTCACCATCGAGGTAAGCATTTGCGTCGCCGTCACGGAAAATTTGCCGTGCCACGCGGCGTGGCGTATGAGATTTTTCTGGATGAACGGCAATTTCTCTTCAGGAACCTCGATACCGAGGTCGCCGCGCGCAATCATGATTCCGTCGGACGCCTGAATAATCGCATCGATGTTTTTGAGCGCCAAGGCCGTCTCAATCTTCGCGATGATTTTCGCCCTGCCCCGAATGATGTTTTTCGCTTTCGTGATGTCGACGGCTGTCTGGACGAACGATACGGCGACATAATCCACGCCGGTCCGGAGGCCGAATTTCAAATCATCGATGTCTTTCCGGGTGAGGCCGGCTGCGGAAAGTTTGGTATCCGGGACATTAACGGCTTTCCGCGAATACAAAATCCCACCCCGCACGACCCTCGCGGAAATCTTCCGACCCTTGATCTTCAGCGTCTTGAGTTCCATATCGCCGTTCGCCAGGAACACTGCATCGCCTTTCTTAATTTCGAGATGGAGGCGGGGACTGTCTACAAAAACCGCCTCCCTGTCAGCGGCATCGGTCGAAAAAACAACCACCGCCCCTTCTTCCAATTTCAAACCCTCGGCGGGCAGTTTGCCGACTCTGATCCGCGGTCCCTGGAGGTCCTGGAGGATCCGTATTTCTTTTTTTTGCTTTCGAGCTTCCTCGAGCAACAATTTCTTCACCACCTTCAGTTCTTCGTGCGTGCAATGGGAAAAATTCAGCCGGGCGATATCCATTCCCGATTCAATGAGTTTTGCAATGACTTCCCTGCTTTCGGAAACCGGCCCCAAAGTCGCTATGATTTTCGTCCGCATGTTTCTTACCATATCAAGAATACCGCGGGAAATCAAAACGGCCGGAACCCGAAGGGATATAACAAATTTCATTTAGAACGGCGTTGCTCCTCCTCGATGTATCACTCTCGCTTATACACCCTCGTCGTCGCGCCTGGTTCCAAATGAAATTTGCCTATATCGCGGCCGGAAGATATTATAAGATAGACTCTACCATGGCGATGGATATGAATTTGGAAGATCGTTTTTGTCCTTCCTGCGGCGCGAAAGCGCCGGCGGATGCCGTGTTTTGTCCCCACTGCGGCAAGCCGCTCCAAGAACCGCAACTTTCGACGTCAATCGGAAAACAAATCATCATCTATCTGGTAAGTTTTTTTCTTCCGCCGTTCGGCCTCGCTTGGACGTTCAAATACCTCCGGCAGGAAAACAAGAAAGCGAAAATCATCGGCCTCGTTTCACTCATTCTCACGATCGCCGCGGTCATCGTGGGCATTTGGGCGATCTTTGGATTTATGAACGGGCTGAATTCTTCCCTGAACGGTGCACTCGGCGGCAGTAACAGCCAATTCAACCAATTGATGCAATTGTAGTAGAATAAAGGCATGGGAACCTATACGGAAAAATGGGGGGAGCTCCCGGAGTCGGCGAAAGACCTCGAACGGGCGCGGCAGTCGTTCATCGAGGAATTCGAAGCGATCAACTGGTATAGCCAGCGGATCGAAGCGACCACGGACGCCGAACTCAAAAAAATCCTCGAGCATAACCGCAACGAGGAAAAGGAGCATGCAGCGTTGCTCTTCGAGTACGTGAAAAAACACGATTCGGAGCAAGCCGGCGCCCTGAAGAAATCCGACCTTTAGTATTTACTCTATTCTCTGAAGTGCTTTGAGAGCTTCGCGTTGGACTGCGAGGTATAACTTGACGTCGCGATCGAATCATAGATAACTTCGGGAATGGCCGTCATCCGCTCGAATTTCACCTTCGCGATCGCCTGCTTGTTTCTGATAATCATATCCTCGAACGGCCTGACCTCCAGGGTTGCCGGGCGCCCTTTCCCTTCGCCGTTCTTTCCATACCCCCACCCCGGATCAAAAAAACCGGCGTAGTGGGTGCGGAACTCGCCGCTCCGTTCGTCCATGGGCGCCACCTCGCAAGCCATCGAAGGCGGCACCCTGACCGCTTCCTTCGTTGAAAGAATATAAAACCCGCCCTTCTTCAAATAAATACTCTCGTCTTCCTTTTTCATGCGCCTGAAAAAATCTTCGGGATGGTAAAATGTCCTTTGGGAAAAATCCATCACCTTGCTTGATCCCAAACATTCGTATCCCACCATATCCTGATCCAGGTCAAGCCTCAAGATAATCGAACCATCACCGTCCCTTATTTTAATCTCCTCGTAGTCGATCGATTCCCCGTGGCTGTCGAAAACAAGCGGTTCTTCGCGGAGAACGTCTTTCAATTCATCTTCGGTGAGCCGGGTGTCCCGGTTGAAAAAACGGGCCTGCGTCAATTTTTCGCCCGGCGAAACTTTCACCGGGTAGGAACGCGAATTGATCGCGAGCCACAGGGGACCTTGGTATCCCCGGGGAATGGCGTCATAGCGCGAAACCCCGTCGGACAAGACGCGCACGTGGACGTCGTTCCGGCCCGTCGAACTCTTGGGATTGCAGTAGCCGTAAATATCGGCCGACAAGGCAGCGGTTTCGTTCAATCTCGCGAGATACGTGACATCCCGCTCCAGCGGATTTTCGAAGTTATGCCGGGAGTGCTCGGTTTTTTCAATCAACTCAGTTACCGTTTCGCCGGGACGCGGCAGGAATATCCCCTCCATCCGGTAAATTTCCTCCGAGAGCGAAAGATCGAGCGATGCGGGATTCACGTTTTCCGCTTTGGCGTTCCCGAAAATGCCCGCCGCGATGAATTTCTTGATGTCTTGATAGGGTAACGCGCCGAAACGTTGAGGATTATCCATTGGTAAACGGCTCAATGAGCTTGTGCTTTTTGACGTTGGTTATTTTATTCTTGTCATCGACGAAAACGACGACCGGTTCTATATTTTCCATCTCTTCCGGCAGAACCCACGCTTCCGCCAAAATGATCACCTTATCACCGACCTGGAAATGCCTGGCCGGCGGGCCATTCAAGCAAACATCCCCTTTCCCCCGCTCGCCTTCCATGGCGTAGGTTCGCCACAAAACGCCGTTGGAGCAGTTCGTTATTTGGACGATTTGAAACGGCTTGATGTTCGCCGCCTCCAAGATATCGGGGTCGATGGTTATCGAACCGACATAGTTCAAGTCGGCTTCGGTGACCGTTGCCCGGTGGATTTTCGATGTGCAGACGGTTATTTGCATATACCAAATTATATTCCTCCTCCCTCTTTAATCAAGTTCGATTTTGAATTGGGAAGGCGAACCGCCGCAGTATTTCTGGAAATTTCCCCATTGAGCCTCCTTGATTACCGGCTGTCCTTTTTTCCCCTTCTCGGAGATCATTGTGCCGAACGAACTGCAGAATGACAACGTATCGATTTTCACGTCGTTCTTTTCGGCGCTTTCGAAGGCCTCGTTGACCTCTGTCTTGAAATCGCCGTCCAGCGTGTTCACCATCCGGTCCGCTGCGGTCGAAGATGCCGCAGCAACCTCTTTGATCTCCTCCAGTCTCCGCTCGGCGAATTGCTTATGGAGGTACGGCTTGCTCTGGGGTGAGGCGAACGTGAGGGTAATATCTTCACCGAGCCGTTTAAACGGGTAGAGCGGATGGGTCGGCGGGACGTTTTGCCCGTCGGCGAACGCGACCAGGCCGCCGTTCAATCCCAAAATAATGACGAAGGCAATGGTGTACTTCAGAGCCAAACTGAACCCGCGCTTGGCCGCGACGGCGACGCCGGACAATCCGGCCAGACGGGAAAGGAAATCACCCCGCGCCCGCGCGAGAAATTCCGGATCGGGAGAGAATCTTTTCCGTAAAAGTCTTCCCGCCTTCCAAAAATCGAATTTATATTTTATGAATTTAATCATGATACCACTCTTTTATTTTCTTCACGATCCGATGTGCCGCGACCCGGAGTGAAACCTCCGTCTTCCCCGTGATCTCGGCGATCTCCCGATACGACAATCCCTGGACATACCGGAAGAGAAACAAGTCCCGTTCTTCTTCGGAGAGTTCCTTGACCTTCTCCAGAATCTCCGCGACGAATTCCTTGGCGTCCAACGATTCATCGACGGCGAATTCATCTCCCTCCACGGTATCCATTTCGGAAAGCAGGATATTCTTCCGCTCCCGGAAATAATCGTTCAGGGTGTTCCGGGCGATCTGCCAAAACCAGGGCGTGAAATTCCCGACGGTCGGATTGAAGGTTTCGATCCTCCCCACCAATTTGACGAAAACTTCCTGAACCAAATCTTCGGCGACGCCCTTCGTGCCCGTCCGCTGCAGGAAAAATCCGAAGAAGAGCGGGGCGAATTTGTCGAAAATCACCGCGCCCGCCCGTTCATCGCCATCCTTCAATTGAGACGCTAACGCGTTGAAATCCTCTGTGGAAGTTTTTCTCATATAATATACGAGCCGCTTTGTCAATTGTTACCGGCTTTTGTCGGCTCCGTTAAACGTTCAAGTAGCGCCGCGTCGCGATGATACTCGAGACAATTCCCAACCCCACGCCGAAGAGAGCCTGATACAGGAAAAGCACGAGGAAATCAGCTGAAAAGTAAGAGCTCAAATCAACCTCCGGGATGAAACTGTTGATGTGCGGAGATATGAACATAATGACGGGGATCAAGACCAGGAAGCTCACGAGCGCCGCGATGAGTCCGTACAGAGCCCCTTCGATAATATAGGGACCGCTGATGAACTTATTGGACGCGCCGACGAGCCGCATGATGCCGATCTGGTCCTTATTGGAAAAGATAGCCAAGCGAATGGTATTGAACGTGACCGCCGCCGCGAGGAACGCCAGAAATACCGTCAAGATGAAGCCGCCGGTCGTGAAATTGTCGACCAGGGATACAAGACGGTTGATAACCACCTGATTCTGGGCATAGTTAATTTTATAGATGATATTCTGGAAATCGGGTTTCTCAAGATACGTCGCGATCGTGTCGTAGTGGTGGATGTCCTTCGCTTTGATGTCGAGGGACGGGAGGAGTGGATTGGAATCCAGCGTGTCGAGCGTTTTCGTGATCGCCTGGTCACTGGCATGGAGCGCCTTGAAATTCGCGAGGGC
>JAKALR010000022.1 GCA_021824045.1 bacterium | reverse complement strand
CGTACCCGGTAACGGGACCGGCAGGAAACGGACCATCGACTGCCGAACTCCAAGCGTATCAAGAACAGCAAACCACTTCCGAACGCGAGCGCGATGCATCGGAATCCCTTGCGCTTCTTATCGTTGGCATTCCGCTCTATTGGTACCATTGGAAAATCATCAAAAAGGAAAAAACAAATGTTGAATAATAAATTGAAGTTGCACCTGAAGATTTTCGACGCGGATGTCCTCGAAGTCCCGATCCGGAACGGATTCGGCGAAGGTTTGCTTTTCTTGGGAGATCGCAACGCGAATGTCGTTGCGCTCTCAGCCGATCTTACGGAATCGACGCGCACGGAAGCATTCGCGAAAAAATTCCCCGACCGTTACTTCGAGGTCGGCGTTGCTGAGCAAAACATGGCGACCGTGGCCGCAGGTCTCGGCGTATCGGGAAAAATTCCTTTCATTGCATCGTATGCGACGTTTTCGCCGGGCCGGAATTATGAGCAGATCCGGACGACGATTGCGTACAACAACTCAAACGTGAAGATTGCGGGCCATCACGCCGGGGTCTCCGTTGGTCCCGACGGTGCGACGCACCAGGCGACGGAGGATATCGCGATCATGCGCGCCATGCCGAATATGTTGGTATTCGTGCCCTGCGACGCGATTGAGGCAAAGAAAGCGACCATTGCTGCCGCCCAAATCGACGGGCCGGTCTACGTACGGTTTGCACGCGAAAAGAGCGCGATCGTTACAACCGAAGAAACGCCCTTTACGCCGGGGAAGATCGATGTGTTTTGGGATTCGCGGAAACCGCAGGTTGCCATCATCGCCTGCGGGCTTCTGATGCGCAATGCACTGCTCGCCGCCAAGGAACTGGAAAAAGAAAAAATCGGCGTCATAGTTCTGAACAATCATTCAATAAAACCGATGGACGAAAAAGCCATCATCAGGGCCGCGGAAAGAACGGGCGCCGTCGTGACCGTGGAAGAGCATCAAATCGCCGGGGGCATGGGAAGTGCCGTTGCGGAAGTTCTCGCAAAGCACCGGCCGACGCCCATTGAATTCGTCGGGATGCGGGATACGTTCGGCGAATCCGGTCAGCCGGAAGCCCTCATCGAAAAATACGGCATGGGGGTCGAGGATATCAAAAAAGCGGTGAAAAAAGTTATTTCCAGAAAATGAAAGATATTATCGCCATCGGATCGGTCACGCGAGACGCCTTCTTCGACGCTTCTGATTTTTCGGTGATTGCATGGGAGAAGACGCCTTCCGGGAAAGGACTGGTGCTGCCATTGGGCGATAAGATGGAAGTCAAGAAGGTTTTTTTCACGATCGGCGGAAATTCCGCGAATGCCTCCGTCACGTTCGCCCGCCAGGGATTTGCGACGGCTTGCATCGGAAGGGTCGGCAATGATGTCCCGGGCGAGGAGATACGAAGGAAACTTTCGGAGGAGAAGATTGACGTGAGAGCGCTTTCGACCGACAAAAAGCTTTTGACCGCCTATTCCGTCCTGCTTTTGAAAGACGGGGAACGGACGATTTTGAGTTATCACGGTGCCTCCAATGACTTTAATTTTTCCGATTTCACAACGAAAGATTTGAAAGCGAAGTGGTGGTATCTCTCACTCGCCGGAGATTCGTATCGCTCTTTCCGCAAGTTCATCACGCGCGCCGGGAAGGAAAATATCGCCGTCGCTTTCAACCCGAGCGGTTACCATTTACGGAAAGACAAAGGAAGCATTCTGTCGTCCCTGAAAAACATCTCCCTGTTGGTTCTGAATGAAGAAGAAGCGGCGATCCTGACGGGGATCCCGTTCAGCCGCGAGCGGGAAGTGTTCCGGAGACTTGATGATTTGACGAGCCCCGGTATTTTAGCCGTCACGAACGGCGCGCAAGGTGTTACGGTCTCGGACGGCCGCTGCATCTATCGCGCCGGCACTTTCAAGGAAAAGAAACTCGTCGATCGGACGGGTGCGGGCGACGCCTTCGGGTCCGGGTTCGTGGCGGGGCTCATGAAAAGCGGCATCGCGCTTTCCAACCTGCGCCGCACGACCAAAGAGCATGTGGTGGAAGCAATCCGGGTTGCGACGGCGAACGCCACGTCGGTCGTTGAGCATATCGGGGCCACGGAAGGAATCTTGACGAGAAAAGAATTGGGAACGCCGCGCTGGAAAAATTTGAAAATAAAGATAGAAGAACTATGACTGCATCTGAAAAAATAGCGAAAATTTTGAGAACCGATAAGAATTACGTCGAGAAAATAGCGCAGCATCTTTCCGGGATTACGAAAAGGGAAGGTGTGATGGAGGTCATTATGGCCGAGAATGAAGAAAAAATGGGAGATCGGATGTTGCGCCTCGACGTTGAGCGGAACGCCGGCGCCAAGGAAATTTCCGATGCCCTGATTTCGAAAATAGAAGCCGATAATCATATTATTACCCAGGCCCTGGGAACCCCGTCCCTCAAAAAAATGAGTGATTACGAGGGAATCGTGGAGGCCATCAAGAAGGTAAAGGGAATCGAGCGGGGGTTTTTCATGAAGAAAGAAAAGGCGATTGAGTTCTTGAAAAAGGAACCGCCGAAGAAGATCTTGGCATTCTTGAAATACGATTCGGTGGACGCGATGCTCGAAAAGGAAGACCTCTTCGAGGTCATGAGCGCTCTCAGATTTATCGAGGGGAATGAATGGTTGAACGATGTCTTTTTCAAACAGTATGCATTGCTTACACCGTCAGATTTCGAGGAAAGAGAAATTGTGATACGGCCCTTGCCCGAAAAATGGGGCAGCGCGGCCCAAGAGTTTGTAAAAAAGAAATGGCACAACATCAGCCATCTGAAGGAAATGGGAGTGGTGTTCGTCATTCCCCTCACGCTCGGCATTTCGGGCGAGCTCTTGCGGATGATGGCTCTCGTGTTCCACTACCTCAATGAAGTCCCGTTCTATTCGGATATGTTCAGGCGATGCACCGAGTTGCCGGAGACGTTCGCCGAGAACGTCATCTCGCTCCTCCGGGGAGACGTTTTGGACCGGCACATGCCGGAAGGAGAAAAGACCCTGTGGCTTGTCGTTCAGCGGTATCTGACGAAAGAAGACGAGAATGAGTGGCGTCTCTTCGTGCCGCACTTGAATCCGGAGGCAATCCACTGGACCAAGGCGGGGCAGGATATCATGAAACTTGGTGAAGTTTTGGGCGACGGCGGGGTGGACCCCGTAGTGAAAACTCGATCGGCTGACGCGGAGCGAAATCGAGTTTCTACTAACGGGGTGGACCTGAGTTTTTGGGCGGGACTCGATTGGGTCGGCGATTTTTTCAAGGATGAACTCGGCGAAGATACGCTCGTGAGTTTTAATCTGGTGGACACCGTCATGAGCTTAGTGGAAGAGAAAGAGTCCATCAAATTCATGTATCACCACCAGGAAGCTCTGTGGAACCAGATTTTTGCGTCATACTTCTCGTTCGAGGAGATGGAAAAATTCTCGAAGGATTACCTCCTCCAGGGATACTTTGAAATATGACACGAAAGTTTATTTATAAAATAAAAAATTATAAAATTATTATATGCGTACTTTATTGAATACTTTGAAGTGGGCAGGGGAGAAAAAAATCGCCCTGGGCCATTTTAACATTGCGGGCTTTGAGCAGTTCAAGGCCGTCGCGGAAACGGCGCGGGAATTAAATCTGCCGGTCTTGATCGGCGTTTCCGAGGGGGAGCGAAACTATCTTGGCGTGAAGCAAATACGGGATTTGATCACGAGTTATAACGGGGAATACGGCGATCAATCGAATGATGATAAATTTTGGATTTTTTTGAATGCCGACCATACGCACGACCCCGCGCTCGCGAACGAAGCGGCGAAAAACCGGTTTGATGAGGTTTTGTTTGACGGGGGGAAGCTCCCCTTGGACGAAAATATCACTGAGACCAAGTCGGTGGTCCAGATGCTTAAGGTCACTAACCCGGCACTGCTTGTAGAAGGCGAAATGGGGTATATTGGATCGGATTCGGAGATCTGGGACAAGATACCGGAAGGTGCGGCACTTTCGCCGGAAACGCTCACGAAGCCCGAAGATGCCGCGCGATTCGTTTCTGCGACGGGTGTCGATATGCTCGCGCCGGCCGTGGGAAACGTCCATGGCATGTTCCGCGGCGGACCGGATCCTCGTCTTGATATCGCGCGCATCAAAATGATCAAGGACACGGTGAAGATCCCCCTGGTTCTGCATGGCGGTTCCGGCACGGTGGACGAAGATTTTACGGCGGCGATAGAGGCCGGGATTTCCATTATTCATATCTCAACTGAAATCCGGGCGGCGTGGCGGAAAGGCCTTGAAGAGGGACTGAGGGAGAATCCCAATGAAGTCGCCCCGTATAAAATTATGCCGGCAGCGATGAAAGAAATGAAAGTCGTCATCGAGGAGAGGATGAAATTATTTTATCGCCTCTGATGTTCAGCCTTTTGCCGGGACTGTTGTTGCTCTCCGTGAATGTCGTTTTGATAGCGGCGTTGGTTTTCCTTCTCGTGTCGCTCATCCATTCCAATTTGGCCGGGGCACCCTACGTCCCCATCGAACGGAAAGCCGCGCGCGATATCTTGAGGTTCGGCAACGTCGGTCCGGGCGACGTGGTGTTTGATTTCGGGTCGGGGGACGGCCGCGTTTTAATCGATGCCGTCAAGGATTTCGGCGCCGCGGGCGGCATTGGCTACGAAATATCGTGGTGGCCGTATTTGAAATCGAAGTTCCTCGTCAAAAAGAACGGCTTACGAAGCAAAGTCCGCGTCGAACGGAAAAGCATTTTCAACATTCCCGAATCCCTTTTTTCGGAAGCCACTGTTTTTTATGTCTACACGTCACCGGAAACCATGAAGAAGTTAGCGGCCGGCGAGTTTTTGAAGATACGGGACGGCGCGAAGATCATTTCACCGTCATTCAGGATCCCGGAGGGAAGCGGCCATTTCCGTCTCATCGATTCGACGGATATCGGATGGCACCGGGTTTTTATTTACGAGAAAATAGGGTAACCGCGAATTTTCAATTCCCAAGGCCCAATTTCCATTGAATTTTACAAGTTTGAAAATTTTCAAATGTTTGAAAATTGATTGTAAATTGCAAAATTGATAATTGGAAATTAATTCGGTAGAATAGTGATTTATGGAACCTCAATCAATCAGCAAGATCATTCTGGAAGTTCGCGCCGGAACGGGTGGCGACGAGGCATCCCTTTTTGCGGGAGACCTTGCGCATATGTATCAAAAATACGCCGTGAAGAAAGGGTGGAAATTTTCCATTCTCGATGCCTCGGAATCGGGCGCGCGCGGATACAAGAGTATGAGCGCCGAAATTTCCGGCGATGACGTTTATGAGATTTTGAAGAACGAATCCGGTGTGCACCGCGTGCAAAGAGTGCCGGTCACGGAACGGCAGGGGAGGATCCATACGTCCACTGCCTCGGTCGCCGTTCTGCCGATCGTGGAGGCGAAAGCGGTTGAGGTGAAAGAGGGGGATCTTGAGGTAACGTTTTCCCGCGCCGGCGGTCCCGGAGGACAGAATGTGAACAAAGTTGAGACGGCGGTCAGAATTCTCCACAAGCCGACGGGTATTGTGGTCGCATCCCGCGAAGAACGCTCGCAGTACGCGAACCGCGAGAAGGCGATGGAAGTGCTCCGCGCGAAACTTTTTGAGATTCAGAAGGAGCAAGCCGTCGGTTCGGTGGGTCAAATCCGCCGCGAGCAGATTGGCACCGGCGATCGTTCCGAAAAAATACGAACGTATAATTTCCCCGAGGATCGGATTACCGATCATCGGATCGGGAAAAAGTTTCACAATATCGAAAAGATCATGGAGGGGGACTTCGACCCCATCGCGAAAGCGTTCAAAAAGGACGGAAATACATAGAGAGAAACGGATATATCGTAGATAATATCTACGTATTTCGTTCCGCGAAGCGGAACTTATTTCTATTTCTATCCGTCAGTTGCCCTGGCCGTTCAGGATGTTGATGTCGCTTTGGTACTGATTGGCCTGGTCGACGACCGGCTGGCCGTACCAGAAGCGGTACGTGTACCAATTGGAACCGGAGTAGTATTTCGCGGCCGCGCAGCGCTCGAGGAGCGACTGGTAGGGCAGTACGCTTTGGTTCGCTTTGGCGTAGCTCACGCAACTTGCCGAATCAATGAGATCTTTCATGAAAAGTCCCGTGGCGACGAACGCATCGGAATTGTTCCACGGATTCGCCGGATTATCGCCGGTCACCTGCGATATTTCCGACGCGTAGAGATTCCACGTCGACGGGATAAATTGCGCCGGCCCCATGGCTCCGCCGTACGCGCCGTCGGAGTTCGGGCAGGAAACATACGCCGCTTGCGAACTCGGATCGATGTTGAGAGAAGCGAGGAGTTTCAGGAATATCGGCGTGTCCCGTGTCGGATTCATGGCGGTCGTATATGAGCATTTCCCGACGTTTTGGCCGAGGGCCGATTCCCGGTTCAGAATGGCGAGAATGAGAGCGGCCCTGACTCCCGTCGCTCCTTCGGCCAGTTTCGCGTAGTTATAAGCTTGTTGGAACGTTAATTGTCCGCCGCCCAAGAGCTGGAATATCCGGTTTCGTATCTGCGCCGCGGATTCCTTCGTTTGGGCGAGGACCTTCTGGTAGGCGGCCTCCTGCCCCTTCGTTTGCTTGAGGAGAGTGGTCTTTTGGCTTTGCGTGGTTTGCAGGGAAGATTTTTGCGCCGTCTGAATGTTTTTGAAATTCTGGGTGTCGGAAAGTTCCCCGGTCAGGGTTTGTTGTTGGGCGACCAGTTGATCCCGTAATTTTTGGATCTGATCCAGCGCGTTCCGCATATTGCTCTGGACGAGGATGATATTATCGACGTTGGAAAAAAAATCGGAAAGATTGTTGTTGGCCAGAAGTATCTCGAGAAGATTTTGGTTGTCGCTTTCGTAAATCGCCCGGATTGAAGCCGCAAGTGCGTCCTTGTTCACATTGATCTGGTCTTCCGTCTGGCTGATTTGCGTTTGGGTGTCGCTGATGTCGTTCGAAAGCTGCGTTAGTTTCAAATTGACGGCTTTGATTTGCAAATTGGTCTGGGCTATTTTCGAATTGAGATAGCTGATCTCGCCGCTCAACGTATTCCCTTTCGCCTGGTAGTCGTTGATTTGCTGCTGCTGCTGCTCGATCTGATTTTCTAGGTCCGCGAGCTGGGCTTCGAGCGCTTGCCGTTCCGCCTGGGTGTCGGTCGTCGTCGCGACCGATGAGCTTGCCTGCCCCGAGCTTGTTAAAGCGGTTGAGCTCGTCGATGTGGCGGCCGCGGCAGCCGTTTGATCATTCGCGCGGAAGAGCCCAATACCCAATATCGCGAGGGCGCAAATAAAAAAGGAAAATGTCTTTCTGACGGTCATCTCTCTATTATACTAACATAAAAAAACACCCCGTTGTCACCGGGTGTTTTTTATTGACGCTTCGCTATTTCTTTTCTTCGGTTTTCTCTTCGGCGACCGGCGCGGTTTCAGCTGTCGCGACTTCCGGAGCAGGAGGCGGCGTTTCTTCTTTTTCTTCCTTCGCCTTGTTCACGATGACAATGACTGAATTTTCCGCGGTCAGGATCTTTATTTCCTTTCCAACTTTCAAGTCCCTGACGTGGATGGCGTTCCCTTCATCGGCGAGGCCGCTGACGTCGACGGTAAACTCGTGCGGCAGGTTGCCGGGGGTGGCCGATACTTTGATCTCGTTCATGGCCTTCACCACGATTAATCCCTTCTTGATCGCGGGAGCTTCGCCCGTGAGTTCCACCGGGATTTCCGCTTCTATTTTCTCGTCCATATTGATCTTGTGGAAATCGACGGTCGCGACTTCGTTTTTCAAATGATCGAAGTGAATGCCCGAGATCATGACGGGAAGCTTCTCTTTGCCGTCTACGTCGAGCGTGACCACTGTGTTTTCGCCGGCCTCCTTGAACACCTTCATGAAATCCCGCGATCCGACGGAGAGATGCTTATTCTTAATTCCCTTGCCGTACAGTTCGGCGGGCGTGAATCCGCTGGCTCTGAGGCTCTTCACTTTTTTGCCCAGTATGGTTCTTTCTTGGACTTTCAATTCCATAGGTGTTTGTTGTTATTTCTTGCTCTGCTTTTTGACCCTTTCCTTTTTTTGGGCTTTCGGCTTGGTGCCGGCCTTCTCTCTCCTCAACTTGAATTTCTCTATCCTTCCGGCCGTATCGATGAGCTGTTCCCTGCCGGTGAAGAATGGATGGCACTTCGAACAGATTTCGACGTGCATTTCGGAGACGGTCGAGCCGACCGTGAAGACGTTTCCGCAGGCGCAGGTGACCTTGGCCTTCGGGTTATATTTCGGATGAATCTCTTTTTTCATGAATTTTTACGGATATCCTATTGCTTTGTACGCTCTATACTATCACCCCTTTTTGCTGTTGACAAGTAGCAAAGATGCCTTATACTGGACATCACGCTGCTTGAACTCTTTTCTGTCTGAAAGCTTCTTGAAAAGCTAATAGTATTTAGTTGAAAAATTTTTTAGTTGTCCCTTTCGGGTTCGGCCTTCGGGTTGAACCTTGGAGATTTCGTACGAGGAACTTATCGATAGGTTTTTCGTACGGAGTTTCTTTTTGAGGATTTGATCCTGGTCCAGGATGAACGCTGGCGGCGTGGATAAGGCATGCAAGTCGCACGGATCAGCGCATCTCACCAAGGTGAGATGCGAATGACTAAATTTTTAATTTTGTAATTTTATAAATAAATTTTAATTTTTAAATGTTTAAAACATTGGAAATTGGAACAT
>JAKALR010000021.1 GCA_021824045.1 bacterium | reverse complement strand
CGCCATCGTCCTCATGAGTTCTTTGGCGGCCGGCTGTGTCGCGACGAACAGAATAAGTCCGCCGTTTTGAACCTTCTCTTTCAAAAAATCGACGGCTTTATTAAAACTCCGAACCATTGCCTCCGGATCCAAAAGCTCGATTTCGTTCCTTCTCCCGCCGATGAAGTCCTTCATTTTGGGATGGGTTTTCGTTTTCTTATGGCCGTAAAAAATGCCCGATTGGGCCATTTCCATGATCTTGTCTTGATTTTCAATGCTCAACATAGAAGTACCCCTTATGGTATATAAAAACGCCCGGCTTGTCAAAGAATACAGCTGAAACAAGCGGCCCACGCCGCGAAATAGATGGATATAAGCTCACTACGTTCGCGATATATGTCATACAACTATATATCTATTTGTTTCCTCGTTTTCTTCGCCACTCCGCTATCTTCTTATGATTGCCCCCCAAAAGCACCTTGGGTACTTTCCATCTCCCAAACTTTTCTGGACGAGTGTAAACCGGATAGAAACCCTTGATGTCCTCCAGCGACTCATACTTCCCGAGAACACCTTTTAAATGGCGACTGACCGCCTCGGTCGCGACGAGTGCCGGCAGCTCTCCTCCGGCAAGAACGAAATCGCCGAGCGATAATTCCTCGTCGGCGATATGTTTCGCCACTCGTTCGTCAACACCCTCATACCGCCCACAGATAAAAACGAGATCGCTATATCGAGATAATCGTTTCGCCTCCTTTTGGGTGAATACCCTTCCCCTTGTAGAAAACAAAATAATCCGCGTTTTTCGCTTTTTGGATTTTGATATTCGGATTTGTTTAGGATTCAGAATTTTGGATTTTGGATTTAAAATCGAACCTACGGCTGCAATAATAGGTTCGATTTTGAGAACCATTCCCGGACCGCCGCCGAATGGTCGATCGTCAACCTTTTTATGCAAACCCAAGCCGAACTTCCGGAGATTTACCAGATCGAATTTGATGATTTTTTCCTTTTCCGCCCGCCCCAAAATAGAGGCGTGGAGGTAATCCTCAATCGCTTCCGGAAACAAAGTTATGATGTGAAAAGTTATCATATGACGGAAATAAATAGATATATAGGGAGATAAGTAGAGATACAATCGTACATATATCTACTGTATTTCTCTCCGCGAAGCGGAGTTTATCTCCGTAAGTATCAGTAATGATTATAAAACAAACCGCCCCGAAAAACTCGGGGCGGCTTCGATTTCTTCTCTTAGTTCCTTTCCTCGTTCCGGTCCTGACCTCTCGTCGAACCTTCCGGCTCTTCGATCTTCAGGTTCACGCGGGCGTTGTTTTTAATCCCAACAATTCGGAGAAGTGTTCGGATCGCTTTGGCGGTCGAACCCTGGCGGCCGACAACCTGGCCCATATCCTGCGCGTTGACCTTCAGGGACAACAGAACACCCATCTCATCCACCCGCCGATCGATAACGACGTCATCCGGATGGTCGACGATGGATTTCACGAGCGTTTCCAGGAAATCTCTGTCTTTCGTATCTTGCATGTGATCCACTGATGTATCATCAAAACAAACCGACCTTTCAATGCTCTCTGAATATAGTATATATCAATTCCAGGACCTAAGCGGCCGCTTCAGGAGCCTTGGGGGCTTCGGGAGCGGCTGGGGCCGCCGATGCATTCCCCTCTCCTTTTTTCGGCTTATTATGAACCGGTATTTTCTTTCCCTCCAAAACTCCTTCCTTAATCAAGAGATTGTGAACGGTGTCGGTCGGCTCTGCGCCGACGCCAACCCAATAGAGCGCCCGCTCTTTGTTGATTTCCGCCGCATGAGCTTTGGGGTCCATCCATCCCAAATCTTCGATGAACCGGCCGAAAATCTTATGCCGCTTCTCGATGACTATGATCCGGAAGGAAGGTTGGTGCTTTTTGCCTATTCTTTTTAGTTTTATGGCTAACATGAGTATTGAGTTCTACAGGGTATAGGGTATAGGGTATAGCCCCCTATTGTCAAGAGATAGCACGGATATCAACGGATATAAAAGAGATACTTAGGAATATCAAGTTTCCAATTTTCAATTTTCAAATCTTCCATCCTGAGTTAAAAAGCCATAGCTTTTTAACTCAGACAAAAAAACGAGAAGGTGCTTAAGGTGATATCATAACCACAGGAGGCAAGAAAATATCTTCGAGCGGACCATTCGGAGACCGAGCGGGCACGGTTTCCGCTCATAAGGCGGAAGAGCGAGGTCGAGGATAAGCGCGGGCCGCCGGCTGGGGCGGGCCGACGCGGGTTCGCGAGGAGATATTTTCTCGCCTCCCTACCCTTCAAGTTTCAGTGAGAGCACCTTCGAGACGCCATCATCCCCCATCGTGATCCCATAGAGCACGTCGGCCGCCTCCATCGTCGAGCGGTTGTGCGTGACGACGATGAATTGGGTCTTCGTCGAGAATTGCTTAATGAGATCCGAGAATCTTCTCGCGTTCTCTTCGTCGAGTGCCGCGTCGATTTCATCCAATACGAGAAACGGCGGCGGCGATATGGAAATCAAGGCGAAGAGTGCCGCCAAGGACACGAGTGTTTTTTCGCCGCCCGAGAGCATGCCGACGCCGGTGATTTTTTTTCTGGGCAGACTCAAATCTATGCTCACCCCCAACTCCTCTTCCTTGTCCTCCGCAGCCTCAGCGGAGGAGGATTCCTCTTCCGCTCCTTCTTCACCGATAATCATCGGCGGTTTAACCTTTTCCTCCAGAACCAGCCGCGCTTTCCCGCCGCCGAACATGAGTTTGAAATATTCATTAAAGGCGTCGCTGATGGCCCTGAAGGACGTTTTGAAATCGTTCTTAATTCTCTGATCGAGATCCCGAATAAGCACCTTGAGATCCGCAGCGGCTTTTTCGAGATCGGCAAGCTGCGCCTCCAAAAATTCATATCGCTTCTCCGACTCCTCGAATTCCCTGAAAACGCTCTGATCCATTTCGCCGATGGCGGAGATTTCTCCCCGAAGCCTCATCATGCGGGATTCCGCCTCATGGAGTGTTTCGTCGCTGAATTCCTCCCCCGACGGCATGCGCTTCAATGCTTCGGCGCTTTTTCCCAACGCGGCCCACTCACGTTCCAATTCTTCGCGCCTCATTTCAATCGTTTCCTTTTGGAGGACGACTGATTGGATCTTCCGATCCATGGCATACAAATCGTTTTTCTTCTCGTTCAGCTTGCCGACTTTTTCCCTGAATTCCTTATTCGATTCTCTCGTTTTCCGGGAAACATCGTCTTCCGCCTTTCTCAAGTCGTCGATTTGCACTCGGATGCCCTTTATTTCGTCCGCAAGACTCTTCCAATCTCCGCTCAAATCAATCTTCGGCTCTTCACTCCGATTCGAGAAGAAGCTCTGAACGCTCGCGACGATATTCTTCAGGTGCGACTTCATCTCCGCGACGGTATCTAACCCCAAAACGGCTTCTATCTCGTCTTTGAGGCCGGTGATAAATTTCTTGAATTCTTCGGGTTTGTGGGTATAGAGCGGCACCTCCTTTTGGATTTCCATCTTCGCCTCGATTCGCGACAATTCTCGCTGCTTCACCGACTCCGCGTCGAGATGTGCATTGATCTTCGCACGGATTTCTTTTACCTTCGCGTAATCGTCGTCGTTCTGATAGAGCGCATTTAAAATTTTTTCCTCTTTTTGGATTTCTCCTTCCAGGCCGTTCCGCTCCTCCTTCAATCCGGCAATGGGCAACATCACGGTCTGCAATTCCCTCCCCAGCCGGGAATACCTGAAGGCATAGTAGCTGCTTTCCAGCCCCTCAAGCTCCAATTCGATCTCCGAACGTTTTTCGAGGCGGGTTTTTTGCTTCTTAAAGATTCTGACCTGCGGGGCCAGTTCCTCGAGCATCGCCTTGATTTTGTCGATATTAATGATGCTGTTCTCGAGTCTTCGTTCGGCCTGGCCTTTTTTTATCCTAAACTCCCGGAGTCCCAGGAATTCCTCTATCATTTCTCGCCGCTCCCGGGGAGAACTCATGACGAAGATGTCGCTCTGACCCTGCCCGATGATCATGATCCCCCGGGCGCCGAGCCGCACGCGGGCCAAAAGCGGCAGGAGATCCTTCAATCGTATCTCCGCATCATTCAAAGAAAATTCCGACGTGCCGGAACGATCGACTCTCCGTGAGAGAACAACCTCTTCGGCGTCGACCGGAAAAGCCCGGTTCGCGTTATCCAAAACCAAATCAACGCGGGCGAAACCCTGAGCCGGTTTTTTCGGCGTGCCCGCGAATATCAAATTCTCCAACCCTTCGCCGCGAAGCTGTTTCGCCTCGCGCTCGCCCAAAACCCACCGGATGGCGTCGATGATATTCGATTTCCCCGAGCCATTCGGCCCCACAACGCCGACGACTTTCGCCGGAAATTCAAAAACCGTTTTCCCGGCAAAGGACTTGAAACCCTGGAGCTCCAACCGGTTCAGCAGGTTTATTTTCGTCGGATCAGTCATTTCGATTTCTCCAGCGCCTTCATGGCATTCTCAGCTGCATCCGTCTCGGCCTCCTGCTTGGAACTCCCCACCCCTTTCTCGATCAGATCATCGCCGAAAAAAACTCCGACATAGAATGTCCGTTGATGGTCGGGACCTTCTTCTTTGAGGACGCGGTATGTCGGCGTTATCTTTTCCTTTTCTTGCACGATTTCCTGGAGATGACTTTTCGGATCCTTATCCAATCCCAAATTGAGAACTTCTTTGAGATGCGAAAGGACGAACTTCTTGATAAAACTATCGGCGACGTCATATCCGCCGTCCAGATACACGGAACCGATCAGGGCTTCCATGGCGTTCGCCATGATGATTTCTTTTGCCTTCTCGCTGTCCCTCGCTTCCCCCTTCGACATGAAGATGAACTTATCCAGGGAAATTTCCGAAGCAACCGCGGAAAGCATGCGGTAGTTCACGAGCGCCGCCCGGAGACTGGTGAGTTTCCCCTCGGGGAACTCGGCAAACCGGTCGAACAGGAACCGGCTGACGGAGAGCTCCAGAACGGCATCCCCCAAATATTCAAGGCGTTCATTCTGCCCTCCGGGCCAATGAGGGTGCTCATTCAAATAAGAACGATGGGTCAAGGCCTCCCGCAGAAGGGCCTCATTGCCAAACTGAATCCCCAAAATCTTCTCAAAAGCGCTTAAATTTGCCACAGTGGTGATGATTAGATTAGTATTATAGTAACTGATAAATTGTCGATTGACAACGTTTAAAAATTAAAAATTTCGAATTAAAAATTAAGTAATAATGTATATTCCAACCATAGGATTAGAAATTCATGCAGAGTTGAAAACGAAGACGAAAATGTTTTGCGCCTGCAAAAACGATCCCGACGAAGAGAAGCCGAACACGAACGTTTGCCCCGTTTGCCTCGGACATCCCGGCACGCTCCCCGTCATGAACCGCGAGGCGGTAAAACTCATGATAACCATAGGGGGAGCCCTCAAGGGGACCATAGCCGATTACTCGCAATTCGACCGGAAAAGCTATTTCTACCCCGATCTTCCCAAGGGATACCAAATCTCCCAGTATGAATATCCCATCGTCAGGGGAGGGCTGCTCCGCGACGTGCGGATCACGAGGGTGCATCTCGAAGAAGACGCCGGCCGTCTGGCCCACGCCAACGGCATATCTCTCGTCGATTTCAATCGAGCCGGGCGACCTCTCATGGAACTCGTGACCGAACCGGATATTAAGAATGCCGAAGAGGCGGTGTTCTTTGCCCGGGGACTCCAGGAGATATTGCGGTACCTTGGCGCATCCGACGCCGACATGGAAAAGGGCCAGATGAGAATCGAGGCGAACATTTCAATCGCTCCCGAAAACGCCGGGAAGCTGGGAACCAAGGTGGAGGTGAAAAACATCAATTCATTCAAGGCGGTTGAAGGCGCCATAAAATTCGAAATAGATCGGCAAGAGAAACTTCTGAATGAAGGAAAAAGGATCATCCAGGAAACGCGCGGATGGGATGACGTGCGGAACGTCACCGTAAGCCAGCGCGTGAAGGAAGAAGCAAACGACTATCGGTATTTCCCGGAGCCCGATCTGCCGCCGCTCAACTTGCTGTCGGGCCCCGATGGATTTGATTGGGAAAAAATAAAATCGGAGATACCGGAACTGCCGGACGAGAAACGCAACCGGTTCGCTGTCGAATACGCATTGAACAAGGATATCATCGAAACCCTCGTCGCGGAAAAAGAACTCGCCGATTGGTTTGAGGAAGCGGCTTCGGAATTAAAAGAAAAAATCAAAAAAGGCGATGTTCAACTCCTGGCCAACTACCTGACGAGCGACCTGAAGGGTCTTATGAAAACAAAGGGAATCTCTCTCCCAGAACTGAAGATCACCCCTGAACATTTGGCGCACCTCGCCTTCCTCATCCAGAGCGGCAAACTCACGAGCCGCCTCGCGAAAGACATCCTCGCAAAAATGTTCGAGACCGGCGAAGATCCCGAAGGGCTGATGAAAAGCGAGGGAATGGAAACCTTAAGCGACGAAGGAGAACTTCAAAAGATCGTCGAGGAGGTAATTTCAAAAAATGAAAAATCCGCAGCCGACTACCGGAAAGGGAAGCAAAACGCACTCCAGTTTCTCGTGGGCCAGGTGATGGCAAGGACGAAAGGCAAAGCGGAACCGGGCATCACAAAAGCTTTGTTGGAGAAATTATTAAAATAGTTTGCGGAATTTTATAATTTTTCAATTTTATAAATAAATCTTAATTTTAAAAATTAAGGAATTAAAACATTATTTAAAAATTGGTAATTGAAAATTAAAGAAGGGTATCGAGCGCCTGATTCACGAGTCTGTCGGCGTCCCCGTTCTCTTCCCGCGGCACGTGATTGAACGTAACCGACTTGAAGTCCTGCTTCAAATTCCAGACCTCGATGAAGAGCGGCTGAAGCTCTTCGTTTTTCATCTTGTATTCGCCGTTCATCTGCCTGACCAAGAGCTCGCTGTCGGCCCTTACTTCAACGTCGGTTTCCCCCGCTTTTTTGCTTCCTAAAAGCGCCTTGGCCTTCTTGAGGGCGAAAATAACGGCCCGGTATTCGGCAACGTTGTTCGTTGTTTTCCCGATGTATTCGCCGTATTCCTTCCCCCCGACAACCGCTCCGATGGCAGCCGGTCCGGGATTTCCCCTTGATCCTCCGTCGGTATTTATTATAAATTTCATAATTTTTATAAATAAAGCTGAATGTTTAAAAAGAGAGTATCGATCTTAAACATTTCTCCAGGGAAATTTGCCGGTTACGGGAAGAGCAAATCCGGAAGCCGCCCGGTGCCCGCCGCCGCCGTATTTTTTGGCTATCTCCGAAACGTCCACTGTCCCGTCGGACCGGAGCGAAACGTTGATCCGCTTCCGATCTGCGGACCACACGATTGCGATCGGAGGCTTCTTCATGACAAGCGTATTCCCTATTTCGGAAGCGAGAATCGGCGAATTCGCGACAAGCGTGCGGTACCCCTCGAATTCGGCTTCCTGGGCTTTTAGTACTACCCGCTTCACCACGGCCATCTGATATTCCCTGACGTTCTCCCCCTTCTCGATGAATTTCTTTCTCGTCCTCAGCGACTCGCAGCCTTTTACGATCTTGTCCCATATTTTGAAATCGAACGGTACGAGTTCAAGCGCCGCGGAGACTTCCTTCGTGTGCGGGAGTTTGAATTTCCAGAGATCCGTGTCTTCAATGTGAAGCAAGAGCTTCGGAATTTTTCTTTTGGGGTGGAAATAATTCCACGTAATGACCGACCCCGAATGATCGTTCTGGAATACGTACTTTGTCGCTTCCTCCATGTCTTCCTTTACCCCGATATGATGATCGAGAACCACCACTTCCCTGTTGGCTTTCACGAGCTTTCTGAGATCCTGGGCCCTGTAACAGAAATCGACGGTATAGATGATCTTGCCTTTCAATCCCTCGGGCGGCGGAACCTGATGTTCCACCGGGAGATAGGTTGCCCGATTTTTGAATTTCTTCCACGCCGCGAAAGCCGCCCCGAACCCGTCGATGCAATTAGCGTGATAGAGAATGACCGTGTCTTTCATGATGTTTCATTATAACGGCGATCCATAAAAACAAAAAGCTGCTCTTAAAAACATGAAGAGCAGCTCGGAATATCGCTCAGGGCAATCGCTCTCAATCGCCCTTAAGCACCTCCAGCTTTGCCATCAGATCGATGACAGCAAAGGGTTTTTTTATATAATCTTCGGCATTACCAGGAGCATCGCCGCATCTCATGATCGCCCTTTCCCCGACCAGTATTCTTACATTCCGATATGCCAGGGCTTCGGGCGTCATAGCCGTTGGGTCGGCACAATCACAAACCAGGACACAGTCGGGCTCTTCTCTGCCAAAAACCCTGAAGGCGTGTTCCGGTTCCGCGATGATAACTGAGTCAAAGTGATTCTCAAGCACTTCGGCTAATTTACCAACCCACCCGTTCTCCCGCGAAACGATCAGTATCTTTTCCATTGCCTCTTTCCTTTTTTTGTTTTCTAAGAATAAAGTAAAGTACTTATCGAATGTTCTGTCAATACTACCGGAGAGCTTCGATACCAGGCAGTTTTTCGCCCGACAAGTATGCCAACATAGCACCTCCGCCGGTCGAAAGGAACACATTAGAGCTTAGGGCATAGGGTTTGGGGTATAGGGTCTTGAGCGACGTGACGGTCTCGCCGCCGCCCACGATAATGTGCGCTTTCTTATTCGCAAGAATCGCCTTCCAAATGCCTCTCGTGCCGTTGCCAAACCCCTTCCGCTCGAACCACCCCATGGGGCCGTTCCAAATGATCACCTTCGATTGTTTGATTACGTCGGCATATTCTTTCACGGTTTTCGGCCCGATATCCAATATTTTCGTCGACTGGTATTTTACATCGTTCGGCAGGTGGATTTTTTTTGCATTCAAATACGGCGCAATCATGGGTATCGTGGCGGCATCAACGAGAGAATCACCGACATCCATGCCCTCCGCCTCCAAAAAAGTACTCGCCGGACTGCCACCAACGAGAAAATCATCAGCCTTTTTCCAAAAGCGTTTCACGACGCCAAGCTTATCCGAAACTTTCGCACCGCCCACGATGATGGTGAACGGATGATCATCGCTCTTCATCGCTTTATCCAGATTCTTGACCTCTTTTTCCAAAAGGAGCCCGGCGTACGAGGGGAGGAATTTCACGATAGCCGCAACAGATGCGTTCGCGCGATGCGAGACCGCAAAGGCGTCGTTCACGAAAAAATCGCCGAGCGACGCGAGCTGTTCCGCGAATTCCGCATTATTACTCTCCTCGCCCGGCAGAAACCGCAGGTTCTCCAAGAGGAAAATTTCATTCTTTGAAGTTCCGATTTCTTTTTTCGCTTCTTTGAAATCCAAGGTTCCCACGAAACGAATCGGCACGCGGAGTTTTCGCGTAAAAATCGGAGCGAACGGTTTCAGCGACAATTCTTTGTCAATTCCTTTGGGCCGCCCTCGGTGGCTCATGAGGACCACCCGCACGTTATTTTTTAAAAGCAATTGGACTGTCGGGATGACTGTTTCCAAGCGGTACGAATCCAGCGGCATTCCGATCTCGACGTTCAAGTCGACCCGGAGGAGGCATGTTTTCCCGGAAAACTTTTTCAAATTCTGCCCGCTCAAGTATTTGATCATAACTTAGTATCTCGTATTTTGTATTTCGTATCTAGTATACCGCAATTTTATATCAACCCAAACCGCATGGGGATATAAAAATCGAAAAAGCCCAATCGATATATTTCAATCGATTGGGCTGGGCTCTTAACATGACAGATGGGTTGATCAAAGTGGGGCGAGGATGCACCTCTGTCGGCTTCACAAATAGATTATCTCTTTGGTTTGATTACACCAGCAGGTTTACAGGGGATCTAAGTCCTCTCTCTGCTAATCATTCCACTCGTGAGTAATCCAGCGAGAATGTAGCTTCTCTGCATGCATTCAGGAATCTTGTCCTGCCAAAGCAGTATGCCTTTCCCACTCAATAGCACTGCTTGCTGTCTGTCTCC
>JAKALR010000004.1 GCA_021824045.1 bacterium | reverse complement strand
CAGCTCCGAAGCTCTGCAATAAACTCAAAATTGAGTCAACTTGCTGAGTCGAAAGACCGGCAGCAGAAGCCAAAGGAGCAAAACTGGAACCCGCGAACCACAAAGCGGTCGCGAAAACCAATCCTACTGATATTGCTTTTCGACTAAAACTATTCATTTTCATTTTTATTTTTATTTTCGACAATATTTTTACTATTTTCCCCGCCTTTTTTGAGGCAGAGTCGACCTTTGACACATTTTTTCGGAATGCCGCCCTGCGAAATCGTTCGATCAGATCCGCCGACGGCACTAGTAACCACTTGAACAGATATTTACGGATATACAGGATAGGGATGGAGATACAGGAACGCGGTAGATAAACTCACAAAAAATCCTCGCGAGGAGGCGAGGTTTGGTGCTATGAATATGAACCGCGCAGAGGGGGATGCCCTTTATACGCGCAAATCCGCCGTGAGGCGGATTTTGACAGTTCTACTCCATTAGCGCCTGGCCTCACTTCCAAGCTCTAACTCTTGATTCTATTATAACAAATTACGGGAAACTTTCAAGAATCGGTGCAAAAAACTGGAATTGCTATCGGTACAGTAGATAAAACGAGGGAATATCTGAAGTGTTACGAAAATCAGAGGATACAACGGGATATAAATAGATATAAGGTAGATAGGAACGGAAATAGACTAAAAAGCTAGGATTTGTGCAGACTTCTGGTTGTAGATATATAGTTATTCAATCTTACGGAGAGAGAGTTGAGCCCCTTCTTTAGATTTTCTGCTTCTCCCTTCTCAATAAGTTCTCTTTCCTCAAGAGCATCAACCCAATGGAGGGACTCAAAAAGCGATCCCCTGGCATTGTAATTGAACTTATTCCGGTCAAGGTAATGGAACCTTCCAAAGCCTTCTGCTATATTGGCGGCTATCGAATCAACGGCCGTTATAAACTGATCGCCTATCATCTTCTTTTTTGTTTGCCAGTCAAACTGCTTATAAATACCCCAGGCATCTTTTGAAATACCTCTCGCAAGTCTATAAACCTCTAAATCCCCCAACTCCATTTATCTCTATTTTATATCTATTGTATTTCCGTTTCTATCCGTCAGATCTTCCAGCTGACAGTGGCGAAAATGACCGTAGCAATGACCACAAACAGGGTTATTTCCCGGAAGACGAAAGAGGCGTTCATGAAGCCGTTTTCATGGGCCATCAGGGAATCCCGGGAGACCAAAAGGAGGAGCGCCATAAAAGCGGCGGCGTTCAAGAACCCCAAGGGGAGGAACACCAGAACGGCCGATAGTTCCGCCGAAAGGACGCCCAGGGACATCCCGAAGAGGCGCATTTTTCGCGACTGCCACCCGCCAAACGTCTTCCAGTATTCCCTGAAGAGGAAATAGACGACCAGAAAATCGAAGAGCATCCAGAAAAACTGGCTCCAGAAGGAATCCGCGGAGAACGACGGCGCCCGGGAGAACAAGACGGCAAAAAACGAGAAGGCGAGTACGAGAGAAGCGATGCCATAGACGAAAAATTTGTTGGAAAACGCGTTCCCCATGAGGCCGAGGATCACGAAGGAGAGAGCGGCGTAAACCGCGAGAACGAGCCACGGGAGCGGGAGTGATGACAGCGCGAGGAGGAAAACGACCTGCGTGAGCCAGAACGAAAACCTGAAATCGCGCCTCCCTCCCCCCTCAGAGAGGTAGACGAAGAGCAGAATGAAGAGAAATCCGAGGACGGCGAAGAACGAGAACGACAAAAAGAAGGTCAGGGCGAGCGCCGCGACCGCGAGGAGCGTTTTCTCAAGCAACTTCCACTTTGTTCGATTTATTAATGAAGATATGAACTTCTTTACCATCTTTCAAAAGTCCGCGGACCATTTTATCCGCCAGGGCGTCGACGATGACCTTCTGGATCAAGCGCTTGATCGGCCGCGCGCCGTAGTTGGGATCGAATCCGTTCTCCACGATATAGCGCTTCACCTCGGGTTTGATCTTCAATGATATGCCCCGGCCGGCCAAACGCTTCTCGACTTCGCCGATTTGGATATCGACGATATGCTCGACGTCCTTCGGCGTCAGCGATTTGAAAATAATGACTTCGTCGAGCCGGTTCAGGAATTCCGGCTTGAAGGTTTCCTTCAGGGATTCCATCGCCTGTTCCCCGAATGCTTCTTCTTTGTCTTCCAGTTCGCGCGATTCGCCCATCTGGAACCCGAGACCGGACATTTCCTTGAAGTATTGGCTCCCGACGTTCGACGTCAGGATGATGATTGCGTTCTTGAAATTAACCGTCTTCCCCTTGCCGTCGGTGAGCCTCCCGTTGTCGAGAACCTGGAGCAGAATATTAAACACCTCCGGATGCGCTTTTTCGATTTCATCGAACAAGATCAGGCTGTACGGCCGGTGCCGGACGATTTCCGTGAGCTGCCCGCCTTCTTCGTGGCCCACGTATCCCGGCGGGGAACCCACGAGGCGCGACACCGCGTGGCGCTCCATATACTCCGACATGTCGATGCGGATGAGCGCCTTCTCGTCGTTGAACATGAAATTGGAGAGCGCCCGCGCGAGCTCGGTTTTCCCGACGCCGGTCGGGCCCAAAAACATGAATGATCCGCTCGGCCGATCCTCATCGGCGAGACCGACGCGGCTCCGCCGGAGCGCGCGCGAAACGGCACTGACCGCTTCCTCTTGGCCGACTACCCGCTTCCCGAGCTCCTCTTCCATGCGCGCAAGCTTCTTCACTTCGGATTCGAGCATCTTCGAGACCGGAATCCCCGTCCATCGCGAAACCACGCCGGCGATATCTTCTTCGTCAACCGATTCCTTGATGAAATTGCCGGATTTTCCTTTCGCCTTCGCGCCGGCGACCTTCTCTGTTTTCACGTAATCCTTCTCGGCCTTCGGCAGCAAGCCATAGCGAATCTCCGCAACCTTTTCGAAATCTCCTTCGCGCTCGGCGAGATCCGCTTCGTGCCGCAAGTCCTCAATCTGCTTCCGGAGATCGTGGAGGCCGCTCGCACCTTTTTTCTCACCTTCCCACTGCGAGGAAAGGCGCGTATTTTCCAGTTTCAATTTTTTCAGTTCCGCATTGATCTCCTTCAACCGGACCGGCTTGTTTTTGGAGCCGTCCTTCCCGAGCGCCGATTTCTCGACTTCGAGCCGCATGATTTCTTTCCTGATTTTCTCGATCTCGGAAGGAATGCTGTCCGACTCCAGGCGCCGCGCGGCGGCGGCCTCGTCGATGAGATCGATCGCCTTGTCCGGCAGGAACCGGTCGGTGATGTAGCGGGCGCTCAAATTGACCGCTGTCACGATGGCGTTGTCGGTGATCTTGAGCCCGTGGTGCATTTCGTATTTTTCCTTCAGGCCGCGGAGGATGGCAATGGAATCCTCAATGGTCGGCTCTTCCACGATGACCGGCTGGAAGCGCCGTTCAAGCGCCCCGTCCTTTTCGATGTATTTTTGATATTCCTTCAAGGTCGTCGCGCCGATCGCGTGGAGCTCTCCCCGCGCGAGAGCGGGTTTCAGAAGATTCGAGGCGTCCACGGCTCCCTCCGCCGCGCCGGCGCCGACAATCATGTGGATCTCGTCGATAAAGAGGATGATTTTCCCCTCGGCGCGCTCGATTTCCCGGAGGAACGCCTTCAGGCGGTCTTCGAACTCGCCGCGGAATTTCGTCCCGGCGACCAGGGACCCAAGATCGAGCGTCAAAACTTCTTTGTTTTTCAAAGGCTCCGGCACGTCGCCGGTAACAATCTTCTCGGCCAATCCTTCCACGATGGCGGTTTTGCCGACGCCGGATTCGCCGATCAGGACGGGGTTATTCTTCGTCCTCCGCGAGAGGATCTGCATCACCCGACGCAGTTCTTCTTCGCGGCCGATCACCGGGTCGAGCTTCCCCTGCTTGGCCTTGTTGGTCAAATTGACGGCGTATTTTTCGAGAACCTGGAACTTCGATTCGGGCGTCTCGTCGGTAACGCGAACCGCCCCGCGGAGATCGCGGAGCGCTTTCTGGAGTGTTTCTTTCTTGGCGCCGGCTTTGATGAGGATCTCGGCGGCCGGGGACGGAACTTCGAGGAGCGCCAGAAGCAAGTGCTCACAGGAAACGAATTCGTCTTTATAGCGCCCGGATATTTCCGCCGCCTTATCCAAAATGCGGATGATTTCCTGTGACAGATACATTTGGCCCACGCTTCCGCCGCTCGCGAAAACTTTCGGCAACAGTTCGAGTGATTTTATAACCTCCCGCTCGAGCGCGAGAAGATCGATGTGCGCTTTTTCGAGGAGCGGACGCACGAGGGTGGCTTCATCGTCGGTCAACGCCGCGAGGAGATGGCTTGCCCGGAGCTCGCCGTGGTTATAGCGCATGACCATTTCCTGCGCCGATTGCAGGGCTTCCTGGGCTTTTATGGTAAAACGTTGAAAATTGGGCATGGGACTAAAATTTACAATTCACAATTTTGCAATTTACAATCAATTTCCAAACGTTTGAAAATTTTCACATTGTAACATTCAATGAAAATTGGAAATTGGGAATTGAAAATTACTTATTTCTATTATACGTCATGCTACTCCCTTTTACGAGGATTAGCAAGAGGGTGACTCGAGTGCTAACGCGCTATTGGGTGAGTGTCGAGGGGCGCTCGGCGAGCGTTACGGGAATACTCAAGGTCTGGCTCCCCCGCTGGACTTTCAGCGTCACCGTGTCGCCGACATTGTACTGATCGATGAGTGCTATGAGGGTGTTCGTCGCATCAACGGGCGTACCGTCGACTTCGAGGACGATATCTTCCGCCTGAAGGCCGGCTTTCGCGGCCGGAGAACCCGGCACGACAGCGGGTCCCGTGTCGTCGCCCCGGAGGAGCGCGCCGTGGTCAACCGACAAATTCTGCGTCTTCGCCATATCGGCGGTCACGGTGAGGTATCGCACGCCGAGGTAGGGTGTTTGAATAACGCCGCTCTTCTGCACTGATTCAATGTCCCGCTTCGCCTGATTGATGGGGATGGTGAAGCCGATGTTTTGCGCGCCGGAAACGATAGCTGTGTTGATACCGATGACGTCGCCATTGAGGTCCAAAAGCGGGCCGCCGGAGTTCCCCGGATTGATGGCCGCGTCGGTTTGCATCACCCCCTGGATCGTCTCCGTTCCGTAGGTCGCGCCGGAAGCGGTGATTGTGCGCGCAAGACCCGAGATGACACCGACGGAAACCGTGTTCCGGAACTCACCCAGTGCGTTCCCGATCGCGATCGCGGTTTGGCCGAGCTCCACGCCGCTGGAGTTGCCCAAGGTCACCGTCGGCAGGTTCGTCGCGTCTATTTTTATCAACGCCAGATCCTGCACCGGATCCCGCGCCAAAACCTTCGCCGTATATTTCTTGCCATCGTTCAAAAGGACGGTGTAATCAGCCGTGGTGTCGGCAACGACGTGCTTGTTCGTCACAATGAGGCCGTCCGGAGAAACGATGAACCCCGAACCGCCGCCCACTTCCTGCTTCTGTGTCCCTTTTTGGCACGGCACATACGTCTGGAAATTGCCGCCGCCGAAATTATTCCCGAAGAACTGCTGGAACTCGGGCGGCAGATTGGAAAACGGGCTGAATGATTGCGGGCATTGCTCGATGATCGGAACGTCTTTTGAGATGACAATCGAAACGACGGCAGGCGAGGCTTTCTTCACCGCGTCGATGACCGCCTGTTCATAGCTGTTGGCCGACTGGTAGGGCGTCGAGGTCGCGGCGGTTCCCGAGGTTGAAGAAGACGTCGAAGCCGGCTTGCCGCTCAAAAAATTCCAGATATTGCTCAGGATATCCGCGTGGGCGGTGCCGGAACTCGCAATCGAACCCACAAAACCGCCAATCAACGCGGCAATAACAATAAATGAAGTAATTTTCTTGTTGGACATGGATATAAACGGATATGGACGGAGATACATAGATATAGGCGGAAACGGATAGTTACAATCTATCTCTACCGCATCTCCATTTATCTCTTATATTTATTTACTTAATTTCGTACTGAAGTGTTACAGCAACGTGCACCTCTTCGGAACCGGCCTCGATGGTCGGCGACGGCGCGGCAGCGCCGGCCACCGATTTCATGGCCATCTCATTCATGGCATACACCGGCTGCGGGGTATTGTTGTACTCATTAATGGAGAGCAGGCGTCCCACGGTGAATCCGGCTTCCTGGGCGATCGCCTCAGCCTGCGCTTCGGCTTTCTGGATCGCCTGCGCTCTCGCCACAGCCTGAACCGCCGTCGGATCGTCGATGGTGAAGTTCAACGATGAAACGGTATTGGCGCCGTTCGCGACGACGCCCGAAAGGATGTCGCCAATTTTCGAGAAATCACGCACTTTCACGGAAACGTTCTGCGTCACGGTGTACCCCACGATCTGGGGCGGCGGGCAGACGGTTCCCGCATACATGCCGCAATTCGAGTATTGGTATCGCGGATTGATTGCATAACCGCTCGTCTGGATATCCTTGGCATCGACGCCTTCGCTCTTCACGAAGTCAATGGCCTTATTCATCGCGGTCGTGTTTTGCGTCTGGAGCGATCCGAGGTCCTTCCCCCCTTCCGTCACGACACTGAAGGTGAATGCGGCGACATCGGGAACGCCGATTGCCTTCCCGTCGGCCGTGACCGAAAAGCTCCGGTACGACGACGGCTGGACCGCGTTGCCATACGTGCCGGCCGCGGAAATAGCCGCATACCCCATTGCAAGAACCCCCACGATAACAGCTACATAGAGGTAGCTCTTCACTTTTTCCGTGTTCATATTCATATTATAGCAAAAGCACGGATGGATATAAACAGATATGCCATAGCTATTGGATAGAAATTGAAACTATCCGCGAATATCCGTAAGTATCCGCCTTATCCGTTCGATGGCTTCATCGATTTCTCTCCGCGTGGTTGGAGTTCCGAAACTGAACCGGACGCTCCCCCTGACACGCTCTTCCGGGAGCCGGAGTGCCTGCAGGACATGCGACGGAACGAATGCCCGCGCCGAGCAGGCGGATCCGGCAGACGCCGCGATCCCCGCCCGGT
This sequence comes from bacterium, assembly GCA_021824045.1. Lineage (GTDB taxonomy): Bacteria > Patescibacteriota > Minisyncoccia > UBA6257 > GWB1-50-10 > JAKAHT01. The sequence goes on along the minus strand of JAKALR010000004.1, from coordinate 38,075 downwards.
CGAGCTTCACCAAGAACTCGCCGGTAAATTCATCGGGAAGGTAAACGTTCAAGACATGGGGCGCGTCGGCGCTCCCGTTGATCTCCGCTTTTTTATAAACGCCTTTGAGCTTCTTCCAGAAATAATCCCTGACACCCCGAACCTGCTTCGCATTCTTGTCCTGCGCCGCCGCAGCAAGCCGGATCGCAACGCCTGCGCCGACAATCGACGGGACGTTCTCCGTTCCCGAACGGAGCCCGAATTCCTGGCCGCCGCCGGTAATCGAAGGGATTAGGGTATAGGGTCTAGGGGATAGAATTTTGCCGCCGTTATGTTCCCTATACCCTAGCCCCTGATCCCTATACCCTGCGTAAAGGGCGCCAATGCCCTTAGGGCCGTACCCTTTCTGGCCGGAGAGGGTCATGAGGTCGACGCCGAGATGCCGGACGTCGCAATCGAGATACATAAGAGCTTGAGCCGCATCGGTGTGGAATAGAGGGTAGAGGGCAGAGGGATCAGGGTATAGGGACTTCGAATAAAAAGATTTCTTCTCTGCTTTGAAGTTATTCAATATTTTCGCAATTTTCGAGATTGGTTGAATGGCGCCGATTTCATTGTTCACGTACATCACGGAAACGAGAATGGTCCGTTCGTCGAGCTCTTCCTCCAGTTTTTTTAAATCAACGATCCCCTTTCGGTCGACCGGCAGCACGACGACTTCGACGCCTTCGCGCTCAAGATCATGTGCCGTGTCGAGAATCGACTCGTGCTCAATGGCGCTCACTATTATTTTAGGGACGAGGGGATAGGGTTTAGGGGAAAGGGTTCCTCCGCTGTTATGTTCCCTATACCCTTTTACGACGCCGCGGAGCGCCTGGTTGTTCGCCTCCGTCGCGGAGCCGGTGAAAACGATTTCCCTGAAATCGGCGCCGAGCGCCTTCGCGACGGTTTCGCGCGCGAGATCAACGGCAGCCATCGCTTCCTGGCCGAACGAATGGAGCGACCCCGGGTTCCCGTATTTCTTGGAGAAATAGGGAATCATCGCTTTCAAAACCTCCTTCGCGACCGGCGTGGAAGCGGCATAGTCGAGGTAAATCGGTTTGATAGGCATAGAGATAAAGAGATATCAATTGTATCTCTATTTGATATCCGTTGATACCCGTTATTGCTTCTCTTCCGCTTTCTCGATGAGAACCGGAAAATTCAATTTCCTGAATATGAGGAGCAGAACGATCATCGCGACCGTCGCGATGGCGGCGAACTCCATGAGCCCGATGCCGCAGAGGATGCCGATCGCCGCGACAAACCAAACCGTCGCTGCCGTTGTCACGCTCCGCACGTGGACCCCCTGCTTCACGATGATGCCGGCGCCGAGAAATCCGATGCCGACGACGACGTTCGCGATAACTGCCAAAAATCCGCTGTTCCGCGCAATGACATCGGCGAGATTGTTGGTCGGGGCCGATACGATATACGGCAGGGTTAGACCGATCATCGCGAAGATCGCCGCGCCGGCGGCAACCAGCATGTCGGTCCGGACGCCCGCTTCCTTGCCGATGGATTCCCGCTCCAATCCGACGAGAAATCCGAGGACCACGGCGGCTCCAAGGCGAATGAGCATGTCGGTGAGAGTCAACATATAGTGATTATAACAGAATTTTTAATTTTATAAATAATTTTCTAAAGTTTTATTTAAAAATTATTGGTATGACGGGTTGGTTTCTTTCACGCCCGCCTTGTCATTTGCATACCGCGCGAGGGCGAAAAATAAACTCGAGAGCCGGTTCATGAAAGCCATCGATTCATCCGATATCTTTTTCTTTTCGCCGAATTTGACGAGTGTCCGCTCGGCCCGGCGCGCCAAGGTCCTCGCGAAATCGAGCGAAGCGCCCATCCGGCTCCCGCCGGGGATAATAAAATTCCGGATCGGCGGAAGTTTCGCGTCGATCTCCAGAATGATGCTTTCCATGAAGCTGGATTTCTCCGCGGTTATTTTCTTAAACTCCTTCGCTGAATACTCGAAACCGGCGGCCGCCACTTCCGCCTGAAGCATGAATAAACTCTCTTCGATGAAAATGAGGATCGCATCGAGCGAAAGTTTTTTCACCTTGAATTGTTCTTTTTTCGAAATTATCGATCGGCAGACGCCGAGCCACGCGTCGAGCTCGTCGAGATCTCCCAAAACATCGAAGAGGGGTGAGCTTTTCGGCAGGCGCTGGTTACCGTACAAACTTTTTCCTCCGTCTCCCCGGCCGGTATAGAAGTTAGTCTTCATATATCTATTATACCTCCCGAGCGGCCGGAGTTTATCCTCAGCACGAGGAGTGCTCGGGAGGTCTCATCTCCTGACGATCGCGAAGGGGGTCATTTCGTCCGACTGGCCGAGCGGATTGTCGCGGAAGAGTTTTCCGATGAACGTTTCCGAAAGCGCGCGGGTTGATTTGCCGAGCGAAAACGCACCTCGGTAGTTGGCGTCGAGGATCACCGTCTCGCACCCGAGCGCTTTTCTGAACCGCCGCGCCGCGCCAAACGGATCCCGGGGCGCGAGTTTCGCCGAGTGCGCATATTCAAGAACGAGGAATGACATCGGGCAGTCGATCGATTTCGCCTGCTTGCCGCAAATACGGTAAAAGAGACCCTTCACGCCCAAGGGGCGCGTGAGGGCTGAAACGATTGCCGCGAAAACGGCGCGCGGGTACCCCGCTTCCTCGATAAGAAGCTGCATCGCGATCGACGTGCCGTGGCCAAAGCCGTGGAACTGACTCGAGCCGTAATAGTTGCCGACATTCCGACCGAGAAACCGCGCAAGCCGCGATGGCTTGATATCGCCCATGCTGACGACGCGGCCCTGTGTCACGGAAAGCGCTTTCTCGCTCACGAACAACAGGTCGTTCGGTTTCAAGTACGGTTTCACATACTCCTCGAGGATTGGCAAAAGATCGGTATCCTTCTCGGTCAAAAGGCGGGTGCGGACCGGCAAGCGCTGGTAGAGTACGCCATCCACATCGATTTCGATTTTTTTCCCCGGGTTCGCAATAAATTCGCCGGATGGCTTGCGCTCCGGGACCGCGGCAGACGCATCGCCGAAAGAAACTTTCTCGCCCCGGAAAAGCGCGAGGAGTTTCGATGCCCGTTCCCGAATGGCCGCGGGGCTTTCGCCGAGAGCGGCGCGCGACCGCAAAAGTTCGGTCACTTCCATATACAGGATATGCGCTTCATCGATCCGATCCTTTTTAAAAATCGCTTCAGCTGCGAGTGATCCGTCCGCCGAAACGACTCGCACGGCCGCCGATCCGTCTTCCCGCGGCAAATACTCGATCGCGAGGCCCGTTTTTCCTTTCATCTCATCGTATGTTTGAGGTTTTTCCATAATGAGCTTCATTCTACCTCTTGCCGCGCCGCCGTTTCAATTGCTCCACCGCCTTGGTAATGTTGTCGGCAAAACTCTGCCGCGACAGCATATCGGAAGTCGCTTTCTGAGCATCAAGATCTTGCCGGAACATGTGTTCAATCATGTACTTACTGGCTGGGCTAGATTTCAATCTGATAAAGATACCGTACGCCGGCTGGTCGTCCGACCGGATTTCCGTTATATCCTCAAAAAGAGAACTCCAGTACTCATGGATCTTTTCATATACAACCTCGAAATTCTCCGCTTCATCCGGAAATAAAGACACGAGTTCAGCAGAACGCCGCTCGGCGATTTCCCTGACCCGGTTTTCCCTCCTTACTTCTTTCTTCCGTTCCAATTCGTTTCGATATTCTTCATCCGAAGAGAGGGGGGTTGGAAATTTTTCTCTGGACATGTTGAAAACATTATATAACCCGGCCCGAGATCTGGAAATAAGTAGATGAAACTGACGCATTAAGAACTCTTTTGAGATGTATGAACTTGATTCCTCTCTTAAAAAGAGGAGAATATAATAAGGTATGAGTTTTCGTGTACGGTACAATTTGTCGAATTCTGACGTGAGGAATCTTGAATTAATTTCCCAAACCAATGGGAACTTACAGGTCTTACAAATGAATCCAGCGTGGTCAGAGATTTTGGAACGCCAGGCAAGATTAGAGGAAGCGGTTGGGTCTATTGGAATTGAGGGAACTGTGGTTTCTATTGCACAAGCAAAAGCAATCACCGTTGGCACTAGAGACGTAAAAATTGGGGAACGAGAGAGACGTGAATTTGAGAGTTATTACAGGACATTAAAATTTATAAAACAACAAGTTGACACTGGGTTTTCGATCAACCTTCTTCTCAGAATTCATGAATATGTCACCGCCGGTGATCCAAAAGCAAGGCCCGGTAAAATACGCACCGAACAAAATGCAATCAAAAGGAATGGGACAATAATCTACACACCTCCACCGACACCACAGGTTGGATTTCTACTTGATGAATTCATCAAGTGGTTTAATACTGCCGCGAGTGATAAGGCATTCTCTCCTATTGTGGCGGGTGGAATATGCCATTTTTGGTTTGTTTGGATACACCCCTTCGCCGATGGCAATGGTAGAGTTGCTCGTATTCTTACCACCCTACTCTTAATCAAGAAGAAATCTGAAGGTGTGAAGTACTTTGCCCTTTCTGACTATTACAACAGAAATCAAGCAGAGTATTACGACACGCTCAAGAAAACAAATAAATGCAATCCCCTGTCCCCCTCAATGAATTTTCAAGAGGATCTTTCTCCATGGTTAAGTTTTTTCATAGGGTCATACTTGCAACAAACCAGCAAAATTAAAACCGTAACTAGCCGAATCCTCCAACTAAATATCCGCGTCGAACATTTAAGGAAGACTGGACTTATTACTGATAGTCAAAATAAAGTTCTTGAATTTCTCTATGCACGAGAAAGAGCGTCTTATCCCGAGCTTGCTGTTCATTTGGGCAACATTACATCGGGACGTGTAAACCAGATCCTTAAGCCTCTGCGAGCAGCACAAATACTTATTGAGGAGAAAATAGGAAAACAGCTGTGGTTCAGCTTGGGAGCACCAGAGATAACAGATGAATCTGTGTTAGTTAAGAAAAAACTAAATCAAAAAACTGTGGATAAAACAGCAAAAAGAGCTAAAAAAACCTTTAAACAAGCGCCTCTGCCCATTTTTGAGGCTTAAGCTTTAGTAATTACTAAAGCTTGCTTTTGAGACAAATACACCCACATCAAGAAACGCTCGCCTTAGAACTGAAGTTCATTGGAGAAAAAAATCCCCATTTCGGGGATTTTTGGTTCGCTGGGTGGACGACGGGGATCCTCCTCACCCGTCGCTTCGCTCCTCCTTCGGAGCCGCGGACTTCCGCTTCATCCCGCAATGCGGGCGCGGAAGTTCCGTTCGATCCCCGAACGATTCAAACAACAAAAATCCGCCCACAAGGGGCGGCTCTTTGTTTTTGGGTGGACGACGGGGATCGAACCCGTAACCCTCTGCTCCACAGGCAGATGCTCTACCATTGAGCTACGCCCACCATGCTTTCTTGCCAAATTCAACCAGAGGCTAATGTTCTCGACGACACACTAACGGAGTTTTTCGAAGTTTTCAGTTGTCTAAAGACTTGGCAGTGATAAAACCTCTCCTTGGTTTGATAGTAAACCCAAAACCGGCGCCTGACAACAGGGCTTACGCACAAGTATGCTATGATGGTCTCCATGGGAGGATTCCTCGACAACCTCGGCCAGATCGTTTTGACCCACCAGGCGTGGAGCCACTACCTGATCGCCCTCGGCATTCTCCTCCAGGGCGAGATCACCGTCCTGGTTTCCGTCTATTTGGTCATCAACGGGAGCTTGGGATGGCTCGACTTTCTCGTCCCGGCGTTCCTCGGCATTCTCCTCGGCGACTATCTCCTCTACTTCATCGGAAAGACGCTCCGGGACACCAGGTTCGGGTGGAAAATGTACAAAAAACTCAAACAGAACAAGACGGCTCAGTTCTACACCTACTACGTTTCGCAAAATCTGAAGAAAATCACCATCCTCTCGAAGTTCCTCATCGGCACCAATTTCATCGCCATGCTCGCCGTCGGATGGACGAAGGTGAAATTCAGGAAGTTCTTCAAACCGCACCTTCTCGCCGTCGCTTCGTGGCTCTTCGGCATGACCATCGTGGCGTATTTCCTCGCCGGCGGTGTCTACCTCCTGAAAGCCGAGAAAGTCTTCAGGCAGGTTGAAATCGGCATCGCGGTCGTCCTCGTTATCATGATCGGGGGAGAGGTTTTCTTGAAGCGGATGCTCGGGAGGGCCCTGTCTTTCGAATCAAAGGCAAAAGACCTGGGAGAGAAATTGAATGAGAAATTGGAGGAGAGCAATGCGCCGGATGATCAAAAGTCCGAGACGAACCGGGTGAAGAGCAAGCACGCGGAAAATATTTTCAAGCGCGAAGAGGAGAAAGACGAGGATGGGGTCTAGGGTTTAGGGTTTAGGACTTGGGGATTTAATTGGTTGATTTTGGCGGCGAGAATGAAATCATTCTCGGAAAGGCCGCCCACGGCGTGCGTCGAGAGTTCGAGTTTCACCTTGTTGTAGAAAATAGAAATATCCGGATGGTGGCCTTCGGCGTTCGCGATATCGGCAACCTTATTGACGAACTCCATCGATCCCTTGAAATCCTTGAATTCAAAATTGCGGCTGATGCTCTTCTTGTCATCCGCAAGTTTCCACCCTAAGGTTTCCGATAAATATTTATTCGCTTCTTCTTCCGTCATCGGGGGCATTCCCCCTTCGCACGGCACGCACTTTTGAGATAAAAGATTCATATCACTATTATAAATCCTAAATTCAAAATCCTAAATAAATTCAAAAATAAATTCAAAATTCTAAAATGCCAAATAGGATTTAGTGCTTTGAATCGGAGCCACGGACCCTCGCTGTATCGTGCCACACACGTGCTCGGGTTCCGTTTGATTCCAGAGGCACAAATTGCAAAGGCATCCCAAGGTGGATGCCTTTGCAATTTGTGCCGCGGGAGGGAATCGAACCCCCGACCAATCGCTCTTCCTGCGAAGTTGGACTATATCATCATCCGCTTGCGCGGAGCTGGGCGCTTCCCCCGATTTGCATCGGAGTACTCCCCGAAGGGATAGTCTCTACACCTTCCCCAATCCTGCATTGGGGCTTGGCTCGGGATTGTTCTTACGAAGTTCCCCCGAATTCACCCAGTTTTCTCCGACTCATTGCTGAATCGGTGCCCGAAGAGTTCAGGCGAATGCTCTACCACTGAGCTACCACGGCTTACCTGCAATTAAACTTCTCCCATGATATCCCAATTCTTCATCTTTGTCCAAAATCTGTATCATTTTAAACGATCGTTTAAAATGATACAATGAGAGGAAGGTAATAAACAAAAGCCATGTCAGTTGCAGACGACATTCTCATTATCCTCACAAGCTACTCCGGCGGCTACAAGAGAATGATAGATATCATGCACGGACGCACCCACCCAGAGCGCAGGAAATTCAATGAAGATACCTTGCGAACAACTCTCTATCGACTCAAAAATAAGGGGCTTATCTCAAAAAACGGCTCTACGTGGAACATTACAAAAAGCGGAAGAGAATTTATCCGAAGTGAAAATCGAAGACTACCGCACACAGCCACGAAATCGCTCTCCCCGAAAATAAACAAAAACATGATCATCGCCTTTGACATACCGGAAACCTACAAGAGAAAACGGGCGTGGTTGAGGTTCGAACTTACCAACCTGGGATTCGAACCAATTCAGAAAAGCGTGTGGTTCGGTCCATCTCCACTCCCGGAAGAATTCATTCGATCGCTCAGCGAGTTACATATGCTGAATTTTTTAAAATTCTTCAGAGCAACGAAGGAAGATATCGTCTGAACCTCCTCCTGCTATTCTGTATCACTTCTGACGATCGTCAGAAGTGATACAATTAACAGCAAGGACGAGCCCGATGCACAAAGATTCGGGGTTAATGCACGGGAATTCGGAGTTGATGTACAGAAGTCCAGGATTACGGCCGCGATGAAATTGAGAGGAACGGTGTCGGGTCGTACGAGTTCGCGGGATTCCAGGCCATCCATGTGTCACCGTATCCGGCGTCATGAATCGCCCGTATTTCGTCGCCTACCATCTGCGGATCATAGACCGTTCCCATGGTAAAGCTCTGGATCCACGGTCTCACGATAACCGTCGAGGTCGCCGGCAGGAATTTTTTGCCGTCTTCGAGCGTTTGCAGAACCACCTGATACGGCTCTTCCGCCGGATTCGGGAAACCGAAATTGCCGGGCGTGTAGAGCGACGGGTAAATCATGGGGGAAATGACATTGAAATATTTCGCGGCATCGCCCACCTGCTGTCCCACGCCGAGCCCGTCGTTTTTCACAAAACTGTAGGCGAAAAGATCCGCCGAGAGAACCGCGCGGGGATAGGAAGCGCGGATGTGCGAGGTGAGATATTGGAAGAAACTGTTCATGATGCCGGTCATCGAGGACATGCCGTCGTACACCGGATACACGGCGGTCTGGATGCTCCCCGACGGGAAACGGATGTAATCGAAGTTCACCTCGTTGAATCCGAGCTTGAGCGCCCCGACCGCGGCGGCGACATTCACATTCCAAGCCTCACTGCTCGCGGGATCAACCCAATAGGACCCACCGCCGTTATTGGACCATAGCCCGCCCGATGCATCGTGGAGCGCAATCTCCGGATGCTCTTTCGCCATCGCGTTGTCCTGGAAGACGACGACGCGGGCGATGGTGTAAATGCCGGCTTTCTGAAACTCATCCACGACATTTTGCATTCCTTTCCCCAGATACGTGCCATCGCCGTCTTTGACGTTGATGACGACGGCGTTCAGACGCGTCGATTTGACGAGATCGATGATCGCCCGGACGTTTGATGGAATAGAAACGGTTGCGGCGGTCAAATACACGGCGCGGACATCAGCGGGCGAGACAACGGCTGTCGAAGTGCTCATCTCCACCGCGGTGCTCGTTCCGTCGCTCGGCGCGCTTCCGGCCGGCGTCAGTGGCGCAGGCGGCGCCGAGGGCATTCCGCTCCGAAAACCAAAAACGACAAGAACGATGCTTGCGACAAGAACGATGACATTGACCAATGAATCTTTTCTCATGTTTTTGCAATAACGAAAACAGGTCCCCTCGGCAGGAATCGGACCCGCATCAAAGCCTTAGAAGAGCTCTGCTCGATCCATTGAGCTACGAGGGGAAAGGGCTAAAATCTGTTTTACAATATACCTATTTTCCCCTAGAATGTAAATGATTTCGGGGCGTAGTGTAACGGTAGCACGAGTCCTTTGGGAGGATTTAGTCTGAGTTCAAATCTCGGCGCCCCGACAAATCAAAGTCATTCGAGATTTGAATGGAAAAGGGGTCGGGGAAACGGGAGTTTCCCCGTGGCGGAGCTCACGAACCGCTGGGTTCGTGGGAGCCCCGAGTTCGGCGAAGGGCGACGTTCAACTCTCGGCGCCCCGACAAATTTACCGCCGCTTGGTATAATGAAACCATGAATCCCGTGAGAAACCAGAAACTTATGAAAAAGATGATTACCAAAAGAGTCGAATTAACCGCGCATCATAGGCTATCGCTTATGAAGAAAGCGCTTTGTTTCTAACGGGATGAACGAAAAATTTTCAGAAAATAACGTCGAGAACGAGGAGGAATTGGCTGTATTGGAGGAAGCCGACGCCGCGAAGGGCGATGCTCACGTAAGCGAACTGCCGGAAGAAACGTCCGAAGAAGAATTCAAGAAGAGCTTCGAAAACGAAGACGGCATCTACGAGAACGACGACAAGTACGGAGGAGATTAAATTTCTTCCAAAAGTTCCGGCAGTAAACTCTGACCAGTCATTTCTTTCGGCTTCGGTACCCTCAAAAGACTCAGGATGGTCGGCGCGATATCGGAAATCATTCCGACGACCGGCAGCGGCGTCTGCGCCGGGGTCGGCGTTTTCTTTTTAAACTGTCTCCCCACGAGGTAGAACGGGACGGGACTCGGGTCGTGCTTGGTTTCCGGCTCGCCGGTATCGAGATCCAAGAGCACCTCGGCATTGCCGTGATCCGACGTGATCATGACGACGTGCCCCAGGGGCAGCGAATTTTCGAGGAGTCGCTTGAGTTCATCGTCGATCGCGCGGATGGCCATCTTCGTCGCCTCGTAGTTTCCGGTATGGGCGACCATGTCCGCGTTCGCGTAATTCACCAGAATAAAATCGAAGGTTCCTTCCCCCAGAGCGGCGATGACCCGATCCGTGATCGGCTTTGCCATCATCTCCGGATGATCCTCGTAGTGAATCGTGTTCCGCGACGGGATCAGGACCCGAAACTCGTTCGGGAAAGGCTTCTCCCGAAGCCCGTTGAAGAAATACGTGATATGGGCGTACTTTTCCGTTTCGGCGACCCGGAGCTGCGTTTTCCCCGCTTCGGACAGCACTTCTCCGAGCGGTTTTTCCACGAACGCATCCGGGAAAGCGGCGGGCACCGCGAAGGTTTGATCATACGTGGTCATGGTAACCACGAAGAGATCTGCGATCGGCTTCGTGGTGAAATTTTTGAAATCCGGATCGATGAAGGCGGCGGTGAGCTGCCGCATCCGGTCTTCCCTGAAATTGAAGAACAGCACGGCGTCATGGTCGGCGATCGGATGCGGCTCCCCCACCGCCGACGGATCCACATACTCGTCGTCCAAATTTTTGACATACGCTTTCTGGACGGCTTCGGCCGCGGTTCCGATGGGAGCGACATCGCCGGTCAGAACCCGGTACACCTTCTCGGTCCTGTCCCAGTGCTTATCCCGATCCATGGCATAATATCTTCCCGAAACGCTCGCGACGTTTTTCAGAACGTCGAATCCGACATCTTTCCCGAGCCGCGCGAGGAGCGCAAGGAACGATTGCGGCGCGCTGTCCCGCCCGTCGGAGAACAAGTGGAGGGAAAAATCTTCAACGCCGTTCTTGCGCGCCATGGCTATCAGCGCCTCAAGATGCTCCAGCGAGGAATGAACGTTGGTTTCCGTCAGAAGCCCCACCAAATGCAGGCGGGATTTCTTCCGCTTCGCCCAATTGATCGCCGAAAGCAGCACCTCATTCTTGAAAAAACTCCCGTCCTTCACCGCCAGAGAAATCTTGGGGAAATGTTCCCAAAAGACGCGCCCCGCGCCCATCGTCAGATGCCCAACCTCGCTGTTTCCCTCTTCGTCGTAGGGCAAACCGACCGCCATGCCGGACGCTTGGAGCGCTCCGCAGGGAAAATTTTCCCTGATATACCTGATCGTCTTGGGATCTGTTTTGTAGATCGGGTTCGATTCGTCGAGTTTCCCCACTCCCCAGCCGTCCAAAACGACCAAAACCAGCGTTTCCTTCATATTCATCATTCTATCATCATTTGAAACGAAACGGGATTCCGGCTATAATAGAACCATAAAGTCGATGAAGGTCAATAGAACAAAAAATTTCATCTATGAATTTTATTCCCTGGGTAGTGGGCGTGGTAGCGGGTTTGGCAATTGGGTACGGCATACGGGTTTCAGTCGCCAAGAAACTCCAAAGTTCGATAGAAAAAAAGGCGGAAGCTCAACTTGAATCCGCGAAGACGGAGGCGAAGGAAATAGTCGTCGAAGCGAAGGACAAGGCCTCCTCGATCCTGGAGGATGCCAATCGGGAGGAGAAAGAACGGAAACAAGAACTCCGGCAGCTCGAAGAGCGTCTTTTGAAGCGCGAGGATCTACTCGACCAAAAAACGCGGGACCTCGATAACGACGGAAAGCTCCTGAAGTCCAAAGAAAGCGACATCAAGGAAAAGGAACAGGACGTCGAGCATCTGCGGGAACGGGCGGTTACCGAGCTGGAAAAAGTCTCGGGGCTGACGCGCGACGAGGCGAGAAAGGCCATTTTCGAGGAACTGGAAATTTCTTCCAAGCAAGACCTCGCGACTTCAATCGCCAAACTCGAGAAAGAGCGGATGGAAGAAGTGGAAAAGAAAGCAAACGAAATCATCACAACCGCGATCCAGCGGTATTCGAGGAATGCCGTCGCCGACGTGACGACTTCCGTCGTCAATCTCCCCGATGAAGACATCAAAGCGAAAATCATCGGCAAGGAAGGGAGGAATATCCGGGCATTTGAACGACTGACCGGCGTGGAGGTCATCGTCGACGACACGCCCGAGAACGTCATCTTATCGTCGTTCGATCCGATGCGGCGGGAACTCGCCAAAATGGCGCTCGAAAAATTGATCAAAGACGGCAGGATCCACCCGGCGAAGATCGAGGAGAAAGTCGAGGAAGCGCGGCAAGAACTGGAACAGCGGGTGCAGAAAATCGGAGAAGAAGCGACGTATGAAGTGGGCATCATGGATCTCCCGAAAGAGATCGTGCATCTCTTGGGGAGGTTGAATTTCCGGACGAGCTACGGACAAAATGTCCTCCTGCACTCCGTGGAAATGGCGCACATCGCTGGCATGATGGCCGCCGAACTCCACCTGAACGTCGACGTGACGAAGAAAGGTGCGCTCCTGCACGACATCGGGAAAGCGATCGACCATGAAGTGGAAGGAACCCATGTGGAAATCGGCAGAAAACTTTTGAAGAAATACGGCATTGCCGAGAACGTCATCCAAGCCATGGAATCCCACCATGAGGAATATCCCTACGCGACGCCGGAATCCTATCTCGTGGCGGCTGCCGATGTCATTTCAGCGGCTCGGCCCGGCGCCCGTCGCGATACACTCGAAAAATACATCAAGAGATTGGAGGATATCGAGAAAGCCGTCGGGAGCTTCGAAGGCGTCAAGCAATCATACGCCGTCTCGGCGGGAAGAGAGGTCAGGGTTTTCGTCGTTCCCGAGAAAATAGACGATTTCGGAGCTTTGGAACTCGCCAAGAAGATATCCAGCAAAATCCAATCGGACGTCCAATACCCCGGCGAGATTAAGGTAACCGTCATACGGGAGATACGGGCAGTGGAATACGCCAGGTAGGAAGCAGGAAGGCGGATACTTACGGATAGAAAGATAGAATGGATAAAGAAAATAGTATTATCCGTAAATATCAGCGCTATCCATCTCTATCCGTAAATCGTAGTAAAATAGAGGCGGGTTTGGTATAATGTTTTCAAAGAAACAAAAGGTCGCTAAATAACAACAACTATGAAAAAGGATGGATTGGTAGAGGCTGTCATTAAAGCAGCCAACACGGAAACCAAGAAACAGGCTCAGCAGGCCGTCGATGCTGTCTTCGAGACGATCGTGAAATCGCTGTCGAGAGGAGAAGAGGTCGCGATAGCCGGATTCGGCACGTTCAGAATAGCGAAAAGGGCGGCCAGAATGGGCGTTAATCCGAAAACCGGAGAAAAGATCCAGATCGCGGCTTCCACGAAGCCGAAGTTCAGGGCCGGAAAGCTTCTCAAGGAAGCAGTGAAATAAGTAGGAAGTACTTCTTAACAAAAAACTCCCCAAGGGGGAGTTTTTTGTTTTATTTACTCACTTTTAACTTTACTGATTACTGAAGCAATTTCCTCACAAAATTGCTTATATCAATAAAGTTTTGGTAGGCATCCTTGATTTTACTCAACGATGAACCTACCAAACCTTTAATTGATATGATTTGAGGGGTGCTGGAACTTACCGCGGTATCAGTCGAAGTGGTGATTGAAGAAGTCGAAACATCCTCGGTGGAAGTTCCGGTCGAGGTAGCGATAATGGAAGAAGTGGCCTCCGTGGAAGTGGTCTCCGTGGAAGTGGTCTCCGTGGAAGTCGCTTTGGTACTGCTCGAAGTCGAGGTGCTCACCGAAGAGGTGGCATTCAACGGTTCCGCGTATGTGCTCAAAAACAGATCGTATGCCTGATTATTGAAATCCTTCGCCTCCTTGATATCACTCGCCGCGGCATCGAGCATCCCATTGATCGTCTTTTCGTCCCGGGATTTAAAGCTCAAGGTTGAGAGGTCGCTTTGGATATTACCGAGCCGTTTCTCGGACGTCCCGATCGCGGAAAATTCCTGCTTCACCAGGAAGAAATCCTGCAATTGATTCAGGAGGGGGACGTAATTTTCGTCTCTCCACGTCTTAAAATCGGAAGCCATCGATTTTATGCCATCCAAGCTCGGCGATGAGCTCGCGATAGTTTGCCGCTCCGAATCGTAGTACACCAGGGCGTTTGTGAGACTGTCCAGCGCGTTTTTTACCCACGCGCTATAGTCGGAGCTCTTGTCGGTCGTCAAAAGCTTCAATTCAAAATCCTTCGCCTCTGCCGTCGATAAGTCCAAGACCTGGTTGAAAGCGTCAACGCGCAAAGCGACATCATTGATATTTCCGGCATCCTTCGCGGAGACCAAGCTGTCGAGGGCGTCTTTCGCGCTCTGAAAAACCTGATTGACGGCGCTCGTGTTGTCCGTCGACGCGGCCGCCGCGGATGTCACATACCCAAAGCTTGCAACGAGGAGAAGAACAATGAACGGAATGAGTTTCTTTTTCATATTATTGCGAGATTTGGTTCAAGAGACTGTTGATTTGGGAATCGGCCGACGTCGAAGAGGCTCCCGCGGACAATTTCAAACCTTCCGATTCGAGGACTTCGGCATTCAAGTGCGGGGCCTTATTGCTCGTGATGGCCGAAATGGCATTGTCGATCGTCTGGTTCACCTGATTATTATAGGTCACCTCGTTTAAGGCAATATTGATGCTCATGGCGTTCAATTCATTGTTCAACGTCTCCGCGCTTGCGATGGGAACGCCGACTTTCTTCCCCGTCATTAAGGCCGGCACGAACAAAAATCCTCCCATGAGGAGAACGATGAGCGCGAACGACGCGGCCCACGCGGTTATATACATCCTCATGCCCATGGAAAATCCCCTCTGCTTTTCAAGGGAAAGAATGGTCGCACGGCTCTTCGCCAAAAAAGCCGCATCCGGCTCGATGACCCTAAGCCTCTTGAGTTGTTTTTGAAAATTCTGATTCATGTTTCTCAATCTCTTTTTTCAGCTGTTTCAACGCCCGGTGCTGAATGACCCGTATGGCCCCCTCGCTCTTATCGAGGGCGTCGGCTATTTCCCGGTTCGACAAATCTTCCACGAACTTCATGATAAGGACATCTTGATAGACGGGGTCCAGGGAAGCGACACGCCTTTTTACCATTTCCATATCGGCGTCCAGATCCATCTTCTCCCCGACATCGGGATCTTCGGAAAATAATTCTTCCGGGAGAACGTCGATATCGAGAGTCGGCCTCTTCGTCCTCCAATAATCGATTACGGCGTTCCTCGCCACTCGATACAGATAACTGGAAAATGGCACGCCGCGGATGTCGAATGTCTCGATACTTTTCCAGGCGCTCAAAAATACCTCATGGGTAAGATCTTCGGCTTCTCCCTTCTTTCCGCCAAGCTTGAGGAAAAAATACCGGTAGATCCGAGGGGCATATTTGTCGTATATTTGACCAAAAGAAGGACTGTCCCCTTTTTTGGCTTTTATCAAGAGCTTTTCGTCCTCCATAGTTTAAAACGACGCTTACACTATTTCGTTTCTCTGTTACAGATTCAGCGTGTAACAGCGTGTAACAGCATCAAAAAAATGGTAGCAATAACCGCATTATTAGTAAACCCCTACACCTAACGGGGGGTATACTTGTCGCCAAGACTCCGGAAATTCTTCGAGCTCCCCCGCCTTCACCAAACTTCCTTCATAAAGGTGGAAGAAACACGACCCTGCGCTCCTCGTTAGGTGTGGGGGGTAAATAGAGGAGTTCGACTCCCAAGATAGATTTTGAGCGGGTAAGGGGAGTCGAACCCCTCTCAACAGGTTGGAAACCTGTGATAATACCGATATACGATACCCGCGTGGGATCGTTCATCATCTTAAACAAAAAGCATTTCCCTGACAAGGCATGGCTCTGGAAAAAGGCCCGGTTTGATGATAGAGTCAAAGGGATGAATCCCGTTAGAAATCGCGTACGCATGACATCAATTTATCAGATAATCAAAATGGTCAAAGACAGCAAATATAATACTATACGCAAAGCGCAGGGCGCGTATGCGTACTATTTCTAAACGGGATGAAATTCAAGCAAAAGAAATCCGACATCATCGAAGATAAGCATTTGAGGAAAAAGATAGCGGTTCTCGTCATACCGGTCATTGTGGTAGTCGGCTTCGCCGTCTATGCGGCAGCAAGCCAAAACACCACAGAGCCGCCCCAAAGCTTCGTTACCTCCCGCCAAAACCTCGCGACAATCAGCAGGGGCATCGCGAATCTGAATCAACAACTATCGGCTCAAATCACAACCATCCAGAACGCCAAGAAGGCCGGCGACGACGCGAAGGCCCTCGCGACGATCAATCAGGCGAAACAAACAAACGCCCAAGCGCTTCAAGAGGCCGAGAGTTTCTCCTCCGGTCTCCAGGAAATGTCGAGGTCATTGAGTGGTTTTTCTTCAACGACGAGCCAGGCGTTGGCGGCCAGAGCCATCGCAACCGAAATCTCCCTGACCAGCGAATTCATCAATTATTCGAAGCTTTTAGATAACTTCCTCACCCTCCTCGGAGGCTCAGTCACCAACGACAATCCGACCATCGAGAACAAGATCAAGGCGTCCCTCGATGAAATCAATAAAAAAGTAGATTCCATCAACAGCCTCAACCAGACCTTCCTCCAGGAGATCGGCACTTTCGACCAATCGCTGCAATAACCATGAGTCCCGTGAGAAACCGCAAATTTATGGAAAAGATGATTACTAAAGGAGTCGAGTTCACCTCACATCATAAGCAGCCGCTTATGAAAAAGGTGTTTTGTTTCTAACGGGATGAAGTTTATCGGCAGGTTCATTTTCCAAATCTTTTCGAACGGGGTTGCAATCCTTGTGACCAACTATGCGGTACCGGGGTTCTTCTCCGGAGGAATACGGGAACTCGCCATCGCGGCGCTCATCCTCGCCGCCATCAACGCTTTCCTGAAGCCGGTCCTGAAACTTCTGTCGGGCCCCCTCATTCTCCTCACCTTCGGCCTCTTCACCATCGTCATCAATGCCGCATCAATCTATATTCTTGACATGGTAAGCCAAGCGATTACAATTCAAGGATTGAAGGAACTTATCATCGCGACGCTTATCATCAGTTTCGTAAATTTCGTCATAAGTTCTTCGGCAAAGCTCGGATACGCCAGGAAGTGAAAATTCGATAAGATTTCTAAAACTTTCACAACTCGATGTATACGACAAAGGGTCAAAAACAACAAAATAACATTAGAAAGTAGAAAATATCCGAAATCAGATAAAATCGAATTTCTACTTCCTGGTACAAAATGATCATCGCACTGCAAATACTCGTCTCAATCATCCTCATCGTCCTCGTCATCATTCAGGAGCGGGCCAGCGGCATTTCCGGCGTTTTCGGCGGCCAAGGGGCCACCCCCTACCAAACGAGGCGGGGGCTGGAAAAAACGATTTTCTATGCAACCATCGTGTTCGCGGTTATTTTCGCGGGACTCGCGATAGCGAATCTGCTGTAGGATAGAGAGAACCGGATATATTAGACATACAACGTATCTCCGCCTTTATCTGTAGTATCCGCCTTATCTCGCTTTCATGAATTTACTCAGCATT
Source organism: bacterium (assembly GCA_021824045.1). GTDB lineage: Bacteria > Patescibacteriota > Minisyncoccia > UBA6257 > GWB1-50-10 > JAKAHT01. The sequence goes on along the minus strand of JAKALR010000004.1, from coordinate 20,531 downwards.
ATTTTCGAGAAGTTTTCGCCGAAGGAAAGAAGGATGTTCTTCGGCGCTATCGGCATCCTGGTTCTCTCGCTCATCCTCCTCGCGTTCCTGACCATACGGGAATCCGGCACCTTCGTCTCGATACCCGGAGGATCATACACCGAAGGGATTGTCGGCCAGCCCATCAACATCGATCCGGTTCTTTCCGCGAACTCCGCGGATCAAGAGATGAGCTCGCTCCTTTACTCGCCGCTCGGCAATCTTCTCGCGACCTGGAGCGCGAGTCCCGACGGCAAAACCTACACCCTGGAACTCAAAGATGGCCTCAGGTGGAGCGACGGGCAGCCCCTCACGAGCGATGACGTCATCTTTACCATTAATACGATTCAGAATTACAACGCCCATTCGCCGCTGTACCAGAGCTGGCAGGGCGTGTCCGTGGAACGCGTGAGTTCCATTCAGATAAAAATGACTCTCCCGAACCAAAACGTGTTCTTCATGGACAGCGCGGAAAATCTTCCCCTCATCCCCGAACACATCTACGGCTCGATACCGATACCGAATTTCTCGCTGTCGGATTATACGCTGCAGCCGATCGGCAACGGCCCTTACGAATTCAAGAGCTTCTCCAAACAAAAGGACGGCTTCATCACCTCCTATCACCTGACCGCCAACCCCTTCTTCTCCGGCAGCAAGCCTTTGATATCCGACTTCTATTTCAAATTCTTCGAGAATGTCGCCGACATCCAAAACGCGCTTGAACTGCATGAAATCAACGGCTACGGTTCGCTGTGGCCAACCGGCATCGACCCGTCACCTCTCAAGGGCTTCATTGTCGATACGATGCCCGTTTCCGATTATTACGCCGTCTTTTTCAATCAGAGCGCCAATCCCATCCTCAAAGATCCGAACATCCGGGCCGCGCTCACGATGAGTATCGATAAAGACGCAATCATCAAAAATGCGCTCTCCTCCGGAGCTCAGAAGATAACAAGTCCGATTCTCATCCCCGGCATCGAGAGCACGACCTCGACCTACGACACCTCAACGGCGAGCGCTCTCATCGCCCAATTCAAATCGAAAAACAAGAATGCACAACTTTCTCTCACTCTCACCGTGCCCGACGTCGACTTCATGAAGAGCATCGCTCAAATGATACAGCACGATTGGCAAAGCGTCGGCATCGATCAGGTGAACATTCAAACTGTCGACACATCCGATCCGGTGAATTCTCCTCTCAAGACCAGGGATTATGACGCCTTCCTCTTCGGCAATTTCCTCCAGAACCCCGAAGATCTCTTCCCCTTCTGGCATTCTTCGCAGAAAATCTATCCCGGCCTCAATCTCGCCGCATATCAAAATACCAAGGCGGACAATCTCATGGAGACGATCCGGCAGACCACCGACGACGGCGAGCGGCAGGTTCTTCTCGCGAAACTCCAAACCATGATCCTGAACGACGATCCGGCTGCATTCCTCTTTTCGCTCCCCTACGCCTACATCCACTCGGATGAACTTCGGGGATTCTCGACCGACAACGGAGGAACTCCCCCCAACGTCTTCCAAAACGTCAATCAATGGTCAATCGCGGAAGTGCGGGTCATAAAATAAACAACATGGAACTCTACGAAAAACACGCGACGTTGTTCCCCCGGCAGCTTTCATCCAAGACCATCCGAACCGGCAATTTGGAAAACCTCAAGAAAGGTTCCTTTGACTCCGTCGTCATAGTCGGCATGGGCGGATCTGGAGCTGTTGGAACGGCATTCGAAAATACCGCCGCCGCAATCGGCCTTCGATGCCCCGTTTCGGCGGTGAAAAACTACCGGCTGCCGGAAACGGTCTCGAAAAATCCTCTCTTCATCTTCGTTTCCTTCTCGGGCGATACGGAAGAAACACTCGCCGCGGCAGACGAGGCTTTGAAAAAAATCGGCAAAAAGAACGTCGCGCTGGTGACGAGCGGCGGGAATATGAAGAGGATCGCGGGAGAAAAAAGACTGGCGTTTGCTGCCTTTTCCCCGGGAGACTTGACGCCGAGAGAAGCATCTGGCATAATGTACTACGGAGTTTTCAAGATCTTAGAAGCCGCTTTCGAAGTCAGAATCCCAAAATTCACGTTGGCAACGCCAGCGTCTTTGGCCCGTCTCGGCAAGAAAATCGCCGGGAATATCGACGGCAACATCATCATTTACTCGCAAAACGAGCTTTCCCACGTCTCGACGATCTGGAAAAATAATTTTAACGAGACCGGCAAAAATGCCGCGTTCATGAATACCTACCCCGAAATGAACCATAATGAAATCGAGGGGTTTGGGCATATCGAGGGCCGCTGGACAGTTATCCTTCTCGACGATTTCAAGAGATTCGCAAAAAAGAAAGATTTCCTGGTGCGGGAATTGAAGGAGAAAAAGATATCGACGTTGGAAATCGCCATACCGGGGAAGGGCATATTCGAGAAAACGTGGAACGGCATCATGCTTTCCCACTTCACAAGTTTTTTCCTGGCGAAACGGCACAAAAAGAATCCGACGGAAGTCGACGTCATTCGAAGATTGAAGCAGTTGTAATTTAAAACAGGCAAGGGCAGATGGCGGAATCCCGAACCTTTTATAGGTTATAATAAACGCAACAAGCCGAGGTGGTGGAACTGGCAGACACGCAGCGTTCAGGACGCTGTGCTCGTAAGGGCTTGCGGGTTCGAATCCCGCCCCCGGCACCAAGAATACTGAAATCAAGAAGGCCTCAACCTAGCCGGAAAGGTGCGGGACGCGCGATTCAGAATTCTCCAATAAAAAGTCGTAACGAACGTAATAATCAATCAAAAAAACATATGACTCCAAGAGGAGTAAAAACAAACAAAATGCCGGAAAAAGTATCCGGCGATCACGTCCGCCTCGCGGCACTCGGCGGACTTGAGGAAATCGGCCGCAACATGTCGTTCATTGAATATAAGAACGACATCGTGGCCATCGACATGGGACTCCAATTTCCGGAGGAATCGACGCCCGGCGTCGATTTCATCATCCCCAACGTCGCCTGCCTCGAAGAAAAAAAAGGAAACATCAAAGCGGTCGTCATCACGCACGCCCACCTTGATCACATCGGAGCAATCCCCTACCTCATGGGGAAACTCGGTAATCCGCTGATCTACACGACGAGAATGTCGCGGGCCATCATCGAAAAGCGCCAGAGCGAATTCACGAACGCTCCCAAACTGAGGTTCCAGGAGGTGAAGTACGGCGACAAGTTCAAGATCAGCGAGAACATTGAACTGGAATTCTTCGGCGTCGATCACACGATCCCCGAAACCATCGGCGTCGTCGTGAAAACCCCGATCGGCAACATCGTCCACTTCGCCGATTTCCGCATTGAATACAATGAAGCGGGGGATCCGCAGGGCATTGAAACCTTCAAGCGCATCGGGGATATGGGCGTCCACACCTTCATGGTCGACAGCACGAACGCGGAACGGGAAGGGCGATCCCTGTCCGAGAAGGTCATCGAAAAAAACATCGAGATGCTCATCAAGCAGGCCCAGGGGAGAATTATCCTCTCGACCTTTTCCTCCATGCTTACCCGCATCGCCGAAATCGTGAAGATTGCGGAACGGCTCGGGAGAAAAGTCGCCATCAACGGCCGCTCGATGCGTGACAACGTCCTCATCGCCAAAAACCTGGGATACATTAAAACCAAAAACAAGGATACCTTAATCGCGGTCGAGGACATCAATAAATACAAAGACAGTGAAGTTCTCATTCTTTCGACCGGCGCACAGGGCGAATCGTCCGCAGGACTCATGAAAATCGTGACCGGCGCCCACAAATATGTCCGGATTAAAGTCGGCGACACGGTGATCTTTTCATCGTCCGTCATCCCGGGGAACGAGCGCGGCGTCCAAACCCTGAAGGACAACCTCGCGCGGCAGGGAGCAGTCGTCTTCACGTCGTCCATTATCGACATTCACGTGAGCGGCCATGCCATGAAAGAAGACATCGAACTCGTGATGCGGGCCCTGAGGCCGAAGTTCGTCATGCCGGTTCACGGCTACTACTTCATGCGGTTCGCGAACGGGCAAAACGCCGTCGCGGGCGGGGTGAGGCCCGAGAACGTCCGGCTCATGGACAACGGCCAGGTCGCGCGGCTCACGAAGGATGAGTTTGTCGTCGCCAATGAAACCGTGCCGGCGAACTACGTCTTGGTGGACGGCCTCGGCGTCGGCGACATCGGGGAAGTGGTCCTCCGCGACCGCCTGATGCTTGCCCAAGAGGGAATGTTTGTGATTATCACGACCGTCGACCGGAAAACCGGCCGCGTCGTGAAAAACCCCGACATTATCTCCCGGGGCTTCATCTATCTCCGGGAAAACCAGGAGCTCCTGGACGAGATCCGGAGAAAAATACGGAGTATTTTCGGGAGAATCCCCCACCACCAGCAGGTGGATACGGATTACCTGAAAGCGCTCATCCGGGACCAGGTCGGTCAATTCCTCTACAACAAGACGAAACGGCGGCCGATGGTTCTGCCGGTAATCATAGAAATATAAACGAGGATATACGGGGAAATAGGTAGAGATACAGTAGATATAAAAACCTACTGTATTTTTATTCATATCCGTCCTTATCTACTTATATCCGGTAAAATTGTATAATATTCTTATGTCAAAACCAGTACTCGTGTCGGGTATCCAGCCGACGGGAAAACTGCATATCGGGAATTTTCTGGGGGCCCTCAAGAATTTCGTGACGCTCCAAAACCTCGATGAGTACGACTGCTTCTTTTTCATCGCCGACCTCCATTCTTTGACTGAAAATTTTGACCCGAAGGAAAAGCACGACCAAATCGTGAACGTCGCCGCCGATTATCTGGCGGCCGGCCTCAATCCGAAAAAATCAGTCATCTTCCAGCAATCCGAAGTGCCGGCACACAGCGAACTCGCGATCATCCTGAATAATTTCGCGTCTATAGGCGAAATGAAGCGGATGACCCAATTCAAGGACAAGTCTAAAAGCCAGGCGGAGAACGTCAACATGGGACTTTTCGACTACCCCGTCCTCATGGCAGCCGATGTCTTCCTCTACGATGCGGCGGTCGTACCAATCGGAGAAGACCAAACCCAGCACCTCGAACTCGCGCGGACGCTCGTCCGCAAATTCAACGCGAAGTTCGGGGAAACATTCATCGAGCCGGAGCCTATTCTCACGGAAGCCAAACGCATCATGAGCCTGGACGACCCGACAAAAAAGATGTCCAAGTCACGGCCCCAGGGATGCCTCTTCCTCGACGACGAACCCGATGTAATCCGCAAAAAAATCCAGCGAGCAGTAACCGATTCGGGAAACGAAATCACATACGACCCAGAACGGAAACCAGCGCTTTCGAATCTTATGAACATCTATGAAAATATGGCGGACATCCGCATAGACGAGATCAAGAAAAAATTCCAAGGAAAAGGATATGGCGATTTCAAAAAAGGCCTCGCCGAGATCATTGTGCAAGCCCTCGCGCCATTCCAGGAAAAGAAGCGAAAATTCCTTGCAAACCCAGACATCATCAAAAAAACACTCGCTGCCGGGAATAAAAAAGCGAGTCTGATTGCCGATAAAAAAATCAAGGAAGTAAAAGAGAAAATAGGCCTATCACTTGACTAAAAAACGGCTTTGACGGGAGCGGTTTCGAAAGAACCGCTCCTATTTTTTTATCCCGAGCCAGATCGGCTCACCGTCGAATTTCGTTTCGAGTTCGATATCGAATTTTTCTGAGCGTTTCAAGACGATATCCGAAGCGTTGATTTCTCTCATAATGACGTTCTTGTTCCGCTGAACTGCGCCTTTCACCTCCGGCCCGGCCTCCAGCATCAGGACGATCCTGTCTTTTGGGGTCAATCCCCCGTCCTGACGGAGACCCTGGACCATCCGCACCAGTTCGCGTACGGCTCCCTCCTCCTTGAGTTCCGGCGTTATATTCGTATCGAGGACGAAGTCATCCTTGAGCTTGGCGTCGAAGATTATCTCTTTCACGTTTATCTCATCCTTCAAAATATCCAGGAGATCTTTGTTAATTTTTAATTTTAAATTTTTAATTTTTAATGACTGGAGCGGCTGACGGACTTTGATGCCCAGTTCAGCGCGCTTCGCGAGAGCAACGCTCGAGAGATCCCGCACCGTTTTCATGTCATATAATAATTTTGAATTTTGAGCTTTGAGTTTTGAGTTTACTTCCGGCCAATCCTCCAAGTGAACCGAGAGTTTGCCCTTCGGCAACACGGATTGATAGAGCGATTCCGCGAAGAACGGCATAAAAGGAGCGATGAGCTTCGCAAGCTCCGCGAGGCAATACCCGAGGGTGGCCGAAGCGGCGGCGTAATCCTTTTTGTCGTCCGGTTTTTGGAGACGCCTTCGCGACCGGCGGATATACCACTTCGAGAGATCATTGACGAAATCCTCGATTGACTTTCCGGCGCCGCCGATATCGTAAGCATCAAGCGCTTTAGTCGAAGCGGCAACAGTCTCGTCGAGGCGCGCAAGAATCCACCGATCGAGAACATTCGTCAATTTTGAATTTCGAATTTGCTTGCCCCCCGAAGCCTTGGCGAAGGGAGGGAATTTCGAATTTTTATCCGCGTAGGTTTTATAGAAAACATATGAGTTGTACATCATGAGAACGAACTGCCGGAGAACCTTACCGAGGTCAGCTTCGTCGAATTTCTTCGGTTCACCGGGCGGATTCACGGTGTAAAAATACCATCGGACCGTATCGGCCCCGTATTTCTGGATCATATCCCACGGACTCACCGCATTGCCCTTGGATTTGGACATTTTCTGTGCATTCTTGTCGAGCAGAAGACCCAGAGAAATGACGTTTCGGTACGGCGCCTTCTTGCCGAGGAGGGTCGCAACGGCGAGAAGCGTGTAGAACCAGCCACGCGTTTGATCGATGCCCTCGACGATGTAGTCGGCCGGATAGGCGATTGTAGTCTTATTTTCAAAGGGATAGTGATCCTCCGCGAACGGCATCGAACCGGAATCGAACCAGACATCCGCAACTTCCGGTATCCGTTTCATGGTCCCGCCGCACCGGCATTTGAAAACTGCCTCGTCGACGTACGGCTTATGGATATCGATCTCGCCGGTATCGTTTCGCGGCACCATTGCAAAGCTGAGTTTTCTGACTTCGGCGAATTTCACGAAATCGCTGCCCCGTTTTTCTTTTTCAGCGACGGCTTCCCGTTCGGTCCATCCCTCGGCGATCTGGAACAGCATCCACGCGGGATACTCGTGGGTCACGAGGAGGATATTCTTCCCTTCATACTTCGACTCGCATTCCCGGAGAAAATCCCAAAGGCGAGTCCGGAGATCCCGCACCGACTCCCCTCCCACGGGGCGTTTTTCGAACTTTGACGCGTACGTGGGGAACAGGACGTGGTATTTCTCATCGTGGCAACCCCCGAGATCCATGCCGAAATCGATCTCCTGGAGACGCTTATCGACTTTTGACGCGGCATCCCCGAGCACCTTCAGGTCAATCGCATCCGTCTCCTTCGTCCGCAAGATATCGGACGTTATGACAACGTCGATCTTCTTGTTGTGCCGGGAAAGTTCCCGCCTGAACTTCTTGATCGATGCTTCAACTTGCTTCCTGCCGCGCGCTGTCAGGTGAAATTTCGTTTTTGTCGCATCGATGATATCAAGAACGTTATTCTCCGCTTCGCCGTGGCGCATCACCCAATAGGCATTCTTCGAATGCCCCAGCTTCTTTTCGAGCTCCGCGACACTTCCCAAAACTTCCGTCGTGCCGCACTTCCCGCACGTCCAGACCGGCAACGGCGTCCCCCAATACCGTTCGCGCGAGATCGCCCAATCTTTGACGTCTTTCAGCCATTCGCCGAACCTCCCGTTCTTGATCGTTTCCGGAATCCAGTTCACCGTCTTGTTTGACGCCAGGAGTTTTTGCTTCAACGTGTTCATGCCGATGAACCACGAATCACGGGCGTAGTACAAGAGCGGCGTCCCGCACCTCCAGCAGAAGGGATATTCATGTTCGTACTTCTCAGTCCGGAGGAGGTTGTTATTTTTCCTCAGTATTTCAAAAATCTTCTCTTCGGTCTCTTTCGCTTTCACATATGATCCCGCAAACTCCGGAACGTCGGCGGTGAATTTCCCCGACGTATCGACGGTGTGATGCTTCGGCAGGCCGATTTTCGTCCCCAGCTGGTAATCGTCCTCGCCGTACATGACCGCCGTGTGAACGACGCCGGAGCCGTCCTCCGTCGTCACAAAACCGGCCGGATACACCCGGTATGATTTCTCGGTTTTCAGCTTCGGAACATTGAAGAGCGGCTCATATTCAAGACCGATGAGATCCTTGCCCTTCAGTTTGGCCTTCACCTCGTATTTTTCCAGAATACCAAGACGGGAAACTGCCAGAAGATATTTTTCCCCGCTCTCGACGGAAACGAGCGCGTACTCAATCGATTCGCCGACGGCCAAGGTGACATTCCCGGGAAGCGTCCACGGCGTCGTGGTCCATGAAAGGATGTACGTTTTATCGTCGGTCGTGAAACTCCGGCCGATCGTTTGGTTCGGCAAAAGCCTGAATTTCACGTAAACAGATGTATCCTCGGTTGTTTTGTACCCCTGGGCAAGTTCGTGGGAGGAAAGAGCTGTCCCGCACCGCGTGCACCATGAAATCACCTTGTGCCCCTGGTAGAGAAGTTTTTTCTTATTAACCTCGGAAAAGATCCACCACAAGCTCTCCATGTAATTCTTCTCGTATGTGACATACGGATGATCCATATCGAGCCAGAATCCGATGCGCTCGGTGATTTTCTCCCACTCGTCCTTATATTCCCACACCGACTCACGGCATTTTTTATTGAATGCGGCGATGCCATATTCCTCGATTTCCTTTTTCGATCTCAACCCCAGCTTCTTTTCCACTTCGATTTCGACCGGCAGGCCGTGCGTATCCCATCCGGCACGCCGGGGAACGAAAAATCCGGACATCGTTTTATAGCGGAGGACGATATCTTTGAACGACCGCGAGAGCACATGGTGGATACCCGGTCTCCCATTCGCGGTCGGCGGCCCTTCATAGAAGACGAATTTTTTCTTCGACTTGTTCTTTTTCAGCGATTTGCCGAAAATGTCATTCTCTTTCCAGAATTTCAGGATTTTTTCTTCGACTTCCGGCAGGGAAAACGCGGAACCCATTCCAAAAATATCTTTTCTGCTTCTATCCATCTGGTTCGGCTGCGGCTTCGTCACTCCTCCTCGCTGGATTCGCTTCGCCAATACAGCCTCGTCGTCGTTCCCTGCCTCATTCGAACCAGGGTGGACGTCGCGACGAAAAATATCTTTGGAGTGGGTTCTGTCAGAATCATCGAGCATTAAAAGCATTTTAGCGGATTAATTTACAATTTTCAATTTAGAATTTCCAATCAATTTTCAATGAATCAATGAGACAAAAGTGTTTGAAAATTGTGTACTGAAAATTTAATGAAAATTGAGAATTGGTAATTGAAAATTTGTGACTACATTTCCTCCGGCGGCACGATGCCGAGGAGGCGGAAAGTGTTGCCGAAAACGATTGCGGAAGCGGCAACTAAAGCCAGCTTCGCCCGTTCGTCTTCGCCGCCGACAACCTGTTCTTTTTCGTAAAAATTATGGAACGATTTCACGGTTTGCAGGAGATAGCGCGTGAGGCGGTGAACCTCATAATCCTTCGCCGTTTCTCTGACGACGTCAGGGAATCCCGCGAGCGCGACCATGAGCTCCCGCTCCGCGCCGGAGTTCAACGCCGCCGTCATATTCGCGTTCGCCTTCGGTTTTCCGGCGCCGGATTTCGCGAGGATTTTCTTGGCCCGCACGTACGCATATTCGGCATAAAACACCGGGTTTTTCGATGAGCGTTCCTTCGCCAGACCCAGATCGAAATCGATGTGTGAATTGGTATCAACCATCAAGAAGAAAAACTTCGCGACGTCGATGCCGACCTCGTCCACTAAATCCTCAAACGTGATGAATGCGCCCTTGCGTTTGGACATCTTCACGAACTCATCCCCCTGCTTAATGCGGATTGCTTGGGTTATCAAAACGTCGGATCGATTGAGTTCCAGAATACTGGCGACCGCTTGGATTCTCTTCATGTACCCGTAGTGATCGGGCCCTAAAATATTGATCTTCCAATCAAATCCCCGCTTCTTTGTTTCGAAATAGTGGCCGGCATCGACGAGCAGATAGGTCGGCGCTCCACTACTTGTTATGATCACCCGGTCTTTGTCATCGCCAAAATCAGTCGTCCGGAGCCAGACGGCGCCGTCTTTTTCATACACCTTGCCGGACTTACGGAGCACCTTCAGGGCTTTCTCCGGCAATTTCTTCTTCCGGATGATCCGCTCGGATGTGTAGCGATCGAATGATACACCCGACTTCTCCTCAAGTACCCGCTTAATTCCCTCCATAAAGTCGTCCGCCGCCCGCTCGCCGACGGTTTCGGGATGTTCCCGGTTCTTCTCCGCGAAATCGCGGTGCTGCCCGGCCCACGTTTTCACGTAATCGCCTTGATAAAATTTCTCGGAATTTTCAATGAGGCCCAGGGAGGCGAGGATCGACTTCCCAAGTGTCAAGACCTGATTGCCACTGTCATTCACGTAATATTCTTTTTCCACTTTCGCGCCGTTGAAACCCAAGATGTTTGAAAGGGCATCGCCATAAAAGCCGCCCCGGCCGTTCGCGAGAGTCAGGGGGCCGGTTGGGTTCGCAGAGATATATTCAACCTGCACTTTCCCCTTCACCGATCGAGATGAGCCATATTTCGATCCCGCCTTCAAAATCTCCCCGATTTCGTTTTGGAGCGCTGCTTTCGCAATCCAAAAATTCATGAACCCGTTCGCCGAAACACCGATCCGCTCAACCACGGCAATCGGCGAGCGCTCCCAAGCGCGGGCAATCGCATCCGCCGCTTCACGCGGAGATTTTTTTTCCGCTTTCGCGAGCGCAAATGCGATATTCGAGGAATAGTCGGCATCGGTCGCTTTCCCATCGGGTGCGGCAACCAAAAATCCGGCCCCCAAACCCGTGAGCTCCTTCAATCGCGCCGCTATACGTTCTTTTATCGTCATTATCCGTTGTTTAGTATAAAATAATATGCATACGATGGCTACCTTCGCGGAAAACAAAAGAGCGCTCTTCAATTACGAGATCCTCGAACGATTCGAGGCCGGCATCGTGCTGAAGGGCTATGAAGCAAAAGCCGTAACGAGCGGCCGCGTGAATCTCTCCGGCGCCCACGCCGCCCTCGTGCGGGGAGAGCTTTGGATCGTCAATCTCGACATTCCGGCGTACCAGCCGAAGAACATTCCCGGGATCTACGACCCCAAGAGATCGCGGAAGCTGCTCGTGAAAAAAAGCGAGATCGACTACCTCATTGGGAAAACCAAAGGATTGACACTAATCCCGATTAAGATGTATAATAAGCACGGCAAGATAAAACTTGAAATCGGCCTCGGAAAATTCAGGAAGAAAACCGACAAACGGGAAGTAATCAAGAAAAGAGAGACCGAACGGGAAATAAAGAAATTTGCCTAGAACCAGAGCCCATTTCAAAAGTATGGGGGCGCACGCTTCGACAGGAGAGGTCTTTAAAAGTAGCAAGCCGAGCTCGCGATCATCTCGTTAAACTCGTCGCAAATCAAGAACTGCCAACAATAAAGTTGCAGCCCCGGCATTGGCTTTCGCTTAATGCCGGCCCCGGTCTTATGATCGGGCATCGGTCCTTTACTCCTGCTCGAGGGTAACCGGTGTCATACCGCAGGATCGCCCGCTGAAAGGCGTTCCCAATAAAACGGGTTAAACCATCGGGAACGATTTCCGCTCTCCCTCGGGAGAACTAAGCTTGTAGAATATTTTTGAATACTTTCTTGGACGAGGGTTCAATCCCTCCGCCTCCACAATTAAAAATACCGGCATTTATTGTCGGTATTTTTAATTGCTTGATGTGTAAGAGAGATTGAGCCGGGGAAGGGGTCGGAAAACCGGGAGGTTTTCCGTTGTGGAAGCACTAAAACCGCAAGGTGTCAGGGAGCAATTCGCCGTACGGCGAATTGCAACGGCTCACCCTCTCGCCGGAGTTCCTCATTTGCATTTTGGGGCGTTTTTTATTACTATTTTCCTATCGCTTACCAAGTAGTAGAAATGCGATAAGTTAATTGGTTCGTTTATTCTTATTACTTGGCAGCCGAAAAATAAAAGTCAAACCTAAAAATCAAATGCGCTCTGCGTCAACATAAACCGCAATCGCATTTTCACTACTTGGCTTACCAAGGACCACAAAGAAGAATACTGACTCCCCGCCAGCGGATCAACAGCGAAATCACGGCAGCGGAACTCCGGGTTATCGACGAAAAAGGAGAAAATCTCGGCGTCATGAAAAAAGAGGAGGCTTTGGCGAAAGCCATGAATGCCGGGCTTGATCTCATTGAGATAGCGCCGACCGCCAATCCCCCCGTCGCGCGGATCATGAGCTTCGACAAGTGGCGGTATGTGAAAGAAAAAGAAGAGCGGAAGGCGAAACAGGCACAGAAGCAGAAGGAATTGAAACAAGTGCAGATTTCCGCCCGCATCGCCAAAAACGATCTTCTCATGAAAGCGAAGCAAGCCGAGAAATTTCTTTCTGAAGGTCACAAGGTTGAGATCAACCTGCGGCTCCGGGGCCGGGAGAAGGCCAACAAGGAATGGGCGCTCGGCAGACTCAAAGAATTCATCGGAACAATAACGATGCCCCACCAGATAACGATGGAGCCGCGGCAGGGAGGAAGGGGGTACGTCATGCAAATAACCAAGAAATAACAATGAAGAAAAGCATATCAAAAAGGATACACATAACCAAAACGGGGAAGGTGCGCCGCCGGGCGATGACCCTGGGGCACTCGAGAATCAATAAGAGGACCACGCAAATAAAAAGAAAAAAGAACACGAGGTCGCTCGAGGGAGTAAAAATGAATAAAGTAATCAACAACTAACATGCCAAGAGTCAAACGGGGCACGATCGCCCACAAAAAAAGAGAAAAGCTGCTCAAGAAGAGCAAGGGCTACAAATGGAGCAGAAAATCAAAAGAGCGGGCCGCCAAAGAGGCGCTCCTCCACGGCATGAGCCGGAAATTCAAGGGGAGAAAAGAAAAAAAGAGAAATTACCGCGCGCTCTGGCAAGTCCAAATCAACGCCGCCGCCAGAATGAACGGAACGAAATACAGCGAACTCATCGGCCTCATGAAGAAGGCAAACGTCAAAATAGACCGGAAAATACTCGCCGAGCTCGCTCAAAACGAACCGGAAGTATTCAAAAAAATCATCAGCGCGGTCAAACACTAGAACCTATCTCATATTACGAGATAGGTTCAGAGCTTTTTCGCCTGCGCGGCCTGCGTTCCCCTCATAATGGGAACGTAGGCCTTTTTGAGATTTAATTTCAGATTGGGAGCCTTGAGCATTTTCACGGCATCTTTATAGAGGAACCATCCGTACCCCTGGTGTTCCCGCGGAACGATGGTGACCGCCTGCGTCTTCGTCTCCGCCAAATAGTAAATTACCAGCCGCGGAATCCTCTTTTTTTCCTTGGTATAAAAAACGAACCGATCGGACACCTTGAACCAATTGATGAAACGTAAGTCGCGGGATTTTATGCCCGTTTCTTCCTCGACTTCCCGGAGAGCGGCCTTGAAGCTCTTTTCTCCTTCGGCGAGTTTTCCCTTGGGAAAATTCCAATAATTGCCGCCGTGATAGAGGAGGAGGAATTTTACCCCTTCTTCGGTGCGCCTGAAAATAATGACTCCCGCCGAGATCGAAAGATCCCCGTCATTTTTGTTTTTATTTACCGATGGTTGGTCCAGCATGATCCATTAAAATTGGTTCTTTGGTGGTTTGTTTGGGGAGAATCAGATCCGGAACGAAGAACAGCAGAGCCGTTCCGCTAAAGGCCGCCACGGCCCCCAAAATGAAAATGAGATTGAATCCCAAGAGCAGCGCGATACTCCCGCCGAGAAACGCCGTGACGGCGGAGACGACATCAATGCCGAAATGGTCGAGCGCCCACTCGAGGGAATAATGATTCTTGTCCAAGTGCCTCGAGAATATCGCCGGCCACGACGAAGAGTAGAGCGCGAACGCGAATCCCTGGACAACCATGGCGAGGAGGAGCGCCGCGACGCTCGTGACCGCCAAAAAGATGAGGGTAACGAGACCGCCGAGGAAAAGTCCGATCAAAAGGGCGTAGAAATCGTCCTTTTCTCCCTCATGCCGGTCCAAATAGAACGATATCGGCAATTCCGAAATCGCCTTCGTCAGGTAATACAGTGCCGCGGCAGCACCAACGGTAAATACGTTCGCGGCGCCGATCCGTTGCAGAATGAAGACCGCGAAGATGGGAGAAATGAGACCCCAACCGCCCCAAAACAGGTAGTCGGAAAGGATGAAGAACTTCACCACCTTATTCATCTTCGTCTCCCCAAAACTTATTTTTAAGTGCGGAATTTTCATGGGAACGTACTCAAGATTAATCTTTTGAGACTTGGAAATCAAATGCGCCGTTTTTCAGGGAAATTACGACGCTGTCCCCGCTTCCAAGGCTCCCCTCGAGAATCTTATCGGCCAAGACACTTTTCACGCTGTCGGAAATAACCTTCCGCAAGGGCCGCGCGCCGAAAACCGGATCGTAGCCGCGCCTGCCGAGTTCCCCCAAAACCGCGTCATCGTAGACGATGTCAATTCCTTTCTCCTCACCCAAGGTTTCTTTCAAATCATCGATCAAGAGCCCCGCGATCTTCTTGATCTCATCCTCCTTGAGCCCCCGGAAAACAACGATGTCCGAAAACCGGTTCAGGAGTTCGGGGCGGAAGAAGTCGGAAAGTTTTTTCTTCAACTCTTCAGAAATGCTTTCGACGCTTTTCCCCCGTTCTATTTCCGACTTGATGAAATCGGAGTTCGCGTTCGATGTCGCGATGATGATCGTATTTTGAAAATCAACCGTCTTCCCCAGGCTGTCGGTCAGGCGCCCGTCGTCGAAAACCTGCAAGAAGAGATTCAAGACGTCGGGGTGCGCTTTTTCAAATTCATCGAGCAGCACCAAGGAATACGGATTTTCTGATACCGCGTCGGTCAGCGTTCCCGTCTTCGATCCATCGGGAGTGCCGATCAAGCGGAAGATGCTCGTTTTGTCCTGGTACTCGGACATATCAAACCGCTGCATGGCGGTTTTGGAACCGAATTGCACCTCGGCTAGTATTTTCGAAAGTTCCGTCTTCCCGACGCCGGTCGGGCCGACAAACAGGAAGGTGGCGATGGGACCGCCTCTCCGCGAAAGTCCGCTCCGATATTCCCGGAGCGCTCGCGAGACCGCCAAGACCGCCGCATCTTGATTGATCAGTTTTTTGTGGATGACGTCTTCCAACCCCAGGAGCTTCGCCGCCTCATTCGCGGTAACCCGCTGAATCGGGATTCGGGAAAGTTTCTCGGCCACCAGATCGATGTCTTGGACGGCGATTGACTTTTTCTTCCCCTCGACCGCTTTGGCAAGCGCTTGTTTCAAAAGATCGACGGCGCTCCCCGGCAGCGGCTTTGCGTGGAAGTACCGCTTCGCGAGATATGCGCATTCCTTAATGGCGCTGAACGGCATGAATACGCGGTATTCCCGCTCCAAAAGCAGGCTCTGGTAGATGAGGAATTTCACCGCCTCCTCTTCACTGATCTCCTCAACCCGCACCACCTCAAACTGCTCCAAGAAATCGGACCGGGGCTCGATGTACATCTTGAATTCCCGGGGATAGGTTTCCCCGACGACGGGGATAGCCGCATCCTTCATGATGGGCAGGATAACGTCGATGGCATTCACGGTTTCCGATGACGTCCTGAAGAGATCATGCATATTGGGGACGAAGAGAACGATGTTCCCGGAAAGCATGATTTCCTCAACGATGGCCTGGAGCCTGGCATTTAAAACGTCTGGTGTGGCATTCGCCAGAAGGTTCCCGATTTCGAGAGAAACCAAACGCTTGTCGAAAAGAACCTCAGGAACTTCGTCTTTCATGATGGCGAAAGCCAAATGATCGATGATGGTCGATTTTCCCGCTCCCGCTTCACCAACCAGGATAGCGTTTGGTTTCCCCGGGCGCGCAATAATCTGCAAAAGCTCTTCATATTCTTTTTGGTGCCCGATGAGAAATCCCACTGCCCGGGCGCGCGCCAAATCGGTCAGATCGGTCGAGAACTTGTCGAGCGTCGGGGTCGGCCTTGCCGTCCACGCCCGATTCATGACCCGATGCCGCAAAAATCCCGGGCGATGGGCGAACCCGCCGATCGATTTCGGGATAAATCTCGCCTTGCCGAAGATTTTCCTCCACTTGCCGAACACCACCGCCGATTCAACATCTTCCTTCTTCAGACCCGAGGCGATGAAAACCTTTTCCAAATCTTCATCACCGACATCGAAGACGGCGGCGAAGAGATTCCGCGGGTAAATAAACGAATCGTTGTGGACGAGGGCATTCGCATACGCCTGCGAAACCAAACCATCCAAAACCGGAAGGTAGCTGTCTCCGGAAAATTTCCCCTTTCCCTCGAACACAACACCGGCCTTCTTGAGGAAAATATCCGGCTTGATGTCCAAGCGCTTCAAAATCTCGCGGATATCATCGCGCTCAATCAAAAATTCCAGCAGGATGAAATAAAAACTCGCATTCGCCCCCTTGGACTTCCGGAACGCGGAACTCAAGATCCGGTAGGAGGACGGCGCCAAAGCATCCCGCATATTTCCCTTCCCGCTCTGCACCTCATCCAGATTCCTCTCACCGTCTCCGATATGCATCATCCGATCGATGAGGTATAACGCGAAAAGAACACCCAAGGCTTCCAATCTCACGTTCCTGGACAACAGCAGAATCGCGGTCACGGCAACGAGGACGACATACCCCGAATATCCGACGAGTCTCGCCACGAAATCTTCGATCTGGCTCAGAAAAATCCTTTTATCCTTAAAGTAAACCTTACCCATGGAGAATACCTAAAAATACGGCGACCAACACGGGCGGGATAAGAAGCCAAATGCCATAGCAGACGATCGCGACCGCAAAAACAACCGCGTAAAAAACCGAGGCGACGAGGAGGCGGACCGCCCGGAGGGAAAACCCCAAGACGTATCCGATGAGCGTGTAATCCTTATAGAGCGGCGTAAAAAGATTCTGAAGGGTTATCTTCCAGGCGAGGATCTTGTCGAAGTCGTGCAACTTATCGAGAACGTAGTTGGAATACAATTTCGCGCTCCGGACATACCAATGCCTTAAAAAATCGACTATCCTCCACAAGAACTTCTGAGCTAGGTAAGCGAAAACCATATCGTACTTATTATAATGGCTAATTTTCAACCTGGCGATGGTGATTCCGATTTTGCAGAGCAAACCGTTCGGAGTCCGAGCAGGCACGGTGTCCAAGCGCATGCGTCTTTCAGAATCGCGGTTCTCTTGCTCCAGCGGCAAGAGCCCGCTGCTTCTCAGCGAAAAATCCGCCCACGAGGGCGGAACCGAGCTTTTTCGCTTCCGTAAGCTTCTTCAATGGGGAAACGAAATCGGAATCACCCCCTACACGTACCGCACTTCCTCCTCAAGGGTGATGCCAAATTTCGCGCGGACCTTTTTCCGCAGGATGTCGGCCAGCTTTTTCACGTCGGACGCTTTCGCTCTACCGCGGTTCACGAACAGATTCCCGTGGAAATTCGCAATCGCGATACCGCCGACGCGCATCCCCTTCGAGCCGATCGACTCCAGGAGATACCCCGCCGGAATTTTCCCCTCGATGATCTTTGTGCGGTCGATTGCCGCGAGTGATCGCGGAGCAACATCTTTGACGAGCACGTTCTTGAAAAAGCTGCCGGGACATTTGATGCCGGGTTTATATTTTTTCTCCCGTATTGTTATGATGCTCCTCGAAATCTTTTTCAATTCGGCCGCGTTCCCCTTTTTGAATTTCAATTTGACCCGCAGAACCAGGAACGGCTTTTTCTTGAAAACGCTCTCCCGGTAGGCGAATTGGCATTGATCCCTCGGAATCCACCGCCGCTTCGCGCCGTCCCAAATCTCCACGTCATGGACGGCCTCGGCGACGGCATGGCCGTACGCACCCGCGTTTCCGACAACCGCTCCCCCAATCGTCCCCGGTATCCCGGAGAGCGTCTCGAGTCCGCGAAGACCGCGGTTCACCGATTTCCTGATGACGTCGCCGAGGAGAACACCGCCGTCCACGACACATTCATTCCCTTCGAACGACATCTTCCCGCCGAGGAACCGCAAGACGAGGCCCTTGAGCTTTTCATCCGGGAAGACCACATTGCTCCCCCCGGCGAACAGGGTGAGCCGCAGGCCATTTTTCTTCGCCCACTCGGCGATGGCGATAAATTTCTCGGGCGTTTCCGCCACGGTGAAATAATCGCACGTTCCCCCGATCCGGAAAGTCGCGAGCGGAGCAAGCTTGACGTTTTTCTTGATCCTGAACTGCGTGAAGTCTTCTTTTTTCTTCATGGCACCTTTCCCTCTATAGTAAATCTCCGGACGTAAGGGGTAAACCCCCACACCTATCGGGGGGTGGATTATTACAACCCAGCCAATTAACCCACGGGGAGATTCATACTAAATCGTCGAAATATCTCCAGAGGCACCAAAACACATTGCTCCCCGATAGGTGTGGGGGTAAACTGAGAGTGCTGACAAATGAAAAAAGAACTTATCGCGAGCATTTCGGGGATCCGGGGAGTGGTCGGAACGACACTCACGCCGGACGTCGTCGTGAAATATGCCGAGGCCTTTGCGCATTTTCCGGGACCCGGGAAAATAATCATCGGCCGGGACGGCAGGCATCACGGCGCAGAGCTCCACGACGTTTTGAGGAGGACGCTCGTCGCGAGCGGCCGCCGAGTTGTAGACATCGGCATTTGTCCGACGCCGACGGTACAGCTCGCCGTCGAACACTCGAACGCGGCGGGGGGCGTCATCGTGACCGCGAGCCACAATCCACAAGAATGGAACGGGTTGAAATTTGTGAACCGGAACGGCGTTTTCTTAAACGCTTCTGAAAATAAAAGATTTTTCCGCCTGGCCGAGAAAGGGACGAGGGTCGCGCGCAACGGATCGATCGGGACGACGGAAGACGGCTCGTTCTTCATTAACGATCATCTGAAACGCATCCTCGCGATACGGGCGATCGATCCGGAGGCGATCGGGAAAAGGAATTTCAAGGTGGTCCTCGATGCGGTGAACGCCTCGGGATCCGTCATCGTTCCCCGGCTCCTCGGCGCGCTGGGATGCCGTGTTGTTCCCATGAACTGTGAACCAACCGGCATTTTCCCGCGGAAACCGGAACCGCTCCCGGAAAACATCACGGCCGTCATGCGACGCGTCAAACGGGAACACGCCGATCTCGGAATCGTCGTCGATCCGGACGCCGACCGCCTCGTCCTCGTGACGGAGCGGGGCGAACCATTCAGCGAAGAATATACCATCATCCAAGCCATCGATTTCATCTTCCGAAAAACATCCCGGGAGAAGAGGATTGCCGTCGTGAATCTCTCGACGACCCGCGCCGCGGATGAAGTTGCCAAAAGACGGAACGGGAAAATATACCGGTCTGCCGTCGGGGAAATCAACGTCGTGGAAAAAATGAAAAAGGTCCGCGCGGAGATCGGCGGCGAAGGGAGCGGCGGTGTCATTCTCCCCGAAGTGCATTACGGCCGCGACGCCATGGTCGGCATCGCCCTCGCGCTCCAAAATCTCCTTGAGTCCGGCGGAACTTTGTCGGAACTGAAAAATGCGCTCCCCCGATTCGAAATCGTCAAAAAGAAAATCACCCTCGGGAACGAACGGTACGGCGATGTTCTCCAACGGATCAAAAGGCATTATGCAAAATTCAACATGAACGCCGACGACGGCTTGAAGATCGACGCCCCCGATTACTGGGTCCATTTCCGAAAATCCAATACCGAACCGATCCTCCGCGTCATCGCGGAAGCGCGAACCGCGGAAGAAGCGGAAACCCGCGCCGCGGAAGCAGTGAAGCTTATCGAAAGACAATACAAATAAGAGGGTTTTGTTGCGCGCAAAACCCTCTCCTTCACCATCACTTTTTCCGGTATCACTCCTCCGGATACCGGGGGTCCCTTTCGTCGTGTTCGTCGAAAGGGAAGAAAATTTCTTTTGCCTCGGGATTCCCCGCCTCTTTAATGCTAATCCCTTTGGGGTATATCTCGAGGTCGATCTTATTTCTGAGGTAGCCGGCAATGACCGCCTTGAAAAGCTCTTCCTCTTCCCGTTTGGTCAGTCGCGTGTACATGATGCCTCCGATTTTGGTGTCCTGTTTTTATTATACTCCGCTCAGGTTCGATTCCGTCGAGAAAACATCAGAAGCAAAAGAGTGCGCTATAAAGCACACTCTTTTGCTTTGGTGCGTTTATATCGTTCAGTCAGAACCTATTTTACCACGAATTCCTGACCCAAAAGGGGGTCGTTGAGGGGGTCGTTA
>JAKALR010000020.1 GCA_021824045.1 bacterium | reverse complement strand
GATCTGAGCGGAACCATGAAGATCGACCAGTTCGCCGTTTCCTATTCGACGACCACGCCTGATTTCACGGAGGGCACGATGTCGTTCACTGCGACGGGAACCCTCACCTATGAGCCGAACATCGATTTCAACAAGGTAAAATCGGCAATAGCGGGAATGAGCGCCGATGCTCTGAAGGCGACGATTTTCGGGCTGCCGGGGCTCCAGGAGGCGAATGTTTCGTTCTGGCCCTTCTGGGTCTCAAACGTTCCGAAGAACCCGGCGAATATCATCATCGAGGTGAAATGACAGAGTTGGTTTCTCTAATCCCTCCTTTCAGAACGCAGGGGGCGGTGCGGGGTTGACCCCGTCACCAGATCAAGCGCTTCGCTCCCAACGCTGGCATCTTCAAGAATAGAAAAGAAACTGAACATATCCTCCTCAATCCTGAAGCCGGAAGAACACGACGTTGGAAGCGCCAGGAGTTGCAGCGCTTGGCTCGGTGCGGGGTTGACTTATAGGGGCGTTTTTTATATTATGGTAATCACTTGATGAAAACGGGAGAAAAGGTACTGCAAGTTTCCGGCGTCGTCGTGGAATCGTTACCAGGATTACTTTTCAGGGTCAAGTGCCAATCTTCGAGCGGCGAGAAGGAAGTTCTCGCCCATTTAGCGGGAAGATTGAAATTGAACCGGATTCGAGTAGTCCCCGGCGACAAGGTTACCATGGAAATGACGAGCGAAAACGACACGCGCGGCAGAATCGTCAGGAGATTGTAATACAAGACTATGAAAGTCAGAGCATCCGTAAAAAAAATTTGCGCCAACTGCAAAACCGTGAAACGCAACGGCAAACTTTACGTTATCTGCTCAAAGAGTCCCAAACATAAACAACGACAAGGATAACCATCCATGAGAGTAGCAGGAGTCAACATACCCGACGGTAAAAAAATCCAATTCGCCCTGGCGTACATTTACGGCGTAGGTCCCGCAGTTTCTTCCCGGATCCTCGCGGCGGCGAAGATTGATCCCGACAAGCGGGCCAAAGATCTCGTCCCGGATGAAGTGAACAGGATCCAATCGTTCATCGAAAAGAATTTCAAGGTGGAAGGCGAACTGCGCCAGACAGTGCGGCAGGATATTTCGCGTCTGAAGGACATTAAGGCCTATCGCGGCATCCGGCATTTGCGAAAACTCCCGGTCAGGGGCCAGCGAACGAAAACCAATTCACGGACCGTGCGCGGCAACGTCCGGAAGACCGCCGGCAGCGGAAAGCGGAAGGTGGAGCTGAAGTAGCGAAAGATTTAACTATATAAAATAAAGATTTAAAAATGGGAAAGAAAAAAGTCATACAAAAATCAAAAGAAGAATTGATCAAGGAGAATGAATCCGTTGAAAAGGCGGTCGCGCAGCCGTCCGGAGGACCCTCGAAGCAGAAATTCTTGGAAGGCAAGATTTTCATCCAATCAACCTATAACAACACGATCATTTCGGTGACCGATAAAACCGGCAACGTTGTCGCGTGGATGTCTGCCGGCTCCCTCGGATTTTCCGGCCCCAAGAAAGCAACGCCGTTCGCCGCTTCGAAAGTTGCGGAAGCCATCGCGCAGAAAATAGAGAAATCCGGGCCCTCGACGGTGGAGATTTATCTCCGCGGTGTCGGTTCCGGCAGAGATTCGGCCGTCCGATCGTTCGCCGCGAAAGGATTCACGATTATCGCGATCAAAGATGTGACCCCGATTCCGCACAACGGTCCCAAGCCCGCGAAAGTAAGAAGAGTATGAGACCAATAAAAGAAAAAAAAGAACGATCGCTCGGCATCAAGCTTTTCCTGAAAGCGGAGCGGTGCAATTCGCCCAAATGCGCGACGGTCAGGAAGCCGTACGGGCCGGGCATGCACGGACAGAGGAGAAAACGGCAGCCTTCCGATTTTGCGCGGCAGCTCAAGGAAAAACAAAAAGTGCAGTTCCTCTACGGATTGAACAACCGGCAGACGATGAACCTGTTCAAAAAGAATCCGCCGGCGAAAATATTTTCCATCCTGGAGCGGCGGCTGGATCGCGTCGCGTATTACCTCGGTATCGCGGGCTCTCCTCGGATCGGAAGGCAGTTGGTCTCCCACGGCCACATCATGGTGAACGGCAAACGCGTGACAATTCCTTCATACAGTGTTAAAGTAGGCGATGTCATCGCGATACGACCCGAATCCAAAGGCGGTAAATTATTCGAAGGATTGTCCGAAAAATTGAAACAAAAGGACGTTCCTTCCTGGCTGAAGCCCATGGGGGAGGACGGGTCGGGAACATGCATCGCCGAACCGGATTTCGGCGGAGCGCAAACTTCTTTCGATATCAGCTTGGTCGGTGAATTTTATTCCCGGTAGTAGAGCTGCGATAAAATTAAATCAGTATTTGAACCATTCATGAAAATTCAAAAGAATAATATTGAAAAAGGTCATTATGAAAATAAGTCTGGTTTTGATTTAATCAAATACTGCAATCGCAGTTTCACTACCGGGTATTCAAGATAAAACATATGAAATACTCTCACTTAAGCGAGACGGTTTCCATAAAAACCGTTTCAGAGAAGGGGAACGTCGGCGTTTTTCACGTCGAAGGTCTCTATAGCGGGTTCGGCATGACGCTGGGGAACGCCCTGCGGCGTGTCCTTTTGTCGTCGCTCCCGGGCGCGGCGATCACGCAGTTCAAGGTCAAGGGCGTCGATCACGAATTTTCCACCCTGCCGGGAATGGTCGAAGATGTGGTTGAGTTTTCACTGAACCTCAAAAAGGTGAGGTTTTATTTCACGGCGGACGAGCCGCAGACCATGAAACTCCACTGCAAGGGAGAAGGCGCCGTGACGGCCGCGGATATCGAAGAGAACGCATTCGTGAAAGTTTTAAACAAGGATCTGCATTTGGCCACGCTGACCAAGAAAGGGGCGGAACTCGATGTGGAAATCGTCGTTGAAAAGGGATTGGGATACGTCGTCGCCGAATCGCGCAAGATGGAGCGGCTGTCGGTGGGAACGATCGTCATCGATTCCATCTTCTCGCCCGTCGTCAAAGTTTCGTTTGAAGTCGAGAACATGCGGGTCGGCGAACGGACCGATTTCAACCGCCTGAAGCTCGATATCGAGACTGACGGTTCGATCAGCCCTTCGGAAGCGCTGCACAAGTCCGCGAATGTTTTGAAGGATCATTTTGAAAAAGTGACGGCTCTCGAGGTCATCCCCGCGGCCGCACCGGAAGAAAAACCATCGAAACCGGAAAAAAAGAAAGCGAAAAATTAACCCTTAAAAAATTGAACGATGAGGCATTTGCATAAAGGAAGAAAATTCGGCCTGAAGACGGGGAGACGGAAGTCGTTCCTGAAGATTTTAGCCAACAATCTCGTGAGCCACGAGCACATCGTGACGACCGAGGCCCGGGCGAAAGAAATAAAATCCCTCGTCGAGCGCTACGTGACCTACGGCAAGAAGCAGGATTTGGCGGGCATGAAATTGCTCTTGAAATACCTGCCGAAGAAGTCGGCGTACAAGATCTACCACGAAATCGCGCCGCGCTACGCGGGGCGGAAAGGCGGATATTTGAGGATTTTGAAGATCGCCGCTCCCCGGAAGAACGACGGATCGAAGATGGCGAAAATAGAATTCGTATAAATCCCGTTAGAAATCACGTACGCAAGTTATGCTGGAAAATATGAATAAACAATTAATTAAAATGGTCAACGGTAATCTATGCGAAACGCTCGAGGCGTACGCGTACTATTTCTAACGGGATAAATTCATGGCAGAACACGTTATCGACGCAAAGAACAAAAAAGTGGGAAGACTGGCTTCCGAAATCGCGGGAATCCTCCAGGGAAAAAATTCTCCGCGGTATAACCCGCGTTTGGAAGGGGAAGACACGGTCGTCGTGAAAAACGCGAAGGGGCTGGTGCTGACGGGGAGAAAAGCGGATATGAAGATTTACTACCGCCACGCCGGACAGTTGGGCCACTTGAAAGAGAATAAGTTCGCGGACGTTTTCAAAAAGAAACCGGCCTGGGTTTTGCGGCACGCCGTGCGGCTGATGTTGCCCAAGAACAAACTGGCGGCGAAAAGGTTGAAGAGATTGGTTATTGAAAACTAATATGCCACCGAAGAAAACGAAAACAGCGGAAGTAAAAGAAAAATACATCGAGGCGATCGGCCGGAGGAAAACGGCCATTGCCCGGGTACGGGTCTTCGTCAAGAAGAGTCCGAAAGACGACGAGATTGAAGTAGTAATCAACGAAAAGAAGATTGAAAAATATTTTCCGTTGAAAAAATATCAAAACGTCGCGAAAGCCCCGTTCAAAACACTTTCTCTCAAAGGATACGCGGCCGAGATCAAAGTTCTCGGCGGAGGAGTGAATGCCCAGGCGGAAGCAATTCGGCTGGGGTTTGCCCGTGCACTCGTCGCGATGAACCCGCTCTGGCGATCGCCTTTGAAGACGCTCGGATACCTGAAGAGGGATCCGCGCATGGTGGAACGAAAGAAATACGGTTTGCGCAAGGCGAGGAGACCCCAGCAGTGGCGCAAGAGATAACAAAAACCCCGCTCGTGCGGGGTTTTCTCTTGCGCCACTGCTGGGATGGAGGGGGTCGGGGAGGAACGGGGAATGAGTTCCTCCCCGTGTAGGAAAATATTAAAAACCGAGGGTTGTTAAGGAGCGAAACGACGCAACAGTGGAGAAGAGATAACAAAAACCCCGCTCGTGCGGGGTTTTCTCTTGCGCCACTGCTGGGGAGATTTTAAAGTAGAAAGTATTTAATTTCTTCACTAAAGTTCTCATCTGTTTAAATCCTCCCCGCTCCTCGTCGGAATAAAACCACAAACTATCGAACTCAACCTCGTGTCTTCACTCTATCGAACTCAACCTCGTGTCTTCACTTTTTCCCATATGGGAAAAAGTGAAGACAGCTCGGGATTCAGGCAGCGATAGTTTGTTCATTCCTTCCTCGTTGCTCGGGGATTTTGAAACAGCCTCAAATAAATCGTTCATAAACCAAATACTTTCTACTCTTACTTTTTTTATCTTGAAGGGAGGGTGCCTTATTTTTCGAGCGGACCATTCGGAGACCGAGCGGGCACGGTCCCTGAGCGAAGTCGAAGGGGAGCGAGGGCGAGGATAAGCGCGGACCGCCGGCTGGGGCGGACCGACGCGGGTCCGCGAGGAGAATAAGACACCCGATCTCGCTATTTCTGCTTCAGGTTGATCTCAAAGAGGGAGCTGTTCTTCACGAAGTAGAGCGTCGTGCCGTTGACGAGCGCTTTTGAAACTCCGCTCGCCACCTCGTATTGATTTTGCGGTTTTGCCGTGCCGAGTTCGCTCACGACCATGTTCCCGTTCTCGAGGAGAAGGCCGTAGTTCGGAGCGGAGGGAATCCACATGAAGTCGGTTACCGGCGCCGCGGCGCTGATCTGCCAGAGCGTGCCCCGGGTGATCTCGGTGTCCATCTTAAAGTCGTTCACGGAGAGTATCGAAAGCGAGCCGTTCTTCGAAATGAGCGCGAGACGGGTATCGTCGAGGGCGGGAGAAACTTTTTCAATCGCACCCGGAAGAGTTCCCCACGGGACGGATGTCCCGTTGGATCGATCGTATTCGTAGAATTTGCCGCTCGCGTCCACGAGGTAAAGGCGATCACCGTCAGCGTTGCTCCGCATTTCCGTGATCCCGTCCGTTATGCCCGTCGGCATCGTGACTTCGGTTTGAAGGAACGGATTTGCCGAGAACACGCTCCCGTCCTTTTGGGCGATGAACAGTTCATTGCCGTTCTTATAGGAATATTGATTGCCGTTGATTGTGTAGAGCTTGATCGCTTTCCCCGTCGCGGTGTTCACGGAATAGACGGCTTTGCTTCCGACGGCCAAAACGGCGTTCTGATCGAAGGGGTGGAAAAACCAATCCGTGACATCCGCCGCCGCGGGCAGTTCAATCGGTATCGCGGAAGAAGCGACCGCAAGATTCACGAGGTAGTATCCTTTGGCATTGCCGGTCACCACCGTGTTTTTCCCGGTATCGCTCAAGAACACAGAGTCGCCTTTGATCGGCTTGTCGCCGAAGGAAAGGGTGTTTGCGCCGGTCTTCAGAATGAGGCCGCTTCCCGTGAGCCAGAAGTCGGATACTTTCTGATCGGAAATTTTCTTCGCGCCCCAATCGACGGGCCAGAGGACGATGAAGGAAGCGGCGGTAACGACACCCGGCTCAACCGTCAACGTTTTTTCCCACGGCGAATATCCCGGATAACTCACCTCCAGGCGGTAATCGCCGGGAACGAGGTTGTTCAAAAAAACACCGCTTCCGAAGAGCGTATCGATGACGCTTGAGTATTCGTGGATTGTCCCGTTGACCCGCACTTGGGCCTCAGAGGGTGCGTAGTCCAGGAAAATGCCGCCGGTCCGCGAGAAGCTCAGGGTGTGAAAATCGAAAACCAATCCCTGGGCGGAAACGATCAGGTAGGCCCCGCCGACGAGAAAAATAGCGATAAAAAGATAGAAAAAAAACCTCCTCGCTTTCAAATTCATGGCAATGTAACTATAATACGGGGGAAGCTAAAATGCCAAATTCAACCGACGAACATTTCATCGTGACGGGGGGAAAACCCATTGAGGGAACCGTCAAGCTCGCCGGTGCAAAAAACGCTGCGACGAAGATCCTGGTCGCTTCGCTCTTGACCGACGAGGAATGCGTTCTGGAAAATTTCCCGGATATCGGGGACACGAGGATTGTCATTGAACTCTGCAAGATCCTGGGAAGCGACGTCGCCGTCGACGGTTCAACCGTCACGATACGGACGAAAGCGATAACCAACACCAAGGTTGAAACCTTGAGCAGAAAAAACAGGATCCCGATTCTGGCCTTGGGGCCGCTCCTCACGCGCGCGGGGGAGGGAGAGGTGCCGATTGTGGGCGGCGACAAGATCGGCCCGCGGCCGGTTGACATGCATGTGGAAGCCTTGAAACTTCTGGGAGCTGACGTTGAAACGACCGAGCATTCCTATAAGGCGCGGGCTCCCCACGGTCTGAAAGGAACTGAAATAACCCTCAAATATCCTTCCGTCGGGGCAACTGAGCAGGTTATCATGACGTCGGTCCTCGCACGGGGAAAAACGATTCTCCGCAATGCCGCCGTCGAGCCCGAGATCCTCGATTTGATAAAAGTTCTCCAAAAAATGGGAGCCATCATAGAGCTCGGAACGAATCGGGTGGTCTCAATCTACGGCGTTGAAAAGCTCAAGGGGTTCAGGCACCGGATCATGAACGACCGAAACGAAGCGGTTTCGTTCGCGTGCTTGGCCGTCGCGACGGAAGGAAATATTTTCGTCGAAGGCGCGGAGCAGGAGCACTTGATAACATTTTTAAACAGCATCCGGAGGGTCGGAGGAGAATACGACGTGCGGGAAAACGGCATCCGGTTTTGGCGCGCCCGGCCGCTCACGGGCCTCAAAATCGAAACCGACACGCACCCGGGTTTCATGACCGATTGGCAGCAGCCCTTCACGGTGCTCCTGACGCAAAGCGAAGGGGCGTCCGTCGTCCATGAGACCGTCTATGAGGATCGCTTCGGGTACACCAAGGACTTGAATTTCATGGGAGCAAATATTAGAGTAGGGAATGAATGCTTGGGTGATTTGCCGTGCCGCTTCAAGGATTCTCTGAGTCCTCACAGCGCGGTCATTACGGGTCCCACCAAGCTTCACGGAAGGGAACTCACCGTTCCGGACATCCGCGCGGGAATCGCCCACGTTATTGCCGCCGTGGTCGCCGAGGGGACGTCGACCATCCGGGGCATCGCGGAACTGGACCGGGGATATGAACAGATTGACGAAAGACTAAGAAATTTAGGCGCCGACATAGAAAGGAAATCCTAATCACCAAATCCTAAACTCTAAACAAAATTCAATGACCAAAATACCAAATTCAAAACGTTGCGTTTGTTATTTTGAGCATTCGGACTTCGATATTATTTAGGATTTAATATTTTACAAAATATGTTTACCAGAAAAATAGGAGTAGATTTGGGAACGACGAACACGTTGGTCTTTTTGCCGAAAAAAGGAATCGTCATCAATGAACCGACGGTCGTTGCTTTGAGCAAGCCCGACAATACGGTTTTGGCCGTCGGCGCCGAAGCGAAAGAAATGGTGGGAAGGACACCGGACGATATCGTGACCTACCGGCCCTTGAAGGACGGCGTCATCGCCGAGTATTACATCACCGAGTCGATGCTCAAATATTTTATCTCGAAGAGCGTAGGGCCGTTCAATATATGGCGGCCCGACGTTGTGGTTTCCGTTCCTGCGGGGATCACGTCCACTGAATATCGGGCGGTCATCAACGCGGCCAAGGAAGCGGGCGCACGGGACACGTATCCCGTGAAAGAACCCATTCTCGCGGCCCTCGGTGCCGGCATTCCGATTCATTCGGCGGAGGGAAACATGATCGTGAATATCGGCGGCGGCACGACCGAGGTGGCCGTCATATCCTTGGGCGGCATCGTCACGTGGCACAGCTTGCGGGTGGCGGGAAACAAATTTGATCAGTCCATCAGCGAATACATCAAGAAAAAATATAACCTCGCGATCGGCGAGACAACTGCGGAGAACATCAAAATCACCGTCGGCACGGCGCTGCCCCTCAGGAACAAAACGGAAATGAAGATACGGGGACGTGATCTCGGATCAGGCCTTCCGAAAGACCTCATCATCAATTCGAATGAGATCGCCGAAGCCATCAATCAGCATTTGGTTGAGATCATGAGCGCGATTCAGTCGGTTTTCAACGTGACACCGCCGGAGCTTACCGCAGACATCATGGAAAAAGGAATCATTCTTTCCGGCGGCAGCTCGCAGCTCCGCGATCTCGAGGAATTCATCAAGCGGTCGCTCGGCGTTTCCGCATACGTCGCCGAAGATCCCATCCTCTGCGTGGCGAAGGGGACCGCAATGGTCTTGAGCCACCTGGACGTCTACAAGCGGACGCTTTTGAACAAAAGGTAGAAAGTAAATTTTCAATCAATGCTCAATTTTCAATGTTATAAACGTTTGAAAATTAATTCTTTGAAAATTCAATGAAAATTGTAAATTGAGAATTGGGAATTCTATGCATCCTTTCGGCTACGACGATAAAATCGAACTTTTCAAAAAACTCATCGAAAAAGACGATCTCGCCCACGCGTACCTGTTCTACGGCGAACCGGAAATCGGCAAATTCACGTTTGCTTCGTTTCTCGCCGCGTTTCTGGAAAATGCCGACCCCTCCGACGGGCGGCCGCTCATCGACGCGCTTGTCGTACGTCCCGAAAACGGGGGAACGCTCGGCATCGATGAGGTCTTGAAGATCCAGGAATTCCTGTACCAGCGTCCGCTGATTTCCCCGCGGCGTACCGCCATCGTGGATGATGCCGCGAGTTTGACGCGCGAAGCCCAGGGAGCGCTCCTCAAGATTGTGGAGGAGCCGCCGCGGAGCTCACTCATCATTTTCCTGTCGACCGACCAACGGGACCTTTTTGACGCACTGCTTTCACGGGTCGAGAAGATTTATTTCCCGAATCTTTCGGCCGCCGCCATCCAGGAAGGACTTCAAAAGAACTACCAGGTGGACGAAGCGAAAGCTCGAAAAATCGCCGCCGCCTCATTCGGCAGATTTGGCAGAGCGGTCGCGGCGATCGAAAAGCGCCCGAAACTCGAAGAAGAAGAAAGTCTCCTCGATGAGGTTTCGAACGAAATTGCGCGGCTTGCCGAAGACGGCGTCGTAAAAAACCGCAAGCTCCTTTCATGGCTCCTGGAACGGCAGGTGTTCATCAAGCGGTATAAAAGGTATAATTTGAACATGAAACTGCAGAAGAAGGTTATCGACGCGGTTTTGAAGAAATAAACCCTTATGGCTGAACAGCAAATCGAGAAAATAAGAAAGGACGGGGCCGAAATCATCGCCGGACTGAAGAAAATGTACGCGGGCGTGCGGACATCCCGGCCCCAAACCGCTCTCGTCGAGGATATTAAAGTCGATTACTACGGACAGGTTCTGCCCGTGAAGCAGTTGGGGACGATCGGGGTCCATCCGCCGCGGGAGATCGACATCCAGGTCTGGGACCAGAATGCCATTCCGCTCATCGTAAAGGCGATTGAGGCGTCGACTCTGAAACTTTCGGCGAACGTATCGGGTAACTCGATCAAAATTAATCTTCCGGAACTGAGCCAAGAACGGCGGGAAGAGTTGATCAAATACGTAAAGAAAGCGACGGAAGAGCACAAGATCCAGGTGCGGCACGCGCGGGACGAAGCGAACAGGGATATCCAAACGGCATTCGATGCGGGCGGCGTCGGCGAGGATCAGAAGTTCAAGCTGAAAGAAGGCGTTCAGAAGGAAATAGACAAGACAAACGCGGAAATAGAAAAGCTTTTAGAAAACAAGATCAAGGAAATAGAGGAATAGAGAAGCGGATATTCGCGGATATAAATAGAGAGGTAGAGTAGTAATAGGGCATATCTGCTGGATATCTATTTATTTCCGTTGTTATCTTTTATAATTGGGGTGATGGATATCGTGCTGGTCATTCTGGGTTTGGCGCTTCTCATTTTAGGGCATGAATTCGGCCATTTTTCAGTCGCTAAATTTTTAAAAATGAAAGTCGAAGAGTTCGGCATCGGATTTCCACCGCGGCTTTTCGGCAAACGGAAAGGGGAGACATTGTACAGCGTGAACGCGCTGCCGTTCGGCGGTTTTGTGAAACTCTACGGCGAGGACGGAGAAAAAAGCGAAGATCCGGACGCGTTTCTCAATAAGCCGTTTTGGGAGAAATCGCTCGTGGTTTTGGCGGGTATCGCGATGAACTTGGTGCTCGGTTGGGTTATGCTCGCCGCTGTCTTGATCACCGGCACGCCCGCCCATCTCATGATCGTGAATGTCGAAAGAGGTTCTCCGGCGGCCGCGGCGGGGCTGCAAACCGGCGACGTGATTCAGAAAGCTACCATCGGGAATACGACGCTTTCCGATCCGATATCGGACACGGCATTCGTGAACGCCGTGAAAGATGCCGCC